>JACKII010000005.1 GCA_020638555.1 Alphaproteobacteria bacterium | reverse complement strand
TCACCCACGACAATGGCGGCGAGTTCGCGAGGCATGGCGACCTCACGGAACAAATCGGCCTGCGTGCCTTTTTCTGGGACCCGTACAGGCCGTAGCAACGGGGCGGGATCGTGAACGTCAACGACCGGTTGCGCTGGGGACTTCCCCGGAAAGCCAACCTCCGAGCCTACACCGATGACGACATCGGCGACGTGATCTGGAGCCTCAACGCAACGCCTCGAAAATGTCTCGGTTTTCAAACCGCGATCGAGGCGTTCGCGGCCAACCGCGGTGTCACACTTGAAATGTGATTCCAGCCGGGACCACCTCTGCCGCCTTCGGGGCCGGCCTCCTTCTCCCGCCCTATTCCACCGTCACGCTTTTGGCCAGGTTGCGCGGCTGGTCCACGTCGGTGCCCTTGGCGACCGCGGCGTGGTAGGCCAGCAACTGCACCGGGATGGCGTAGAGGATCGGTGCCACGAACGGGTCGATCTCCGGCATTTCGATGGCGTGCACCGCATGGGCGCCGACCTTGGCAATGCCCTTGCGGTCGGCGAACAGGATCGGCTTGCCGCCGCGGGCCACCACTTCGTGCAGGTTGCTGGCGGTCTTCTCGAACAGCGGGTCGCCGGGCGCGATGAACACCACCGGCACCGAGTCGTCGATCAGCGCGATGGGCCCGTGCTTCATCTCGCCGGCGGCATAGCCCTCGGCGTGGATATAGCTGATTTCCTTCAGTTTCAGTGCGCCTTCCATGGCAATCGGGAAGGACGAGCCGCGGCCGAGATAGAGCACGTCGCGCGCCTCGGCCACCGAAAGGGCGATCTCGCGGATGCGGCCGTCATGGTTCAGCACCTCGGCGATGCGCGCCGGCACTTCCAGCAGGGCGGAGGTCAGCCGCGCCGCCTGCGCACCGTCGATACTGCCGCGGGCGACGCCAGTGGCGATCGCCAACGCCGCCAGCACCGTCAACTGGGTGGTGAACGCCTTGGTGGAGGCGACGCCGATCTCCGGCCCGGCCAGCGTGGCGAGCGTCGCGTGGCTCTCCCGCGCGATGGCGCTTTCGGGCACGTTCACCACCGAGATGATGGTCTGCCCCTGGCTTTTGGCATAGCGCAGCGATTCCAGCGTATCCACGGTCTCGCCCGACTGGCTGATGCACATGGCGACGCCGTTTTCCGGCAAGGGCGCCTCGCGATAGCGGAACTCGCTGGCGATATCGACGTCGCAGGGCACGCGCGCCACCTGCTCCAGCCAGTATTTGCCGACCAGGCCGGCATAATAGGCCGTGCCGCAGGCGTTGATGGTGAAGCGCGAGACCCGGCCCAGGTCCACCGGCAGCGGCGGCATCTGCACCGCCCGGGTCGACGGGTTGAACAGGGCGCGCAGCGTGTCGCCCACCACCGCCGGCTGTTCGTAGATCTCCTTCAGCATGAAATGGCGGTAATTGCCCTTGCCGATCATGGCGCCGGAGACGGCGCTTTCCTTGATCTCGCGCTGCACGGGGGTGTTGGCGGCGTCGTAGATCTGCGCCTCCGCACCGCGGATCACCACCCAGTCGCCTTCGTCCAGATAGCTGAGCCGGCGGGTGAGCGGCGCCAGCGCCAGCGCGTCCGAGCCCAGATACATCTCGCCGTCGCCATAGCCCACGGCCAGCGGGCTGCCGCGGCGGGCGCCGATCATCAGGTCATGCTCGCCGGTGAAGATCATGGCGAGCGCGAACGCGCCCTCGACCCGCCTCAGCATGCGGCGCACCGCCTCCACCGGCTCGGCGCCGGCGTTGAGTTCCTGGGTCAGCAGGTGGGCGACGACCTCGGTATCGGTCTCGGTGTTGAAGGTGTGGCCCTGGGCCTCCAGTTCGCCGCGCAGGGTCTGGAAATTCTCGATGATGCCGTTGTGAACCACGGCGACCCGGCCGGTCGCGTGCGGGTGGGCGTTCGCCTCGGTCGGCGCGCCATGGGTGGCCCAGCGGGTGTGGCCGATGCCGACAATGCCGCCGATGGGTTGGTGCTCGACCAGGGATTCCAGATTGGCCAGCTTCCCCTCCGCCCGGCGCCGGTCGATATGGCCGTCGACCAGGGTGGCGATGCCGGCGGAATCATACCCGCGGTATTCCAGCCGCTTCAACGCATCCACCAGGTGATGGGCGACCGGGCGCTGGCCGACGATGCCAATGATTCCGCACATAGACGAGAGAACTCCGAACGGGAGAAAACGAAAGAACGACAGAGGTGGGAGCGGGACCGCGGGTCAGTCCGCGGCGCGCTCCTGGCGGCGGCGACGCTTGCGGTCGCGGAATTTGGCGGCCCAGCCGGGCTTGGTCTCCTGCCGGGCGCGTTCGATGGCGAGCGCATCGCCCGGCACATTCTGGCTGATGACGCTGCCGGCGGCGGTGATGGCGCCGTCGCCGATGGTCACGGGCGCGACCAGCGCATTGTTGGTGCCGACGAAGGCGTCGGCGCCGATATCGGTGAAATGCTTGTCGAAACCGTCGTAATTGCAGGTGATGGTGCCGGCGCCGATATTGGCGCGTGCACCCACCCGCGCATCGCCGATATAGGCGAGGTGGTTGACCTTGGCCCCGGCTTCCACCGTCGCCTTCTTGATTTCGACGAAATTGCCGAGATGCGCGCCCTCGCCGATTTCCGCGCCCGGCCGCAGGCGGGCATAGGGGCCGAGAATGGCGTGGTCGGCGATGCGGGCGCCCTCGAAATGGCAGAAGCCCTTGATCTCCACGCCGTTGCCGACACTGACGCCGGGCATAAACACCGTGTGCGGCCCGACATAGACATCCTGGCCGAACCGGGTGTCGGCCGAGAGATAGACCGTCTCCGGCATGGGCATGGTCACGCCGGCCAGCATGGCCGCCTCGCGCAGGCGGGTTTGCAGCACCGCCTCGGCCATCGCCAGTTCGACGCGGGAGTTGACGCCCAGCAACTCGGCCTCCGCACCCTCGACCACGGCGCAACCGGCGCCGTCGGCGCGGGCGAGCGCGACCAGGTCGGTCAGATAGTATTCGCCCTTCTTGTTGTCGTTGCCGATGCGGCGCAGCCAGCCAAACAGGCGGGCGCCCTCCACCAGCATCACGCCGGAATTGCAGAGCGGCGCGGCCTTCTCGGCCTCGGTCGCGTCCTTGAACTCGACAATGCGTTCCAGGGTGCCGTCCGCCGCCTGGATCAGGCGGCCATAGGCGTTGGCGGCGGCGACGCGCATGCCCAGCACGACGACCGCCGGCGCGGCATCCGACCGGCGCGCCGCCAGCATGGCCCGGAGGGTGTCGGCGGTGATCAGCGGCGTGTCGCCGAACAGGATGAACACGTCGCCGGCGAAGTCGGCCATCTCGGCTGCGGCGGCGAGCGCCGCATGGCCGGTGCCGAGTGCCTCCGCCTGGATTGCGGTGCGGTGCGGTGCGACCGCGTCGGCGACGGCGTCCATTCCCGGCGCGACCACCACGCAGATCCGCGCGGGCGACAGCGCGCCGACCGTATCGGTCACGTGCCGCACCATCGCCTTGCCGGCCAGCTTGTGCAGAACCTTGGGCAAATCGGACTTCATGCGCGTGCCCTTGCCCGCGGCCAGAACGATTGCGCCGATCGTGTTGTTCGTCATGTCAGTCACCGGAACCGCCTGTCAGACACACCTGCTCTACTGGATTATCTTGGCATAATGTCGGTTGCAGATTGGTGATCGGGATCACAGAGCACCGTGAAACGCGCCCGCATTGCGCCCGGATGCGCAATAGACGCGGGCGTGCCGTCACGGCTGGTGTTGCTTTGTGCCATCTGCTTTAAGCTCTGAACACTCAAGTTTTGTTGCGGAAAGTTGCAATCCCGATGCATCCCGACGCCATCGTCTTCGACCTGGACGGCACGCTGATCGACAGTGCCGCCGACCTGACGTTAACACTTAACCTTTTGCTGGCAGAACACAAGCGTCGACAGCTTTCGGTTGAGTCGGTGCGCCGCATGATCGGCGACGGTGTCGGCGCCCTGGTCCGCCGCGGCTTCGCGGCCACCGGCGCCCAGGTCGATCCCGCGGATCACCCCGGCCTGACGCGCCGCTTCCTGGCCTTCTACACCGACCCGAACCGCGAGCATCTGGCCCGGGTCTATCCGGGCGTGCCGCAGACGCTTGCCGGTTTCGCGCGCCGGGGCATCCGCCTGGGGGTGTGCACCAACAAGGCCCAGGTCGCCACCGACCAGGTGCTGCACGAGGCGGGCCTGACCCCGTTTTTCGAGGCCGTTATCGGCCAGGACACCGCGCCGGCGCCGAAGCCCGACCCGGCCCATGTCCGCGCCGTCTGCGCGGCGCTGGGCCAGCCGGCGCGGGCGGTGATGATCGGCGACAGCGCCAACGACCTGCGCGCCGGCCGGGCCGCCGGGCTCGGCGTTATCCTGGTGACCTATGGCTATGGCACGCCGGAAGCCCTGGCGGATGCCGATGCGACGGTCGACCGCTTCGACCAGTTGTCCGAGGCCATCGCGCGGCTGCCGTAGGCGCGGGCACGGCAATCGTCCTTTACTCGGGCCGGCGCTGCTTGCACGATAGCGGCAAAAGCGTCTTGAGGCGCGAGGCAAGGGAGTTTCGCCATGTATCTGACCCAGGGGCTGAAGCGTTCGGCCCAGATCGACCGCGACGGCACGTCGACCTGCATCATGGCGCCGGACGGCGGGGAACGGCGCCGAACCTGGGCCGAAACCGTCGAGCGGGTGGCGAAACTGGCGGGGGCCATGCAAGGGCTGGGCCTGGGCGCCGGCGACCGCGCCGCCATCCTGGCGCTGAACAGCGACCGCTATTACGAGTTCTTCTTCGCCACCGCCTGGGCCGGCGGCGTGTTCGTGCCGATCAACATCCGCCTGGCGCCGCCCGAGGTGCAGCACTGGCTGAACGATTCCGAGGCGAAAATCCTGTTCATCGACGCCCAGTTCGCGCCGGTGCTCCAGGCCCTCGACGGCAAGCTGCCCCATGTGGAGCAGGTGGTCTATCTGGGCGACGACGTGCCGCCCGCCGGCATGCACGGCTATGAGGCGATCCTGGCCGCCGCCGATCCGGCGCCCGATGCCGAATGCGCCTATGAGGACCTGGCCGGCCTGTTCTACACCGGCGGCACCACCGGCCGGTCCAAGGGCGTGATGCTGTCGCACCGCAACCTGGTCTGCAACAATTTCAACGTGATGTCGGTGTTCGACTACAAGCCGGGCTCGCGCTATCTGCACGCGCCGCCCATGTTCCACATCGCCGACTGCGTCGCGGTGTTCGGCCAGACCCAGATGGGCAATTCCCACTATTTCATCCCGATGTTCACGCCCGAGGCGACCATGGACGCGATCCAGCGCTGGCAGATCACCGACACGCTGCTGGTGCCGACCATGGTGAACATGACCGTGAACCATCCGGATGTGGCGAAATACGACCTGTCCAGCCTGCAACGGCTGGCCTACGGCGCCTCGCCCATGCCGGAGGCGGTGATCCTGAAGGCGATGGCGGCGATCCCCAACGCGCAGTTCTATCACGCCTACGGCCAGACCGAGTGTGCGCCGCTGACCTCCACCAATGGCCCGGAAAGCCACGTGTTCGAGGGGCCGCTCGCCTACAAGTTCCGCTCGGTCGGTCGCTCGGCGCCGGGGGTGGAGGTGCAGATTCGCGACGCGGACGACGTGGAAGTGCCGCGCGGCGAAGTGGGCGAGATCTGCGTGCGCGGCCCCAATGTCATGCAGGGCTACTGGCGCCAGCCGGAGTTGACCGCCGAGGCGCTGCGTGGCGGCTGGATGCATTCCGGCGACGGCGGCTATATGGACGAGGCCGGCTATATCTATGTGGTCGACCGGGTGAAGGACATGATCATCTCCGGCGGCGAGAACATCTATTCGGCGGAGGTGGAGAGCGCGGTGCAGATGTTCCCGGCCGTGGCCGAATGCGCCGTCATCGGCGTGCCGGACGACAAATGGGGCGAGCGCGTGCACGCCATCGTCCGCCTGAAAGAGGGCATGAGTGCCACCGCCGACGAGATCATCGCCCACTGCCACGCCCAGATCGCCGGCTTCAAATGCCCGCGCGGCGTCGATTTCATCACCGAGCCGCTGCCGCTCTCCGGTGCGGGCAAAATCCTGAAAACCGCGTTGCGCCAACCCTATTGGGAAGGCCATACCAAACAGGTGAACTGAGCGGCGCGCCCGTTTCACCGGCCTGTCACCGGCCTGTCACCGGCGGTCGTTACGCAGGCGGGGAGTGCCGAACCGCCAGCACCGCATGACAGGGAACCGAACGGCATGGGCGCCGCTGACGTCTTCTGGACCTTTCTGAAGCTCGGTTGCACGTCGTTCGGCGGACCGTCGGCGCATCTGGGCTATTTCCGCACCGCCTTCGTGCAGCGGCTCGGCTGGCTATCGGAGGCGCGCTATGCCGAACTGGTGGCGCTGGGCCAGTTCCTGCCGGGGCCGGCGTCGAGCCAGGTCGGCTTTGCCATCGGCCTGGAGCGGGCAGGGGCCGCCGGCGGGGCCGCCGCCTGGGCCGGCTTCACCCTGCCATCGGCCCTGATCATGCTGGCCGCCGCCTTCGGCCTCGACGCCCTGCCGGCGGCATTGCTGCCGGGCGTGGTCCAGGGGCTGAAACTGGTGGCGGTGGCCGTCGTGCTGCACGCGGTGCTCGGCATGGCCGAAACGCTCTGCCGCGACCGGGTCCACCGCCTGCTGGGGGTGGGCGCGCTGGTGCTGAGCCTGCTGATGGAGGGCGTCGCCGGCCAGCTGGCGGCCCTGGTCCTGGCCGGCCTCGCCGCGTTTTTCGCCGCGACTCCCGCCGCCGCCGGGCCGTCCGCCGCGCCGGCGCCGAAGCGGGTCGGGTCATGGCCATTCCTGCTGATCGGCTGCGCCATCGCCCTGCTGCTTGTGCTGCCCTTCGCCCGCGCCCTGCCGGTCGCCGCCATCGCCGAACCCTTCTACCGCGCCGGCAGCCTGGTGTTCGGCGGCGGGCATGTGGTGCTGCCCTTCCTGGAGAGCGCCACGGTCGGCCAGGGCGGGCTGCCGACGGAAACCTTCCTCGCCGGCTATGGCATCGCCCAGGCCATTCCCGGACCGCTGTTCACCTTCGCCGCCTATCTGGGCGCGGCGAGCCACGGCATTGCGGGCGGGGTCATCGCGCTGGTGGCGATCTTCGCGCCCGGCCTGCTGCTGATGGCCGGCGCGCTGCCGCTCTGGACGCAGTTGTCGCACAAGCCGGGCCTGCGGCGCGCGCTCGGCGGTGTGAATGCGGCGGTGGTGGGCATTCTGGGGGCGGCGCTCTACGACCCGCTTTGGACCACCGCGGTGCACGGAACCGCCGACGTGGCGGCGGTCGCCGTCGGCTGGGCCATGCTCCAGGTGCTGCGCTGGCCGCCCTGGACCGTCGCCCTGGCCGGCCTCGCCTATGGCCTGGCGTTGGCGACGCTGTAGCGCCCCTGTTTCCCGGCCGAGCCGGAGGCGAGAGCCGGGACCGGTGTCTTTCGTCGAACACCCAGGCGGGCGGTGTTCGCGCGCCGCTACCGGCCCCGGATCGGCGCTCCGCACCGTCCGGGGTACGGCGATGCGATCAGGGAGCGCGCAATGCGGGTGCCGTTGCGATCACGCCGCCGCGGCGGCCATCTGGCGGGAAAGCCAGGCCTCCATGGCGGTGGCATCCGGGGAGAGCGGCGTCGCCAGGCCGTCGGCGAAGGCCAGGAACGCCTCCTCATTGCGCTTGTTGACGGAGACCAGGACGGGCACGCCCAGGGCCAGGGCCTTGGCGATCAGGTCGCGGAAGCCATGGCCCTCGGCCTCGTGCTTGCCGAACTTGTTGACGATCAGGCAGTCGGCGCCGGCGTCCAGTTCCGCCTCGACCAGCCCCACCGCCCCTTCCAGCGCGCCGGCGTCCAGGCGGCAGCCGCGCGCGAGCGCGCCGCGCTCCTCGGAGATGCGGATTTCCGGGCCGTCCGGCAGCACCCGCACGTCCATATCGCAATGGCCGCCGTTCGGGTTGTCGGTGTTGGTCTGCACCGTGCCGCAGACGCGGACGCCCCGCGCCAGCAGGCGGTCGGCAACCGCGATCAGCAGGGGGTCGATATGGCCGCGCTCGCGGCCGATCACATACGCGAGAATTTCCATGAGACGATCCGAAAGGGGCAAGAGGAAAACAGCGGAACCGGTAGCGACGGGTTACGACGGATCGGGCATCGCCACCGGATCGAAGCGCGCGCCGGAAATCTCCGCCGCTGCCACCAGATCCGCGGCGAAACCCCGGGCCGCCCGGGTCCAGGCGGCCTTTTCCAAGGCCTCGGCCAGGGTGCGTTCGACCGCCGCGAACGGCAGCACCTCGCCACCCGCGGCGGCGTCGAGGCGAATGACGTGGAAGCCGTAGTCGGTTTCCACCGGCTCCAGCGTCACCTCGCCCGGCCGCAACGCCCGCAGCGCGGCTTCGAAGGCCGGCACCGTGTCGCCGGGGCGAAGCTGGCCGAGCCGGCCGCCATTCGCGCGCGACCCGCAATCGCTCTGCTCGGCGGCGAGCGCGGCGAAGGTCTGGGGCGAGGCCAGCACATGGCCCAGCAAGCCTTCCGCCCGCTCCTGTGCCGCTTCCCGCGCCGCCGCATCGTCCGGCGCGGCGGCGCAGAGAATGTGCGACACCTCCCAGAGCGGCGGCGAACGGAAGCGCTCCGGGTCGCGCTGCCATTCGCGGTGCACGGTGGCCGCGTCCGGCGGATCGACCGCCACCGCCTGTTCCAGCACGGCGCGGATCAGCGCCTCCTCGTCGGTTTCGAAGCGGCCGGGCGCGACCTCTTCCGGGTCCGCGGTCAGGCCCAGCCGGCGCGCCTCCTGCAACAGCAGCGTGCGCACCGCCAGTGCCTCGGCCGCCCGGCGCCAGGCAAGGCCGGGCTTGCCTGCGGGCGCCGGGTGGTTCTGGGCTTCGGCGGCGATGGCGGCGCGGGGCACGCGCTCGCCATTGACCACCAGGTCGGGGAACAGGGCCGTCGCCATCCGCCCTACTCCGCCGGCGCCCGCACCGGCCCGGACCGGCGCGAACGGACGATCTGATAGCCGGGCCGGATCAGATAGCGCACCGGCGCCGACAGCATGTGCACCAGCCGGGTGAACGGGAACACGAGCAGGATGGTCAGGCCGACGAACAGGTGCAGCTTGAAGATCCACGAGACGTCGGCGATATACCCGGCCGCGCCGGAATCGAAGGTGAAAATGCCCTGGGCCCAGGCCATGAACTTGGTCATCTCGTGCCCGTCCAGGTGTTGCAGTGAGACGATGATGGTGCAGAGCCCCAGCACGAGTTGCACCAGCAGCAGCCCCAGAATGCCGATGTCGGCCAGGCTGGAGGTCTTGCGGATGCGCGGGTCGGTCCAGCGCCGGTGGAACAGCAGGCCGCCGCCCGTCAACGCCATCACGCCGGCGACGCCGCCCAGAAGGATGGCCAGCAACTGCTTGGCGCCGTGGCTGATGCCCAGCGTGTCGAACACCCAGATCGGCGTCAGCAGGCCGACCAGATGGCCGAAAAAGATCACCAGCACACCGACATGGAACAGCACCGAGCCGATCACGAACTGCCGGCGCCGCAGCAACTGGCTCGACGAGCTTTTCCAGCTGAAAGGGTCGCGCTCGTAGCGGGCGATCGAGCCGATCGCCAGCACTGAGAGGGCGATATAGGGGTAGATTCCGAAAACGAAATTGTGCATCGAAGCCTCCGTTATTCCGCGGCCACGCCGCGGGCGGGCGCTGGGGGCAGGTCCATCCGGGCGAGCATGTCGCGCACCTGCGGACAACCGGCATTCGGGTCGGGGCTGAAGCGCACCTCCGCTTCCTCCCAGACCGCGTCCAGGGCGTCGAGATCGCTGGGATCGTCCTCCGGCTGCTGCATCAGCTCGGCCACCGCCGCCGCGTCCGGCCGGGCCGAGGCCAGGCCGGTCAGCGCGGCGAACACCGCGGCATAGGGGCTCTGCCGCCGCGTCAGCCGCTGGTCGAGCGCCGCCAGGATCGGCCCCGCATCCTGCAACACCACCTGCGCCTCCGCCGGCGAGCGGGTCGCCAGGAATTCCAGCAGCACCGGCAGATGGTCCGGCAGTTCGCTGGTGGTCGGCTCGAAGCCGGCGTCGCGATAGGTCTCCAGCAGCGAGACCATGGCGCCGCCGCGCTCGCGGCTTTCGCCGTGCACGTGCTCGAACAGGTTCAGCGACAGGGTGCGCGAGCGGTCGAACAGCAGCACGAACCGCTCTTCCAGGTCATAGAGATCCCGGGTCGCCAGCTCGTCGAACAGGCGGGCGAGCCCGGCGCGGACGCCGGGGCGCAGGCGCCGGTCGGCGGCGACCACCGCCGCGATCTCCGGCATGGCCTGCTGCCATTCCCGGCTCGGATAGCTGAGGGCGAGCGACAGCGCCTTCAGGGTGCGGTCTTGCACGGTCATGCTCATTCCACCGTCTCCTTCGGCATCTGTAACGGCCGCTTGCGGCCACCGAACAGCGAGAAGTCGCTGAGGCCGTCCGAACAGCCATTGGTATCGGTGAAGCCGCAGCCGCCGCGCAGGTCGTAGGCCGCTTCCACCTGTTCGCGGTGGGTGGTCGGGATCACGAACCGGTCCTCGTAGTCGGCCAGCGCCATGATCTTGTACATGTCCTCGATCACCGCGCCCGAGAGGCCGACGCGCTCGGCAATGCCCTCGTCGATGACGCCGTCCACGGTCTTGGCCCGCATATAGCCGCGCATGGCCAGCATGCGCTCCAGCGCGTGGACGATGGGCGCCTCCTCGCCGGCGGTCAGCATGTTGGCGAGATAGCGCACCGGGATGCGCAGATTGCGCACGTCCGGCAGCCCGTCATTGGTGCTGATCGCCCCCGCCTCCGCCGCGTTCTGGATCGGCGAGAGCGGCGGCACATACCAGACCATGGGCAGGGTGCGGTATTCCGGATGCAGCGGGAAGGCCACCTTCCAGTCCATGGCCAGCTTCCAGATCGGGCTGTTCTGCGCCGCGCCGATCCAGTCCTCCGGGATGCCGTCGCGGCGCGCGGCCCGGATCACCTCCGGGTCGTTCGGGTCGAGGAAGATCGACAGCTGCGCCTCATAGAGGTCGGTGGTGCGCTCGGCGCTGGCCGCTTCCTCGATCCGGTCGGCGTCATAGAGGATGACGCCGATATAGCGGATGCGACCGACGCAGGTTTCCGAGCAGACCGTGGGGTTGCCGGACTCGATGCGCGGATAGCAGAGCGTGCACTTCTCCGACTTGCCGGTCGACCAGTTGTAATAGACCTTCTTGTAGGGGCAGCCGGAAACGCACATGCGCCAGCCGCGGCATTTCTCCTGGTCGATCAGGACGATGCCGTCTTCCTCGCGCTTGTAGATCGCGCCGCTCGGGCAACTGGCGGCACAGGCCGGGTTCAGGCAGTGCTCGCAGAGCCGCGGCAGGTACATCATGAAGGTGTTTTCGTATTCGCCGTAAATCTGCTTTTCGATGCCGGCGAAATTGTAATCCTGCGAGCGTTTGGAGAACTCGCCGCCCAGGATTTCCTCCCAGTTCGGGCCCTTGACGATCTTGTCCATGCGCTCGCCGGTGATGCGCGAGCGCGGGCGGGCGGTCGGGAAGGCCTCCATTTCCGGGGCCGATTTCAGATGGTCGTAGTCGAAGTCGAACGGCTCGTAATAGTCGTCGATTTCCGGCAGCGACGGGTTGGCGAAGATGTTGGCGAGGATGCGCCACTTCGCCCCCTGCATCGGCTGCAAGCTGCCGGAGCGGGTGCGCCGCCAGCCGCCTTTCCAGCGGTCCTGGTTCTCCCAGTCGGTGGGATAGCCGGTGCCGGGCTTGGTCTCGACATTGTTGAACCACGCGTATTCGACGCCCTCGCGGCTGGTCCAGACATTCTTGCAGGTGACGGAACAGGTGTGGCAGCCGATGCATTTGTCGAGGTTCAGCACCATGCCGATTTGCGCACGAACCCTCATTGCGCGGCCTCCTTCTGGGCGGCGGGGCGGTCGAGCCAGTCGACCTTGTCCATCTTGCGCACGATCACGAACTCGTCCCGGTTCGAGCCGACCGTGCCGTAATAGTTGAAGCCGTAGGACTGCTGGGCGTAGCCGCCGATCATGTGCGTCGGCTTCAGCACGGCGCGGGTCACCGAATTGTGGATGCCGCCGCGCTTGCCCGTGCGCTCGGAACCGGGCGTGTTCACGATCTTCTCCTGGGCGTGATACATGAAGGTGGTGCCTTCCTTGATCCGCTGCGACACCACCGCCCGGGCGGTCAAAGCGCCGTTGCTGTTGTACAGCTCCACCCAGTCATTGTCGGCGATGCCGGCGGTGCGCGCGTCGGTCTCGCTGATCCAGATCACCGGCCCGCCGCGGTTCAGCGTCAGCATCAGCAGGTTGTCGGTGTAGGTGGAGTGAATGCCCCATTTCTGGTGCGGCGTGATGAAGTTCAGCACCACGTGCGCGCGGCCGTCGCGGGCGCTGTCGTTGACCTGGTCGGTGACGCTCTTCAGGTCGACCGGCGGGCGATAGGTCATGAAGCCCTCGCCGAAGGCCAGCATCCACAGATGATCCTGATAGAGCTGCTGCCGTCCGGTCAGCGTGCGCCAGGGGATCAACTCGTGCACGTTGGTATAGCCGGCATTGTAGCAGACATGCTCGCTTTCCAGGCCGGACCAGGTCGGCGACGAGATGATCTTGCGCGGCTGGGCGGCGATGTCGCGGAAGCGGATTTTCTCGTCTTCCTTCGGCATGGCCAGATGGGTGTGGTCGCGCCCGGTCGTCTTGCCGAGCGCCTCCCACGCCTTGACCGCCACCTCGCCATTGGTTTCCGGCGCCAGCATCAGCACGACTTCGGTTGCGTCGATGTCGGTGACGATCTTGGCGCAGCCCTTGGCCGGGCCGTCCGCCCAGACGCCGTTCAGCGCGCGCAGCGACTCCACCTCGTGCTCGGTCTTCCAGGAAATGCCCTTGCCGCCATTGCCGATCCGGTCCATCAGCGGGCCGAGGGCCACGAACCGGTCGTAAATGGCGGTGTAGTCGCGCTCGACGGCGACGTAATTCGGCGCGGTCTTGCCCGGCACCAGATCGCACTCGCCCTTCTTCCAGTCCTTGACCTGGTCCTGCGCGATCTCCGCCGGGGTGTCGTGCAGGATGGGCAGGGCGACGATGTCGGTTTCCTGGCCCAGGATTTCCGGCGCCACCGCCTGGAACTTTTTGGCGATGGCCTTGAAAATCTCCCAGTCGGACTTGGATTCATAGGCCGGGTCCACCGCCGCCTGCAGCGGGTGGATGAACGGGTGCATGTCCGAGGTGTTGAGGTCGTTTTTCTCGTACCAGCTGGCCGTCGGCAGCACGATGTCGGAATAGACCGCCGTCGTGCTCATGCGGAAGTCGATGCAGACCAGCAGGTCCAGCTTGCCGCGCGGGCCTTCCTCGTGCCACTTGGCCTCTTTCGGCAATTGCCGGCCTTCCTCGCCCAGGTCGCGGCCGAGCACGCCGTGGTCGGTGCCGAGCAGGTGCTTCAGGAAGTATTCGTGGCCCTTGCCGGACGAGCCCAGCAGGTTGGAGCGCCAGACGAACAGGTTGCGCGGCCAGTTTTCCGGCGCATCCGGGTCCTCGCACGACATTTCCAGCCGGCCGGACTTCAACTCCTCGGCCACATGGGCACCGATGTCCTTGCCGGCCGCCTTCGCCGCCTTCGCCACCTCCAGCGGGTTGGTCTTGAGCTGCGGTGCCGACGGCAGCCAGCCCATGCGCTCGGCCCGGATGTTGAAGTCGATCAGCGAGGCGTCCCAATCGCCCTCCGGCGCGGTCGGCGAGACGATTTCCGCCGCCTGTACCGTCTCGTAGCGCCACTGGTCGGTGTGGGCATACCAGGCCGAGGTCGAGTTCATGTGCCGTGGCGGCCGGCCCCAGTCCAGCGCGAAGGCCAGCGGCAGCCAGCCGGTCTGCGGCCGCAGCTTCTCCTGGCCGACATAGTGGGCCCAGCCGCCGCCGGACTGGCCGACGCAACCGCACATCACCAACATGTTGATGACGCCGCGATAGTTCATGTCCATGTGGTACCAGTGGTTCATCGCCGCGCCGATGATGACCATGGACTTGCCGTTGGTCTTTTCCGCGGTCTCGGCGAACTCGCGCGCCACGTGGATGATGCGGTCGGCCTTGACGCCGGTGATCTTCTCGGCCCAGGCGGGGGTGCCGGGGACGTCGGCATTGTAGTCCGACGCGACCCAGTCGCCGCCCAGCCCGCGGTCCAGGCCGTAATTGGCGCAATAGAGGTCGAACACGGTGGCGACCGCCACCTCGCCCGCCGCCGTGGCGACGCGCTTGACCGGCACGTTGCGGGTCAGCACGTCGGGACGGGTGTCTCCGGTCGAGAACGGGTCGGACGCCTGGCCGCCGAAATACGGGAAGTCGACGCCGGCCACCGTGTCATGGTCGCCCTCGCCGACCAGGGTCAGCTTCAGGCGCGTCGCGGCATCGCCGGAGCGCTCCTCCAGGTTCCAGCGACCGGCCTCGCCCCAGCGATGGCCGATGCTGCCGTTCGGCGCCACCAGCCCGCCGGTGGTCTCGTCCACCGCCACCGTTTTCCAGTCCGGATTGTTGGCCTCGCCCAGGCCGCCGTCCAGGTCGGCCGCGCGCAGGAAACGGCCCGGCACCAGCCGGCCGTCGCGCTCGTCCAGGCGCACCAGCATCGGGAAGTCGGAATATTGCCGGCAATAATCCTGGAAATAGGGCACCTGCCGGTTCAGGTGGAACTCCCGCAGGATGACATGGCCGAACGCCTGGGCCAGGGCCGCGTCGGTGCCCTGCTTCACGTTCAGCCAGACATCGCCGAACTTCGCCGCCTCGGAATAATCCGGGCAGATCACCGCCGACTTGGCGCCGCGATAACGCGCTTCGGTGTAGAAGTGCGCATCCGGGGTGCGCGTCTGCGGCACGTTCGAGCCCCAGAGGATCAGATAGCCGGCATTGTACCAGTCGGCCGATTCCGGCACGTCCGTCTGCTCGCCCCAGACCATGGGCGAGGCCGGCGGCAGGTCGCAATACCAGTCGTAGAACGACATGCAGACGCCGCCGATCAGGCTCAGATAGCGCGAGCCCGCGGCATAGCTGATCATCGACATGGCCGGGATCGGGCTGAAGCCGAAAATCCGGTCGGGGCCATGGGTCTTGGCAGTGTAGGCGTTGGCGGCCGCCGTGATCTCCGTCGCCTCGTCCCAGGACGCGCGCACGAACCCGCCCTTGCCGCGCGTCTCCACATAGGAGGCGCGCAGGATCGGGTCGTTCTGGATCTGGGTCCAGGCCTGGATCGGGCTCAGCGTCTGGCGCAGCTTGCGCCAGACCTTCAACAGCCGCCCGCGCACCAGCGGGTTCTTCACCCGGTTGGCGCTGTAGAGATACCAGCTATAGCTGGCACCGCGGGCGCAACCGCGCGGCTCGTGGTTCGGCAGGCCCGGCCGCGTGCGCGGATAGTCGGTCGCCTGGGTCTCCCAGGTGACGATGCCGGACTTGACATAGATCCGCCACGAGCACGAGCCGGTGCAGTTGACGCCGTGGGTGGAGCGGACGGTTTTGTCGTGCCGCCAGCGGTTGCGATAGGTGTCCTCCCACGCCCGGCTCTCGCGGGTGGTCTGGCCGTAGCCGTCCGAAAACCGGTCGAGTTCGCGGGATTTCAGGAAGTTCAATCGGTCGAGCAGATGACTCATACGATCGGTCCTCGTCTATTTGGTGGCGTGGGCGACACGGGCGGGGGCATGGCGTTCCTGGTTGCGCAACAGGCCGCGAGGGCTGGTGTAGAACACCCAGGTAATAATAAGGCAGATCGCGTAGAACGCCAGGAAGGCCCAGAGTGCCGCGACCGGACCGCCGGTCATGGCGATGGAGGTGCCATACGCCTTGGGGATGAAGAAGGCGCCATAGGCCGCGATGGCGCTGGTAAAGGCGATGATCGCCGCGCTCTCGCGCTCCGCCTGGCGCCGGGTCGCGTCCGCGCCCAGGTTCGGCATCAGCCGCGGCACTTCCTTGCCCATGATGGCCGGGATCATCTGGAAGGTGGAGGCATTGCCGACGCCGGTCAGGAAGAACAGCGCCATGAACGAGGCGAAGAAGCCGGCAAAGCTGCCGCCCTCGCCGCCGGACGGCAGGAAGGTGATCACCCCGAACACGGCGACAATCATGCCGGCAAAGGTCCAGAAGGTCACACGGCCGCCGCCGAACCGGTCGCTGATCCAGCCGGTGCCGGCCCGCGACAGGGCGCCGACCAACGGCCCCAGGAACACGTATTGCAGCGCGTTCACCTCCGGGAATTGCAGCTTGGTCAGCAACGGGAAGCCCGCGGAATAGCCGATGAAGCTGCCGAACGTGCCGGTGTAGAGGATGCACATCAGCCAGTTGTGCTTGCGGCTGAAAATGATCGCCTGGTCCTTGAAGCTGGCCTTGGCGTCGGCAATGTCGTTCATGCCGAGCCACGCCGCGGCGGTCGCCACCACGATGAACGGCACCCAGACGAAGCCCGCATTCTGCATGAACAGCTCGCCGCCGGCCGACAGCGTCTGCGGCGCGCCGCCCACGGCGCCGAACACGCCGGTGGTGATGACGAGCGGCACCAGGAACTGCATGACCGACACACCCAGATTGCCGAGCCCGGCATTCAGCGCCAGCGCATTGCCCTTCTCCGCCTTCGGGAAGAAGAAGGCGATGTTGGCCATGGACGAGGCGAAGTTGCCGCCGCCGAGGCCGCACAGCAGCGCCAGCGTCAGGAAGATCAGATAGGGGGTTTGCGGGTCCTGCACCGCATAGCCGATGCCAAAGGCCGGCAGCAGCAGCGAGGCGGTCGACAGCGTCGTCCACAGCCGGCCGCCGAAGATCGGCACCATGAAACTATAGAAGATGCGCAGCGTCGCACCGGACAGGCCCGGCAGCGCCGCCAGCCAGAACAACTCGCTGGGGCTGAAATTGAAGCCGATCGACGGCAGCCGCGCCACCACGACCGACCACACCATCCAGACCGAGAAGGCGAGCAACAGCGCCGGGATCGAGATCCAGAGATTGCGCCGCGCAATGGCCCGGCCCTTGGACTGCCAGAAGGTCGGATCCTCCGGCTGCCAGTCCTGTAGGGTGCGCGCCATCACGGTTTCGCCGGGAATGTGGATGTCCTGCATTTCCGGAAGTTCCGGCAGGCGATCCAAGTCCTCGGCCATGGCGCTGCGCTCCATGGCACGGATCGAGAAGTGCATCCAGACCAGGGCGACCGCGACCAACAGGAACAGCAAGGCGAAACAACTGGTGTAAATGCCGGTCAGGTCCAGCAGCGCGCCGAAGATGATCGGCAGGATGAAGCCGCCGAGGCCGCCGATCATGCCGACCAGGCCGCCGACCGCACCCACATGCTGGGGATAATAGACCGGAATGTGCTTGTATACGGCCGCCTTGCCCAGGCTCATGAAGAAGCCCAGCGCGAACAGCACGGCGACGAACGGCCAGAGCGGCATTTCCGTCTCGAAATGCACCAGGCCGGCCTTGGTCTGGATGATGTATTCCGTCGGCGGGTAGGACAGCATGAACAGCAGGATCATGCTGAAGCCGAACGTCCAGTACATCACCGCGCGCGCGCCGAACCGGTCGGACAGGTGGCCGCCATAGGCGCGGAACAACGAGGCCGACAGCGAGAACGCCGCCGCCGCCATGCCAGCGGTTTCCACGTCGACGCCATAGACCTCGATCAGATAGTGCGGCGCCCACAGAGCAATGGCGACGAACGCGCCGAACACGAAGAAATAATAGAGCGAGAACCGCCAGACCTGCAGATTGCGCAGCGGGGCGAACTGCTCCGCCAGCGACGGCGCCCGCACCCCGGTCTTGCGCCGCTCCACCAGGGCCGGTTCGTCCTTCGCGAACAGGAAGAACAGCACGCCCAGGCCGGCCAGCACCAGCGCCCAGACGATGGCGACCCCTTGCCAGCCGACGGCAACCATGACGAACGGTGCCACGAATTTGGTGACCGCCGCGCCGACATTGCCGACGCCGAACACGCCCAGCGCCGTGCCCTGGAGGCGGGCTTCGTACCATTCGGACACATAGGCGATGCCGATGATGAACGACCCGCCGGCGAGCCCGATGCCCAGCGCCGCCAGCAAGTAGAGGGGATAGGAATCCGCGAAGGTCAGCAGCCAGGTTGCCAGCGCCGCCAGCAGCATCTGCAACGGGAAGACGATGCGGGCGCCATAGCGCTCGGTCCAAACGCCGAGGATGAGGCGGGTCAGCGACCCGGTCAGGATCGGCGTCGCCACCAACAGGCCGAACTCGAACTCCGTCAGTCCCAGTTCCGCCTTGATCGCAACACCGATGATCGAAAAGATCGTCCAAACCGCGAAACACGCGGTGAAAGCGATCGTGCTTAATCCCAGCGCCCGGTTTTGGTCCGAGCGCGAGACAGCCACGGCACCTCGCATCTGATTCCCTCCAGTCGTTTTCCTCCGGCATCCGCCGGATCCTCAGGTACGGGACAGACCATAGGTTTATTCACCGGATTCTCATTTGACTTAAATCACAAAAATGCCCTCTCGACCTATGAAATTATTTCCCGTTATTTTATCATATTACCATATGTATAATTGCATACTGGCGCTTGACCCAAATTCAATCTTATATTGACATTTATCAAGAGGTCGCCCAAGAATTTCCCGCCCCTGCACCCGCAATGGATGGATATGCCCGAACCGTATCACGCCGACATCCGCTCGCTCGATCTGTTCGCGCAGATGGAGTCCGACAAGTTCGAGGCGCTGATGCGGGGCTCGTACGTGCACAACTTTCCGCCGCAGATCCAACTGATTACGGAAGGCGAGCAGAGCGACTTCCTGCATATCGTGCTGTCGGGAACGGTCGAGTTGTTCTGCACCTGGAACGGGCGCGAAACCAGCATGGCCACGGTTCGCCCGGTTTCCACCTTCATCCTGGCGGCCACGATCAAGGACGCGCCCTATCTGATGTCGGCCCGGACGATGGAAAAAAGTCGCATCGCCCTGTTGCCCAGCCAGGACGTGCGCGCCGTGTTCGATGCCGATGCGAAATTCGCCCGCGCCATCGTCACCGAACTGGCGCAATGCTACCGCTCCGTCGTCAAGCACACCAAGGACCTGAAATTGCGCAATGGCCAGGAGCGGCTGGCGAACTACCTGCTGCGCGAACATCGCGCCGCCGGCGGCGCGCCGGCGTTCGAACTGCGCACCGACAAGCGCCGCCTGGCGGCCTTGCTGGGCATGACGCCGGAAAATCTGAGCCGCAGCTTCAACGGCCTCCGCGCCCAGGGCGTCTCGACCAAGGGCAGCACGGTCTCGATCGAGGACCCGGATCATCTCCGGGAGTTTGCCAAGCCCAGCCCGCTGATCGACGACCAGAGCCTCTGAGGCCGCCCGCCTATTTCAGGCGTTCGGCCGTCTCGCGGTCGGCCTGCACCGTGCGCTCATAGCTGGGCAGCGCGGTCATGCGCTCCCAGAAGCCCTGCACGTTCGCCGGCAGCGCCGCGCCCACATTGCGATGATAGCCTCGCAGGACATAGGCGTTGCTCAGGTCCGCCGCGCACATCGTGTCGCCCAGCAGGTAGGGCCGGTCGGCCAGCGCCCGGTCCAGCGCCTCGACGCACTGGGTGGCGCGGCCCTGCATCTCCGCCACCACATCCGGCAGTTCCGGGTTGAACTCGCGCCGGTGGTTGGTGATCTCGCCGAGCGGACGCTGGAAGGTCGCCTCCGAGAACCAGAGCCATTGCAGGAAATGGGCATAGTCCGGCGCGCCCGCCGCCGGTTGCAGGCGCCCCTCGCCATGGCGCGCCAGGATGTACTGGATCATAGCGCAGGACTCGTGCATGCGCAGGTCGCCGTCGTCCATCACCGGCACCTTCGCGACCGGGTGCATGGCCCGCCATTCGGGCGTGCGCCGGTAGTCGGCCGAGAAATTCACCGGCCGGATCTCGTAGGGCACGCCCAGCTCCTCGCACACCCACATGACGCGGAAGCCCCGGGTGCCGGGGGAGTGGTAGATGGTCAGCATGACAGGAGTTTCCTTGGCCGGCAGGCCGGAGAGAAAGGGGGCCCGGCTCGCCGGGCGGAGCGCCGGTGTTTCCCGGCCGCCGCGGAGCGGTGGGCCGGGGCCGGTCGCTGTCGCGAACACCGCCGCCAACGGTGTTCGAAGGAAGACACCGGCCCCGGATCGGCGCTCCGCACCGTCCGGGGAACACCGGCATCCGGTCCAATCGGCGTCAGGCCTTGGACCAGGCGACGATTTCCTGGCGCTGCTCGCCCAACCCCTCGATGCCGAGTTCGACCACGTCGCCGGCATTCAGGAATTTCGGCGGCGTCTTGCCGGCGCCGACGCCCGGCGGCGTGCCGGTCATGATGACGTCGCCCGGCAGCAAGGTCATGTATTCGGACACGAACGAGACGATCTTCTTCACGCCGAAGATCAGCTTGTCCGTGTTGCCGTTCTGCATCGTCTCGCCGTTCACCTTCAGCCAGATGCTCAGCTTCTCGGGGTTCGGCACCTCGTCCTTGGTCACCAGCCAGGGGCCGATGGGGGCGAAGCCGTCTGGGCTCTTGCCCTTGGTCCACTGGCCGCCCGGGCGCTCGGTCTGGAATTCGCGCTCGGAGACGTCATTGCCGACCGCATAGCCGGCGACGCAAGCCAGCGCCTCGTCCTCGCTCACATAGCTGGCGCGGGAGCCGATATAGACGCAAAGCTCCACCTCCCAGTCCAGCTTGGTGGAATGGGGCGGCTTCACCACCGGGCCGTTCGGCGCATTGTAGGCCGTCGGCGATTTCATGAAGATGATCGGCTCGCTGGGCGGCGTCGCGCCGACTTCGGCGGCGTGGTCCGAATAGTTCAGGCCGATGCACACCACCTTGGACGGGTTGGCGACCGGGGCGGCCATGACCGGCGAGCCGACGACCCTGGGCAGGCTGGCGGGGTCGATCAGGCCGATTTCGGCCAGGCCCTCGGGGCTGATGGTGTCGCCGTCGATATCCGGCACGACCGAGGACAGGTCGCGGATGGCGCCGGAGGCGTCGAGAATGCCGGGCTTGACCTGGTCGCCGGCGTGGTAGCGAACGAGTTTCATGCGAATGCTTCCCTATTCATTGGCCGGATCGGGAGATGCCCCACGGTGCGGCATCCCCCGAAAACCGGGATGTCTTACTCGGCCGCCGCTGCCAGCGCCGGATACTTGACCGCGCCGTTCGCCTTCATGCCGGCGATGTCGGCGGCGGAATAGCCCCACTCGGCCAGGATCTCGTCCGAGTGCTCGCCGATGGTGGGGGCGTGGGTGAGCGCGTCCGGCCCGGTGATGCGGGGCTGGCCCGGAATGTGCGGCATCGGGATGGTGCCGGTTTCCGTGTGGTCGACATAGGCGATGGCGTCCACGGCCTTCACCTGCTCGGCCTGCATCAGGTCGCCGTAATTCTGCACCGGCGCGTTCATGACCCCGGCCGCGGTCAGGCTTTCGGCCCAGTCCTGGGTCGAGCGGGTGGAGAACACCTCGCGGATCAGCGGCATCAACACCTTCTCGTTCGCGAGCCGCGCCTCGCGCGAATTGAAGCGCGGGTCGTCCTTCCAGTCCGGCTTGCCCATCACGTCGCAGAGCGAGTGATAGTGCGCCTCGCGCATGGCGGTGATGTTGATGAAGCCGTCGGTGGTCTGCATGGTGCCGACCGGCACGTAGAGCGGCTGGCTTTCGCCCTTCTCCAGGTAGAATTCCATGATCTTCGCCGCCTGGAAGGCCGCGGCCGACTGCATCAGATTGTTGTCGATATAGCAGCCGACGCCATAGCGGAACTTGCGCATCAGGGCGGTGGAGATCGCCTGGAAGGCGTAAAGGCCCGTGGTCACGTCCACCGGGATCATGTTCAGGCGCTGCGGCAGGCCGTCCTTGTCCTTGTTGACGGTCATCAGGCCGCTGAAGGCCTGGATCACCGCATCCGTCACCGGCAGCTTGGAATTGGGGCCGGTCTGGCCGAAACCGGTCACCGACAGATAGATGACGTTCGGGTTGAACGCCTTCACCTGGTCGTAGGACAGGCCGAACTTCGCCATCACGCCCGGGCGGAACGCCTCGACGATCACGTCGGCCTTCTCGGCGATCTTGCGGGCGACGGCCTGGGCGTCCGGCTGTTTCATGTCCATGGCCAGCGAGCGCTTGCCGCGGTTGAAGGCGATGGAGTGGGCGCACTGGTCGCCATACATCGCCCCCAGCGTCCGGCCCCAGTCGCCTTCCGGCGGCTCGATCTTGAGGACGTTCGCACCGTGCTGCGCCAGCAGCATGGTGGAATGCGGGCCGGCAACGCCCTGGGTGAAATCCAAAACATTGACGCCCTCAAAGGCGCGGGGCTCGGTGGTCATCGGGGGCTTCCTCCAACGGAAAATCGCAGCAGACACTTAAGTCGGATATCGTCCGGATAAAGCCATGGCAATCGCAGGGCGTCAATCGCCGCTGCGCCCGGCCGACGCGACCGCTGTCGCACCCCCTGCCGCAGCCCTCTTTGCCGCGATCATGGCCCGCCGCTGCGCCTAGGGCCTCAGCGCGGCCCAGGTCGCCGGCCCGACAATGCCGTCCACGGTCAGGTCGGCTTCGATCTGGAACTGGATCACCGCCCGTTCCGTCTCGCTGCCGAAAACGCCGTCGACGGACACCGCAACCCGCTTGTCCTTGAGCGCGGCCTGCAACGCGCGGACGTCGTCGCCGCGCATCATCGGCCGCGTCAGCTTCAGCACCCGCTCGTCCGGGTCTTCCGCGGTCACGCGCACCGTGCCCGCCAGCGCCGCCTCGTCGATGCGCACGCCGCGCACGGTCAGCGGCAGCGCCAGGGTCCAGGCCCCGGCGTCCGCCAGCGCCTGCAATGCGTCCATGCGATAGACGGTCTTGTGCAACAGGCTGTTGCCATGGGTGGCGAGCCAGTGCCGCCGGGTGGCGATATAGGCGGACACCCAGGCCTCCTCGCCCAGACCGGCCAGGGTGCCGTGCTCGGCATTGGTGCGGTCGCGCATCCGGTGCCAGGAGCCATGCACCCGGCTGTCATAGACCACGGCCGCGGTCAGCGGTTGCGCGCCGCCCAGAAAGGCGAGGCTGTTGATCGCCGGCTGCCAGTAGACCCGGTCGAAAAACGCGTCCTGCACCGCCTGCATTACCGGATCGTCGCCCGCCTCGCGCAGCAGGCGGCGGAACGGCCTGTCCCGGTCCAGCGACAGGTCGCGCAACTCGACCCGCGCCAGAAAGGGCAACAGGTCCGCGGCAAAGGTGGCCCCCTCGGCGCGGCAATAGTCGCCGACCAGCAGGGCCAGATTGCCGCTCGCGAGCGTCGTCTGCGCCTTGCCATAGGTGAGGTGGCCGGTATCGCCCGCCAGCAGGGTCACGGCGCCATAGTCGCCGCGGACCCGGCCGGTCTCGAAGATCTGGACGATCGCCTGGGCGGTCTGTTTCTGGGTCTCGGTCAGCATGGCCCGTTCCTCCGCACGAATGGCAGTTTTGACAATTTACCATAAATACGCGCGCTTCGCTGCCGCCATGCGCCCGGCCGCAGCCGGCCGTTCCGGGGCGTCGCTCCGGAACGGGGCCGGGGCGGTCACACCACCTGGCAGGCGTCCTCGAAGGCCAGCTTGGGGTGGCGGTCGAACAGCTTCGACGGGTCGCCCTGGCCCAGATTGACCAGGAAGTTGCTGCGCCAGGTTGTGCCGGCAAAGAAGGCCTCGTCCAGCTTGGCGTTGTCGAACCCGCTCATCGGGCCGCAATCCAGGCCCAGCGCGCGGGCGGCGATGATCAGATAGGCGCCCTGGAGCGTGCCGTTGCGGAACGCGGTCTCGTACGCCAGCTTCTCGCTGCTGGTGAACCAGTTCCTGGCGTCGGGATTGTGCGGAAACAGTTCCGGCAGTTTCTCGTAGAAGGCCGCGTCATAGGCGACGATCACGCTCACCGGTGCGGCCATGGTCTTGTCCAGATTGCCGCTGGAGAGCGCCGGCCGCAGTTTCTCCTTGCCCTCTTTCGAGCGCACGAACACGAAGCGCGCCGGCGAGCAATTGGCGGAGGTGGGGCCGCATTTCACGATGTGATAGAGCCGCTGCAGCGTCTCGTCGGTGATGGCCGCCTGCGGCTCCACCCAGCCATTGTGGCTGCGGGCTTCGCGGAACAGCAGGTCGAGCGCGGCGTCGTCAATCATGGGAACTCGCTTGGGTTCAGGGACAGGCATCGAAGGATCGCCCGCGATCCTAGCGCACCCGCCCGCTACGGCAAGGGTGCGTCCCGAAACCAGTTCCCGGCCGCCGACTCAACCAAGGCGTCTGCCGGCGCGAACGCCACGCCCGCCGGGTCCTCGCCCGCCGCCACCCTGGCCGCCTCCGCGCGCAGGCGCTTGCGCAGCAGGATGATGCCGCGGTCGCTGGAGCCCAGATGCTCCTGGGAGTGATAGGTGATCGGCCCCTGGCCCACCTGCGCCTCCCAGTCGCCCGGCAGGTCCTGGTGTTCCCGCTCGGAAAGCTCCGACCAGAGCCGGCCGCCGAAGCGCGAGCGGATGCGGCCGAGCGTGCCCGCCTCCCGCACCCGCGCGGCGGTGAACACGGTGTAGGTCTCGGAATCGATCGGCAGCACCCAGCCGATGCTCTCGCACCGTCCGGGCGTCAGGCGCGGGCTGGCGACGACGCGCACGGTCGGCAGCACGGTCTCGGTGATGCGGTTCAGCACGCCGCCCTCCGGCAGTTGGCGCACCTGGTAGGAACGCACGCCGTGGGCGAAGGGCTCGAACCGCACGTCCGGCACGATGCCCATGGGGGCGACGAACTGGGTGCCGCTGAAGCCATCGTGCAGCACCGGCACGTGCAGCGGGTCCATGACGTTCTCATAGTGCTGCAACCAGTTGCAGGGCGCGACCGGGCCGCCGCCGGTGCCGATGCCCTGGTCGTCCGCCTCGACGAACTCGCCGTCGTCCAACTCCTCCAGAACGGTATAGCGCGGCAGCAGCGGCTGGCGCGCCGGCGGGCCGAGATAGGCGAAGATCAGGCCATAGCGCTCGCGGAGCGGATACCAGGGCTGGCGCACCTTGCGCCGGAAATTGCCGCCGCCCTCCGGCTCCATCGGCATGTCGAGGCAATGGCCCTCCGCATCGAACAGCCAGCCGTGATAGCAGCAGCGAATGCCGCCCGCCTCGACCTTGCCGTAATAGAGCGTGGTGCCGCGGTGGCAGCAGCGCGGATAGAGCAGGCCGGGCCGCCCGCCACCGTCGCGGAACAGGATCAGGTCCTCGCCCAGCACCCGCACCGGCTTCGGCCGCGCCGAGGCGTCGCTTGCCAGCCCGACCGGGTGCCAGTAGCGGCGCAGCAATTCACCCATGGGCGTGCCGCGCTCGACCCGGGTCAGGGCCGCGTCGTATTCGGGTGCGGGCAAGTCATAGGCAGAGCCGTCTGGCGGGCGGCGGGGCATCGGCGGGCCTCCGTGGGAGAGGGAGAACACAGGAACGAACGCGCGCGACGCGTGGGCGGATGCTCTTCCTTCCGGCGCGATGTTCCCCGGGCGAGGCGGAGCCGAGACCCGGGGCCGGTGTCGTCTGTCGAACATCATCGCCGCCGGTGTTCGCGAGATCAACCGATCCCGGACGCCCGCTCCGCAGGCTCCGGGACACAGTTGTCCTGTCCGAGGCGTCCCCCCAACATCCGGGCTCCGAGAGGCTCTCCGGCGTGGACTCCCGCCTCCGCGGGAGAAAGGGGGAGAAGGATACCTCGGCCGCCCGGTATCAGGCGCCGCGGCGGGGCAGTTCGACCACGGCCGAGCCCATGGCCGACAGCTCGCCGTCCTGGTTTTCCGCCCGCTGCGAGATCTCGACCAGATGCCGGCCGTCCTCGACGAATTTCCGCGCCACCTGGGCGTGGATCTGCAACAGGTCGCCTTCCGGATTGTGGCGGCGCACCTGGCATTTCGCCTTGCGCAGAAATCCGTCGTCGCCCATCCAGTTGGTCGCCTGGTGGGTCAGCCACGAGCAGCGCTCGGGGCCGTAGTCATAGGCGCCGGGCGCGCCGACCTTCAGCGCGAATTCCTCTTCCCAGTGCACCCGCTCCGGGCAATCGGGAATGCCGCGCCGGTTCTCGATGCCGAGCCCCGCATGCTTGGACTGCTGCTGCCAGGCCAGCTTGTTGGCGCGGATATAGAGGCCGCCCCAGCCCTGGGCATAGGCGATGAAGCCGGTCACGGTCATCGGCCCTTTCGCCATGGTCGGCAGGTCCTCGCCCTCGCGCACGTCGTCCCAGTAGCGGGTGTCGGCGCCGCGGATATCCTCCTGCTCATAGAGGCGGTTGAAGGCGTCCAACTCGTCGCGCGTGTAGGTGCGCAGCGGGCGCGAGCGGACGTCGGTGTATTTGGTGCCCTTTTCGCGCGCATGGTCGCGGTCGGTGCGGAAACACCAGCTGTCCGCCTCCGCCAGCAGGTCGCCGTTGGCAGAGTCATAGAAGTTCACGTGATAAATCTGCTGGATCGCCTTGCCGGCGAAGCGCGTGTCGTGCTCCACCAGATCCTTCAGCCAGGCCTCTGTCCGCACCTCGGTGTTGCGGCGTACCGGCTTGTGCCAGGTCCAGTCGGCGCCGGACCACATGGCGTGCACGCCCGGCAGCCCGCCGACATAGCCGGAAATGATGCGGCTGGTGGCGAACAGGAAGCTCGGCGGCGCGATCACGTCGCCGTAGTGCGTCTGCCGCGCATAGGCGGGGTCGCACCAGAGCGGGTTGTCGTCGCCGATGCCGTGGGCGTAGTGGCGGATATTGTCCCGCGTCGCCTCATAGCACCACGGCTCCACCGTGTTCTCGATCTTGACGCCGATGCGCTGGCGCAGTGCCGCGACGCCGTCCTCGGTGATTTTGGGAAACGCGGTCTGGGAATTTGTGGTCTGGGAATTTGCGGTCATGGGGGGTTCTCCTGAAAAGACGGTTCGGCCGGCGCCGCGATGGTGGAGGGGGCGCGGTCAACCGGTGGGGGCGCCGGCCAGCGCGTCGCGCAGCGCCTTGCGGTTGACCTTGCCCGCCGGGGTTTTCGGCAGGGACGCGACATAGGCGATTTCGCGCGGATATTCGTGGCGGCTGAGATTGGCGCGCACCAGGTCCTGGATCTCTTCGGTCAGGCCCGGCACGGGCTCGCCCTTCGGCACCACATAGGCGCGCACGATCTGGCCGCGGGTTTCGTCCGGCACGCCGATGGCCGCGGCTTCGGCCACCCGCTCGTGCTTCAGGATGGCGTCCTCGATCTCGACCGCGCTCATGGTCCAGCCGGCGGAGATGATGACGTCGTCGGCCCGGCCCGCATGGTAGAAATAGCCGTCGGCGTCGGTCCGACCCAGATCCTTGGTCGGGAACCATGCGCCGCGCCGGCGCACCACCAGTTCGCCGATCTGGCCGGGCGGCAGGCGCGCGCCGTCGGCCCCGTGCACCTCCACCTCGACCCCCGGCACCGGCTTGCCCAGCGAGCCCGCCCGCACCTCCAGGTCGTCGGCGCCGGGATAGCTGGCCAGGATCACGCCCACCTCGGTGGTGCCGTACATGCTGCAAACCTTGGTTCCGAACAGCGCCTCGCAATAGGTTGCGGTCTCGCTGTCGATGGGCTCGCCGGTGAAGGAGAGCTTGGCGATCCGGTAGGCGAAGTCCCCGGCCCGGCCGCAATTGCGCATCAACCGGTAATGGGTCGCCGCCGCCGAAAGATTGGTGATTTCGAATTCCGCCAGCGCCCGCAACAGGCGCACCGGGTCGAACTTGCCGCTGAACGTGCCGGTCGAGACGCCCAGGGCCAGCGGCGCCAGCGTGCCGTGCCAGA
The DNA here is from genome assembly GCA_020638555.1 of Alphaproteobacteria bacterium. NCBI lineage: Bacteria > Pseudomonadati > Pseudomonadota > Alphaproteobacteria > Alphaproteobacteria bacterium. The sequence goes on along the minus strand of JACKII010000005.1, from coordinate 294,378 downwards.
GCCCATGGCCCCAGGCCGGCGAGGACGGGCAGAAAAACCGGTCGCCGGGGCGGATGCCGGTCGCATAGAGCGCGGCGATCATCAGCGTGACGATGGAACGATGCGTGTGGCGCACCGCCTCCGGCAACGCCCGTGTCGTGCCGGACGTGTATTGCAATACCGCCAGATCGTTGCCGGCCGTGTTCGGCTCGAACCGGTCGGGGAAACGGGCGAGGTTCTCCAGGAACGCCGCATCCGCGACCACCACTTCCGGCCCGCCGGCAAAACGGGCGTCGGCGGCCTTGTCGGCGCTGGTGACGAGCAGCCGGGGCCGGCAATCGTCGACCCGGAGGCGGATGCCGTCCGGCCCGAACAGGGTGAACATCGGCACGGCGACCGCACCCGCCTTCATCGTGCCGAACAGGGCGGCATAGAAGGCCGGCGAGGGCTCCAGCATCACCGCGACCCGCTCGCCCGCCGCCACGCCCTTGGCCCGCAGATAGTGGGCGAACCGCGCCGACGCGGCGGAGAGTTCGGCAAAGCCGATGGTCTCGCTCCGGCCGTCGGCATAGGCGAGGCAGAGCGCCGTGCCGCCGCCGGCCACGTGCCGGTCGACGCATTCGTGGGCGATGTTCAGCCGCTCCCGGTCGCCATCGAACAGGTCCCACAGCGCCTGGGGCGAGAAATGCCGCTGCGCGTCCCGATAGGAGCGATAGTCGGTGAGTTTGGCCATCTGCGGTTTCCTTCCCGGAACGGGCCGACCGGTCTCCGCCGGCCGCTCCCGATGGTGGACAGCCTAGCGCCCGGCAAATTTTATTGTCAATATGAAATTGTTATTGTATATAGACAATAATATATCCTCTGGAGAGCCTCAATGGCGGACCCGAAGCCCAGCAGTGCCACCCACCGGCCGGTGCCGGCGGTGACCCGCGCCATCCGGATTTTGCGCCGGCTCGGCGCCGCGGCCGAGCCCATGGGCGTCAACCCGCTGGCGCGCGACCTGGGCCTGGTGCCCAGCACCTGCCTGCACATTCTGCGGGTGCTGACCGCGGAAGGTTTGGTGGAGTTCGACCCGGCCTCGAAGCGCTATTCCATCGGCGTCGGCATTCTGCCCATCGCCCGCAGCGCCATTCAGCGCAACGGCTTCGCCACCCTGGCCCAGCCGATGCTGGCGGCGCTGTCGGAGCAATTCGGCGTCACCGCCATGGCGACGCAATTGGTCGAGCCGCAGCAAATGGTGGTGGTGGCGCTGTCGCACGCGAACCTGCCGCTGCGCCTGTCGGCGGAACTGGGCAGCCGCTTCCCGGAGCTTATCAGCGCCACCGGCCGCTGCGTCGCCGCCTTCAACGGCTATGACGCGGCGACCTTGCGCCAGCGCTTCGCGCAACTGCACTGGGACAACCCGCCGGCCTTCGCCGCCTGGATGGAGGAGGTGGAGCAAACCCGCCGCGACGGCCATGGCATCGACCGCGGCGCCTATATCGGCGGCGTGACCATCGTCGCCGTGCCGCTGTTCAACGACGCGGGCGCCATGGTGCGGGGCTTGGTCGGCATCGGCCTTTCGGACCGGATCGAGGCCACCGGCATCCCCCGCATCGCCGCCGCCCTTCGCGAGCGCCGCGATGCGCTGGCCGGTCTGCTGGTCAGCGGCTGAGCCGCCCGCCTGCGCGTTCTCGGGGGCGCGAGCCGGGACCTCTTACCGTCTGGTGTGTCCCGGGCCTGACCCGGGACCGCTGTCCGAGCCCGTCTCCCAAGCCGGCCCCGGGTCAAGCCCGGGGAACAGAATAGGCCGAGCCAGTCTCTCAAGCCGGCCCCGGGTCAGGTCCGGGGGACAGAGGTGTCCGCCCCGGCTCAGGCGGGCCGCAGTGCCGCGCCCAGGTCGGCGGGTGTCCGCTCGTCCAGTTGCAGCACGATTTCGCGCACGCGCTCGGCCTGGTCGGTGCCGAAGGCCATGGCGGCGCAGGCGCGGTATTTCGCACTGACGCCGTCCACGTCCAGGGCGCGCTCGCCGGCGCCGCTGTTGATCGGCACATGCTTCGCCAGCCGCCGGCCGTCCTTCAGCGTCACGACAACGCCGCCGGAGAAATAGGTGGGAAACGCCGTGTCCGGGTCGGCCTTGCATGCGACCTTGGCCGCCAGGTCGAGCAAGGCGCGGTCGGAGAACGCCGTGTCCTGCAACTCCGCCAGGCCGAAGCGCCCGTGCGCCAGGCAGGTCGCCAGCACGAACTGCGCGCTGAACTTCGCCTCATAGTCGGTGGTCGGCACGATCTTGGCCGCGTGCGGTTCGGCGACGATGGGCAGGGTCGGCTCCGGCAGCAGCGCCTCGACGGCGACGATATCGCCCGCGTCGATCTCGTGGCTGAGCTCGATGGCGGCATCGGCGGCGCCGTGAATGAAATGGCAGACCGGATAGGGCTTGATCGCCGTCTCGGCCAGCACCCAGCGCTCGCCCAGCCCCGCGTCCAGCCTGGCGATATCGGTGTCGCCGATATGCTCCTGGAAATGGGTCTCGAACAGGCCGAACTTGCCCTCATAGGGGCGCCGCGGCCCGACAAAGCCGTTCTGGGCCAAGGTCGCCGCGGTGATGCCGGCGACCGCGCCCCAGCCCGGGTGAAAGCGCTTGGTCCAGGCGCCTTCCTCCAGAAACACCTGGATGCCGGCGGCGCTGCTGCCGGCAATGCCCTGGGCCATGGTCAGCGCGTCGGCGTCCAGCCGCATCAGCTTGCCGGCGATGATCGCCGAACTGAAGTGCGAGGCGAGGGCGGTCGCGTGATAGCCGGCATGGTGGAAGGCGCCGTTGGCCGCCAGCCCGATGCGGATCGCCGTTTCCATGCCGGCAATATAGGCCACCAGCACGTCGCGGCCGCTGGCCCCGGTCGCCTCGCCCATGGCCAGCGCCGCCGGCAGGCAGGCCACCGAGGCGTGGATGATGCTGCCCAGATGCGTGTCGTCGAAGTCCAGGCCGTGCATCAGCATGCCGTTCGCCAGCGCCGCATCGCGCGCGCTCAGCCGCTCCGTCTCGCCGATGACCGAGCAATCGCCGCGGCCGCCCAGCGCCTTCACGCCGGCAACCGCGCGCGTCGCAAAGGGATAGGCGGTGGCGGCGATGCCGGTGCCGACCGCATCCAGGATTTGCAGCTTCGCCCGCTCGCGCACCGCCGGCGGGATGCGCTCCCAGGTCAGGTCGGCGGCAAAGGCCGAAAGGGCTTCCGCCTTGGAGGGTGTGCTTGCCATGGTCATTGCTCTCCATCATGCCCGACGCGGCGGGTCGGCTTGGCCGCAACCGGCCGCGGTTCCGATATCCTCATCCCCCCCTGTTCCGCTGGACCGTGCCGGAGCGCGGCTCTCCGGCAGAGACCCCGGCTCAAGGCCGGGGAAGCGGGAGAGACGATCGCGGGGCGGGATCAAGGGCCGCCGGGAATCCGGCCGGCCCGCATTTCAAACCTGGCGGCGTCTCGCCTCAGGCGTAGCCCAGCTGCTTGTTCAACTGCTCCAGCAGGCCCTTGGCCGCCTCGGCGATCACGGTGCCGGGCGGGAAGATGGCGGCGGCGCCGGCGGCGTACAGTTCGTCATAGTCCTGGGGCGGGATCACGCCGCCGACGACGATCATGATGTCCTCGCGCCCCTCGGCCGCCAGCGCCTTTTTCAGCTCCGGCACGAGGGTGAGGTGGCCGGCGGCCAGCGAGCTTGCACCGACAATGTGGACGTCGTTCTCCACCGCCTGGCGCGCGGCCTCGGCCGGCGTCTGGAACAGCGGGCCGATATCGACGTCGAAGCCCAGGTCGGCGAAGGCGGTGGCGATCACCTTCTGGCCGCGGTCGTGGCCGTCCTGGCCCATCTTGGCGATCAGGATGCGCGGGCGGCGGCCGTCCTGCTCCTCGAACGCTTCCACCAGCTTGCGGACCTCCTGCACGATCGGCGTCCCCTGTCCGACTTCCTGGGAATAGACGCCGCTGATCGCCTTGATCTGCGCGACATGGCGGCCCCAGACCTTTTCCATCGCCTGGGTGATCTCGCCGACGGTGGCCTTGGCCCGCGCCGCATCCACCGACAGCGCCAGCACATTGCCCTGGCCGGTTTCGGCGGCCTGGGTCAGCGCCGCCAGCGCGGCGTCGACCGCGCCCTGGTCGCGCTCGGCCCGCAGGCGTTGCAGCTTTTCGATCTGGGCGGCGCGCACGGCGGCGTTGTCGACCTTCAGGACATCCACCAGCCGGTCGTCGGTCGGCTTGTACTTGTTGACGCCGACCACGGTCTGCCGGCCGGAGTCGATGCGGGCCTGGGTGCGGGCCGCGGCTTCCTCGATCCGCATCTTGGGCATGCCGGCCTCGATCGCCTTGGCCATGCCGCCCATCTCGTCCACCTCCTGGATATGCTCCCAGGCCTTGCGCGCCACTTCCTGGGTCAGCCGCTCCACGTAATAGGAGCCGCCCCAGGGGTCGATCACCTTGGTGGTGCCGCTTTCCTGCTGCAACACCAACTGCGTGTTGCGGGCGATGCGGGCGGAGAAGTCGGTCGGCAGCGCCAGCGCCTCGTCCAGCGCGTTGGTGTGCAGCGACTGGGTGTGGCCCTGGGTCGCCGCCATCGCCTCGACGCAGGTGCGCACCACATTGTTGAACACGTCCTGCGCCGCCAGGCTCCAGCCGCTGGTCTGGCAATGGGTGCGGAGCGCCAGGGATTTGGGGTTTTTCGCCCCTTCCGCCTGCATCAGCTTCGCCCAGAGCAGCCGCCCGGCGCGCATCTTCGCGACTTCCATGAAGAAGTTCATGCCGATGGCCCAGAAGAATGACAGCCGCGGCGCGAACGCGTCCACGTCCAGCCCGGCCTTCTTGCCGGCCCGCACATACTCGACGCCGTCCGCCAGCGTGTAGGCGAGTTCCAGGTCCGCCGTCGCGCCCGCCTCCTGCATGTGATAGCCGCTGATCGAGATCGAGTTGAACCGCGGCATGTTCTGCGAGGTGTAGGCGAAAATGTCGGAAATGATCCGCATCGACGGCTGCGGCGGATAGATATAGGTGTTGCGGACCATGAACTCCTTCAGAATGTCGTTCTGAATCGTGCCGGTCAGTTGCTCCGGCTTCACGCCCTGTTCCTCCGCCGCGGCGATATAGAGGGCGAGCACCGGCAGCACGGCGCCGTTCATGGTCATGGACACGCTCATCTGGTCGAGCGGGATGCCGTCGAAGAGCGTGCGCATGTCATAGATCGAGTCGATGGCGACGCCGGCCATGCCCACATCCGCCGCCACGCGCGGATCGTCGGAATCGTAGCCGCGGTGGGTCGCCAGATCGAAGGCGATGGAGAGGCCCTTCTGCCCCGCCGCCAGATTGCGCCGGTAGAAGGCGTTGGAATCCTCCGCCGTCGAGAAGCCCGCATACTGGCGCAGCGTCCAGGGCTTGTTGACATACATGGTGGGGTAGGGGCCGCGCAGATAGGGCGCGATGCCCGGCATGGTGTTCAGGAAGTCCAGGCCTTCCAGGTCCTTGGCCGTGTAGACCGGCTTGACGGCGATGCCCTCCGGCGTCTCCCAGGCCTCCGGCTTGTGCCCCAGTTCCGCCGCGGCGGCCTGCTCCCACGCGGCCAGATCGGCGGCGGGCGGCGGCGCGTTCTGCGGTTCCAGGTGGACGTCGGCAAAGCTGGGAATGGCGGACATGGGACGGGACTCGCAACAGGGGTGGGCGCGCCAAGCGCACGATTCGCTCGGAAATTAGGGGAAAACGGCGGGGCGGTCGAGTCTGGCGGTCCAGCCGTGCGGCAACAAACCTGGACAAGCCCGCCGCCGCGGCTAGCCTTGTTCCCTAACACCAGGACCACGCACAAGGGAGCGGTGCTCCGCTAGCGGCGCGCCGAACGCCAAGCCATGGCAGACATGTTCGACTACGTCATCGTCGGCGCCGGTTCCGCCGGCTGCATTCTCGCCAACCGGCTCTCGGCCGACGGCCAGCATTCCGTCTGCCTGCTGGAGGCGGGGCCGCCGGACCGCAACATCTACATCCACATCCCGGCGGGCTTCATCAAGAACCTGGACAACTCTTCCATCAACTGGATGTACCAGGCCGAATCCGGCCCGCACATCAACGGCCGCAAGATGCCGGTGCCGCGGGGCAAGACGCTGGGCGGCTCGTCGTCCATCAACGGCATGATCTACAATCGCGGCCAGCGCCTGGACTACGACCACTGGGCGCAGCTCGGCAATCGCGGCTGGGGCTATGCGGACGTGCTGCCCTATTTCAAGCGCTGCGAGGCCCGGGTCGGCGAGGGCGACGACACCTATCGCGGCCGCGCGGGCGGCATGACCGTCGAGACCATGCCCTACCGCCACCCGCTCTGCGACGCCTTCATCAAGGGCGCGGCGGAGATCGGCATCCCGCTGAACCCGGACTATAACGGCGCCAAACAGGAAGGCATCAGCTATGTGCAGCGCACGGTCCGCGGCCGCCGCCGCGTCAGCACCGCGCGCGCCTATCTGCACCCGGCGAAGTCGCGCCCGAACCTGACCGTCATTACCAACGCCTTTGCCACCCAAATCCTGCTGGAGGGCAAGAAAGCCGTCGGCATCGCCTATAATAAGGGCGGCAAGGGCGGCACGCCCCTGGAGGCGCGGGCGAACCGGGAGGTGATCCTGTCGGGCGGCGTCATCAACTCGCCGCAACTGCTGCAACTCTCCGGCATCGGCCCGGCGGGACTGCTGCAGGACCTGGGTATCGCGGTGCAGCACGAACTGGCCGGCGTCGGCGAGAATCTGCGCGACCACTACGCGCCGCGCTTCGTCGTCCGCGTCAAGAACGCCGAGACCCTGAACGAGCGCGCCCGCGGCCTGCGCCGCACCTGGGAGATCGCCAAATACCTGGCGGGCGGCAAGAGCATCGTCAACCTGAACCCGTCGCTGGTCTATGGCTTCTGGCATTCGGACCCGGTGGCCAGGAGCAGCGACCTGCAATTCATCTTCACCCCCGCCAGCTATGACGAGGGCAAGCACGGCGTGCTGGCGGACTGGCCCGGCTTCACCGTCGCCGCCTGGCAGCACCGGCCGGAGAGCAGCGGCTATGTGCGGGCGAAGTCCGCCGATCCGTTCCAGAAGCCGGCGATCCAGCCGAACTATCTGGCGCACGAGACCGACCAGCGGGCGGTGGTGGCCGCCATGCGGCTCGCCCGCAGCCTGATCCACAGCCGGGCCATGGCCCCCTATTACGACGGCGAGGAACTGCCGGGCGAGGCGGTGCAGAGCGACGACGAATTGCTGGACGCCGCCCGCCGCATCGGCGCCACCACCTACCACCCGATGGGCACCTGCCGCATGTCGCCCGCCACCGACCCCACCGCCGTGGTGGACGACCGCTTGCGGGTGCACGGCCTGGAAGGGCTGCGGGTGGTGGATGCCTCGGTCATGCCGCGCATGATGTCGGCCAACCTGGCCGCCGGCACGATGATGATCGCGGAGAAAGCCTCGGACATCATCCTGGGCAAGCCGGCCCTGGAGCCGATCATCACGCCGGATTGAGGCGGCGGCGGGCGGCAGCGGATATTTTCCCGAATTTGAGAGCCTTGCGGGCTGGAGGTTCCGCTCGCCGATCGGGCCCCAATATCCCATGGAAAACGCCTTGTCGCTGCGGGGCCGATGGAGCCGTGGGCCGGGCGTCCGCCTTGCCCGTCCCATCCGGCAGGTGGGTTTCCCACGCCTCCGCGGATGTCCGGTGGAATCGCGCTGAAACGTGCCACAAAGGCCTCTCGCCAGCCGCGGGCGGATCGCTTATATGAGCGCGCATGACAGACCTCGCCCATATCCGCAATTTCTCGATCATCGCCCATATCGATCATGGCAAGTCGACGCTCGCCGACCGCCTGATCCAGCAATGCGGCGCGCTCACCGACCGTGAGATGCAGGAACAGGTCCTGGACAATATGGACCTGGAGCGCGAGCGCGGCATCACGATCAAGGCCCAGACCGTGCGCCTGGTCTATCCGGCCCAGGACGGCGAGACCTATTATCTGAACCTGATCGACACCCCCGGCCATGTCGACTTCTCGTACGAGGTCAGCCGGTCGCTGGCCGCCTGCGAGGGCTCGCTGCTGGTGGTGGACGCCACCCAGGGGGTGGAGGCGCAGACGCTGGCCAATGTCTACCAGGCCATCGACAACGACCACGAAATCATCCCGGTCCTGAACAAGATCGACCTGCCGGCGGCCGAGCCCGACCGGGTGAAGGAGCAGATCGAGGACGTGATCGGGCTCGACGCCTCGGACGCGCTGGAAGTCTCGGCCAAGACCGGCCTCGGCATTCCGGAGGTGCTGGAGGCGCTGGTGCACCGGCTGCCGCCGCCGGAAGGCGACGCCAAGGCGCCGTTGCAGGCGCTGCTGGTCGATAGCTGGTACGACCAGTATCTGGGCGTGATCGTGCTGGTGCGGGTCATGCACGGCGTGCTCAAGAAGGGCATGCGCATGCGCATGATGCAGACCGGCGCGGTCTACGAGGTGGACGATGTCGGCGTGTTCGCGCCCAAGCGCACGTCCACCGGCGAGCTGGGGCCGGGCGAGATCGGCTGGGTCAACGCGGCGATCAAGGCGGTGGCCGACACCAATGTCGGCGACACCATCACCGACGACCGCAAGCCGGCGCCGGAAGCGCTGCCGGGCTTCAAGCCGAACCTGCCGGTGGTGTTCTGCGGCCTGTTCCCGGTCGACGCCGCCGATTTCGAGCATCTGCGCGACAGCCTCGCCAAGCTGCGCCTGAACGATGCCAGCTTCGAGTTCGAGCCGGAAAGCTCGCCGGCGCTGGGCTTCGGCTTCCGCTGCGGCTTTCTCGGCCTGTTGCATCTGGAGATCATCCAGGAGCGGCTCGACCGCGAATTCGATATCGACCTGATCGCCACCGCGCCCAGCGTCGTCTACCGCATGCACATGACCAACGGCACGGTGCAGGAAATGCACAACCCGGCGGACATGCCGGACGTGGTCAAGATCGAGTATATCGAGGAGCCCTGGATCCAGGCGACGATCTTCCTGCCGGACGAGTTTCTGGGCCCGGTGCTGAAGCTCTGCGAGGAGCGCCGCGGCATCCAGCAGGAGCTGACCTATGCCGGCAGCCGCGCCATGCTGGTCTACAAGCTGCCGCTGAACGAGATTGTGTTCGACTTCTACGACCGGCTGAAGTCGATCAGCCGCGGCTATGCCAGCTTCGACTATCACATCACCGGCTATGAAGAGGGCGACCTGGTCAAACTCTCGATCCTGGTGAACAGCGAGCCGGTGGACGCGCTCTCGACCATCGTCCATCGCAGCCAGGCGGAACATCGGGGCCGGGCGCTGTGCGCGCGGTTGAAGGACCTGATCCCGCGGCAGATGTTCAAAATCCCGATCCAGGCGGCCATCGGCGCCAAGGTCATCGCCCGCGAGACCATCAGCGCGCTGCGCAAGGACGTCACCGCCAAATGCTATGGCGGCGACATCAGCCGCAAGAAAAAGCTGCTGGAGCGTCAGAAAGAGGGCAAGAAGCGGATGCGCCAGTTCGGCAGCGTCGAAATTCCGCAAAGCGCCTTCATCGCGGCCCTGAAAATGGGCGAGGACTGAGCGCCCCGCCCGCTTGCGTCATCCCGCTTGGGGTGTTTTCGGCACGGGTTGTACCCTTCTCCTGCCCCATCTCCCGCGGAGGCGGGAGCCCATGCCTGAGAGCTTCTCACAGGAGGCGGACTCTGTCTTTGTCTCTCAGGCTTGGGTCCCCGCCTCCGCGGGGACAGGGAAGCTGGGGTGGTGAGCCAGCGGGAAAAGACTCCGCTCTGCATCACCCCGTCTACATCACCCCGTCGAACACCTGCGCATGGGCGCGGAGCGGCCGGCGGTTGATCGCATGGGCGGCACCCAGCAGCCGGAACAGCGCGCGATAATAGCCGGGTTCGTCCGGGGCGGTGCTGCGGTGCGGGACGATGGCCTCGCCCAGGTCGGGAGCGCCGCCCGCGACGATGTCGGGAAACCGCTCCGGCTGGCGCGCGATGCGCCCGGCGAGCGGCGTGCCCAGCATGATCGAGAACCGGTTCACCATCACCCGCTCGATATGGGGCGCGTTGGCCCGGAGGAAGGCGGTCGTGGCGGCGAGGTCGGCGGCGGTTTCCCCGGGCGAGCCGACAATCGCGGTCAGGCGGACGCTCAGCCCGGCATTGCCGGCGTCGCGGCAGAAGGCGGCGACGCGCTCGGCCTGCGTGCCCTTGCCCATGGCGTTCAGCACCCGCTGGCTGCCGGACTCCAGGCCGGTGGTGACACGGGCGAGCCCGGCCCGGCGCGCGGCCCGCAACGCCTCCGGCCCCAGGCCGTTGTCGGCCTCGTTGCCGACATGCACCGCGCAGGTCCAGACCGGGTCCCGGACCAGTTGCGGCAGCCGGTCCAGCAGGCCGTACCACAGGTCGAGGTTCGAGTTCAGCTTCAGGTCGTGGAAGACCATATGGCGGGCCTTGTGCCGGTCCGTCAGCGTGCCGATGACCTCGACGGCGCGGCTCAGGCTTTGCGAGCGGAAGGTCCGGCCCATGACGCCCGTCACGTCCGAGCAGAACTGGCAGGCGCCCCAGCCGCAGCCCCGCGACGTCATCAGCGGGACGATGCGCAGCGGATAGGCCTGCCAGGGGAAGTCGGAATAATCCGGAACCGGCAGGGCGTCCAGGCTCTGCAACGGCGCGGCCGGTGGCCGGATGGCGGTTGCCGCGGTCGAGGTGCCGGGGAAGCGGTCCAGCGGCCGGCCGGCGGCGGCCGCGGCCGTCAGATCGGCGATATAGGGCTCCGCCTCGCCGGCCACGACGGCGCTCACCCCCGCCAGTTCCAGCCAATGGCGCGCAATCGCCGGCTCGCTGAAAGAGGGGCCGCCGACGATCAGCGGGATGCCGCGCGCGCGGCAGATGCGGGCCATGTCGCCGACAATGGCGCGGTACAGGGTGTAGGCGGACACCAGGACGACGTCCGGTTGCCAGTCAAGCGCCTGCCCGAAGCCGGCGACGATCCGGTCCCGGACGCGGTCGTTTCGCGGGGTCATGGCCTTGCGCAGCCGGCCTCTCGCCCGCCGGACGGAGTCGCAGCCGGTCATGGCCGACCAGAAGCGCAACGGGTCCAGCAGGCGGTCCGCGCGACGGGCGCGACTCTGGCGTTGGAAGCCGGAAACGCCGATGGCGAGCGGCGAATACAGCCTCACACGCTGGCCCGCAGACCGCAGGGCTGCGATCAGGTGGCCGACCGGAATGGTGGGGTAGTGGGAGAAATTGTTCAGATCGATGAACAGGATCGACGGAGACGTCATCGGGCGGTCTCACAATCTGTGTCGACCCCGATCGGCGTTTTCGGACCCCAAGCGTGTCGGTGTGTCATGCCCCTGCCTTCCAACCAAAACTATCGCTGCCCGAGCGAACGATACCGTGCCCGGTTCGATCCGGCCAGAGTTCCGCTCTCATGGCCGCTGCGTTTCGTCACAACAGTGTACCGCGCACTATACGATGCGCACAATTCGCAATCGCGCGTATCGGCGGTTCCGGTCCGGCGGCGTGCGGATACCGGGGGAGGGCGTTAGCGGCGATCCGAGGCCGAAACCATGTGGACGAAGGCCGTGCCGTAGCTGGTGTCGATCTCCACCCGCACCGGCAACAGCGGCAGGGAGGCGTCGAGCTTCTGCATCCAGAGCGTGCCGGTAATGCCTTTCCAGCGCTTGGCGTTCGGGCGGTAGCCGGCAAGGCGCACGAAATGAAAGGCGCAGCGCAGCGTCTCGCGCGGGCCGGCGGGGCCGGTATAGGTCTCCCGGCCGCGGTCCTCCAGCACCGTGTCGTAGCGGCGGCGGCCGTCGAACACCGGCACGGAGGCCTGGCAGCGCCCGGCCTCGCTGGTCTTCAGGCTGAGGGCGAACGCCGCCGACAGCGGGTCGAGCACGCCCTTCAGCAAACCGGCCGGCACCGGCGAGCGCGCCTCGGTGGCCGGGTCCGGGTCGGCGGCGACCACCCTGGCCCCGTCGGGCGTGAAGGCCAGTTCGACCCAGTTGCGGTTATCGCCGTCGGCATTGTGGTTGCGGTGATGCTCGGCCCGCGGCAGCGGCGCGAGCCGGCCTTCGGACGAGGCGCTCTGGTCGATGCTCATGAACCAGCCCAGCATGCCGGCGGTGCGCGCGTGCAGCGCCAGGGTATAGCGCGACCGGCCCCATTGCAGATGGCTGTCGGCCTCGCCGATCTTGAAGCCGCTGTAATAGGCTTCGTAGGAAAACCGGTAGTCGCCGGAGGGGGCCTCTGCCGCGGCGTGCGCCTGGAATGCCAGGGTTGCGAGGCCCAGTGCCAGCAGCCATCGCAGCATGATCGGTCCTTTCCTGCATGCGGCCGCACGCCGCTTGACGGCTCATCCGGCCTCGGCTATTACCGCGCTTCCCAACCGGGCGCGTAGCTCAGCGGTAGAGCACCACGTTCACACCGTGGGGGTCCGTGGTTCGATCCCACGCGCGCCCACCATCCTCCCAAATGATATCATCCGGTACCGATTGCCAGAGGCAGCGGCGGATTTTTGCAGGATGGTGGCCGGTTCGCCCGTCGGGGCGGGCCAGGGTTGCCAAAAAAACATCCCGCTTTCTTTGCGTTTTGCGTCAAAATGAGGGTCGGCTTAGCGCCGATACCGCGTTACGACGCAACGTTCACAGGCCGGGATGCCGTATGCCGCTCATTTCCAAGCCCGCGACGGGTCCGTTCACCTCAACCGAACGGACAATCATCACCGTGCCGGTGCTGGCGGCGTCGTTGCTGCACTCCATCAACATGTCGAGCGCCTATGTGGCCCTGCCGCAAATGCAGGGCAATCTGTCGGCGACGCCGGACCAGATCGGCTGGGTGATCACCGCCTTCGTCGTCGCGACGGCGGTGGGCACGATCCTGACCGGCTGGTTCAGCCAGCGCTTCGGCCGCAAGGTCGTGTTCCTGGGGGCGATTGCCGGCTTCACGCTGACCTCGCTGCTCTGCGCCTTCGCGACGGGGCTGGAAGACCTGGTGGCGTACCGCGCCATGCAGGGGTTCGTCTCCGCGCCGCTGCTGCCGGTGGCCCAGTCGATCATGCTCGACACCTATCCGCGCGAGCGGCACGGCTTCGCCATGTCGATCTGGTCCATGGGCATGATCATCGGCCCGGTGGTGGCGCCGACCCTGGGGGCGTTCCTGACCGACGAGTTCGGCTGGCGCTATCTGTTCTACATGAACATTCCCATGGGCGTGCTGGCCTTTGCCGGCATTCTCGTCACCCTGCCGTCGGCCAAGAGCCAGACCCAGCCCATGGACTGGCTGGGGGTGGTGACGCTGATCGTCGGCGTGTCCTGCCTGCAACTGGTGCTGGACCGGGGCGAGCGGCTCGGCTGGATGGGATCGACGGAAATCGTGGTCGAGGCGGCGCTGGCCGGGCTCTGCCTCTATGTCTTCGTCGTGCACTGCCTGACCGCGCGGCGACCGTATCTGAATTTGACCATGTTCCGGGACCGCAATTACGTCATCGGCCTGATGCTGATTTTCGTCTTCGGCGTCGCCGTGTTCGCGAGCCTGTTCATCCTGCCGCTGTTCATGCAGAACGTGCAGGGCTATCCGGTGATGACGGCGGGCTGGATCGTTTCCGCCCGCGGCATCGGCACCATGATCGCGATGCTGAGCGGCGGCTTCCTGGCGGACCGGATCAGTGGCAAGTATCTGATCCTGACGGGGCTGGTTGCGGTCTGCGCGTCCAATGCCTGGATGACCACCTGGACCGCCAGCGTGCCGATGGAGCAGATCGTCTACCTGACGCTGGTCAACGGGTTCGGCATGGGCATCATGTGGGTGTCGCTGGCGACCGTGACCTTCTCCACCCTGGAATCGACCCTGCGGGTGGAGGCGGCGTCGCTGTTCGCGCTGGTGCGCTCCATCGGTGCGTCCATGGGCACCAGCGCCATCGTCATGACGCTCACCCGGTCGGCGCAGACCAGCTATGTGGAACTGCGCGACCACGTCACCCCCTACAGCGAGGCGATCCGCGCCATGGGCTCGGGCCTGCCCTGGGACATGGATACGGTGGCGGGGTTGTCGGCCCTGCGCGGCCTCGTCATCAACGAGGCGCGCATGGTCGCGTTCCTGAACGACTTCACCCTGCTGGTGATCGTCGTCATCATCCCGATGCCGCTGGTCTTCTTTCTGAAGAAACCCGCCGGTCGCTGACGGGGTTTGGCGACGACGGGCTTGGGCGATATCGGGCCCGGGCGATAACGGGCCCGGGCGATAACGGGGAGGGCCGGCTCTATTCGGCCATCACCTGCTGCTTGGCGGTGATGAGCAGGTCGTCCATCTGCCGGCGCACCTGGTGTTCCGAGGCCTGAATCGCCTTGGCCTGCAGGTCGCCCAGCACCTTTTGCAGCACGTCGTCGTCGCCCGGCTTGTCGAAATCCGACTGGACGACTTCCTTGGCATAGGTCGCACGCTCGTCGCCAGACAGCCCCATCAGGTCGCCGGCCCACTCGCCCAGCAGGCGATTGCGCCGGACCATTACCTTGAATTGCAGCTCCTGATCGTGTTGGAACTTCGACTCGAACTGCTTCTCGCGGTCATTGAACGTGCTCATGCCAGACAGAACCCTTTGCCGGTGATCGGAATATCATGGCATATAGCGAGCCTGTCCCCACGGAGCAATGCGATCCGCGTTACAATTCATGTGTACTGTCGTCACTCTTCGCCGCCCCGGCCATGACTGGCCGCTGCTGCTGGCCGCCAATCGCGACGAGATGCTGGGCCGGGCCTGGTCGCCGCCGGCGCGCCACTGGCCCGACCGCCCGACCGTCCGCGCCGGCCTGGATCACGAAGCCGGTGGCTCGTGGCTGGGCGTGAACGATGCCGGCGTGGCCGTCGCCATCCTGAACCGCCGCGGCTCCCTGGGCGCGGCCGAGGGCAAGCGCAGCCGGGGGGAGTTGGTGCTGCGTGCGCTCGGCGCCGCCTCGGCACGGGCGGCGATGGAGGACATTGCCGCGGTCGACGCGGGCGCCTATCGCAGCTTCAACATGATGGTGGCCGATGCCCGCGACGGGTTCTGGCTGAAAGGAGTCGGCGCGGGCGCGGTCGAGGCGGCGGCCCTGCCGGAAGGGATCGGCATTCTCACCGCCTGGGACCTGAACGACACGGGCCTGTCGGCGCGGACCGCCTTCTATCTGCCCCGGTTCCGCGCCGCCCGGCCGCCGGCGCCGGAAGCGGGCGACTGGCGCGAATGGCAGGGCTTGCTGGAATCGACCGAGACGGCGCGCGGCGTGCACGATCCGAACGGTGCGATGACGGTGGAAACCGACTGGGGGTTCGGCACGGTGTCGCGCGCGCTGGTGGCGCTGCCGCGCGCCGGCGAGCCGGTCTGGCTGTTCGCCGGCCTTCACCCCGAGCCGACCGGCTACGTGCCCGTCGCCGGCTAGGTGCCGCGACCGCAAAGGCCGTGGCGTGTTGCGCTGCGTCATGCTAAGAACCAAATTCGTTCCAATTTCTCGCTAGGAAACCTCCATGGCCCGCCGCAGGCGTATCTACGAGGGCAAGGCCAAGGTCTTGTACGAAGGCCCGGAACCCGGCACGCTCGTCCAGTATTTCAAGGATGACGCCACCGCCTTCAACAACCAGAAGCACGACGTGATCACCGGCAAAGGGGTCCTGAACAACCGGATCTCCGAGTTCATCATGTTGCGCTTGCAGGAAGTCGGAATCCCGACCCATTTCATCAAACGGGTCAACATGCGCGAGCAGTTGATTCGCGAGGTGGAAATCGTCCCGGTCGAGGTGGTGGTGCGCAACATCGCCGCCGGCAGCTTTGCCAAGCGCTTCCGCCAGGACGAGGGCACGCCGCTGCCCCGCTCCATCGTCGAGTACTATTACAAGTCCGACGAGTTGGGCGACCCGCTGATCACCGAAGAGCACATCACCGCCTTCGGCTGGGCCAGCCCGCCGGAGCTGGACGACATGTTCAACCTGGCGCTGCGCATCAACGACTATCTCTCCGGCCTGTTCATGGGCGCCGGCATGCGGCTGGTCGATTTCAAGGTCGAGTTCGGCCGGCTCTACACGCCGGAAGATGTGCGCATCGTCCTGGCCGACGAGATCTCGCCGGACAGCTGCCGCCTCTGGGACGTCAAGACCAACGAGGTCATGGACAAGGACCGTTTCCGCAAGGATATGGGCGGCCTGCGCGAGGCCTATCAGGAAGTGGCGCGCCGGCTCGGCATCCTGCAGGAACTGGGGCCGGTGGACGTCACCAGCGCCAATGACGACGACGACAAGACAGCGTGAAGCGACCATGATCAGAGCGGAAGTGCGCGTGATGCTGAAAACCGGTGTGCTGGACCCGCAGGGGCAGGCCATCGGCAAGGCGCTGGGCCATCTGGGCTTTGGCGGGGTCGACGGCGTGCGCCAGGGCAAGCTGATCGTGCTCGACCTGGCCACGGACGACCGGGGGCAGGCGGAGGCCCAGGCCCGCGCCATGGCGGAGCAACTGCTCGCCAACCCGGTGATCGAGGACTTCTCCGTCGAACTGGTGGACGGCTAGAGCGATGAGCTTGCGCGCAGGCGTGGTGGTGTTTCCCGGCTCGAACTGCGACCGGGACGGGGCGGTGGCGCTGGCCCATGTGACCGGCCGCAGCCCGAAAATGATCTGGCACCAGGATACGGAACTGCCGCCGCTGGACCTGATTTTCCTGCCCGGCGGCTTTTCCTATGGCGATTATCTGCGCTGCGGCGCCATCGCCGCCCACTCGCCGGTGATGCGCGAGGTGGTGGCGGCGGCCCGCAAGGGCGTGGCCGTGCTGGGGGTCTGCAACGGCTTCCACCTGCTGACCGAAAGCGGCCTGCTGCCGGGCGCGCTGATCCGCAATGCCGGCCTGAAATTCGTCTGCCACAGCGTCGCCCTCAGCGTGGAGCGCACGGACACGCCGTTCGCCGCCCGCTACGACAAGGGCCAGACGCTGCGCATTCCCATCGCCCATGGCGACGGCAACTACAATGCCGACGCGGAGACGCTGGCCCGGCTGGAGGGCGAGGGCCGGGTGGCGTTCCGCTATGCGGGCGACAACCCGAACGGCTCCGCCGATGCCATTGCCGGCCTCTACGACGAAACCGGCCGCGTGCTCGGCATGATGCCCCATCCCGAACGGGCCGTGGAGCCGGCGCTCGGCTCCTCGGACGGCCTGCCCCTGTTTCAGTCGCTGGCGGAGGCGCTGGCATGACGACCGACCGCATTCCCGCGTCCGACCTGCCGGACATCCAGGCCTCGGCCGAGGCGGACGGGCTCGCCCAGGGCCTCAGCCCCGAGGAATACGCCCGCGCCTGCGAGATCTGCGGCCGCGCGCCGAACCTGCTGGAACTGGGTATTTTCTCGGTGATGTGGAGCGAGCACTGCTCCTACAAGTCGTCGAAAAAGTGGCTGCGCCAGTTTCCGACCAAGGCGCCGTGGGTGATTTTCGGCCCGGGTGAGAATGCCGGCGCCGTCGCCATCGGCGACGGGCTGGCCGCCTGCTTCAAGATGGAAAGCCACAACCACCCCAGCTTCATCGAGCCCTATCAGGGCGCGGCGACCGGCGTGGGCGGCATTCTGCGCGACGTCTTCACCATGGGCGCAAGGCCGGTGGCGATCCTGAACGCGCTGCGCTTCGGCGATCCCGCGCACCCGAAGACCCGCCACCTGATCGGCGGCGTCGTTCGCGGCATCGGCGGCTACGGCAATTGCGTCGGCGTGCCGACCGTTGGCGGCGAGTGCGAGTTCGACCCGTCCTACAACGGCAACCCGCTGGTCAACGCCATGGCGGTCGGCATCGCGCCGGCGGACCGCATTTTCACCGCCAAGGCCGAGGGCGCGGGCAACCCCGTCGTCTATGTCGGCGCCAAGACCGGCCGCGATGGCATTCACGGCGCCACCATGGCCAGCACCACCTTCGACGACGAGGCGGAGCAGCAGCGCCCGACCGTGCAGGTCGGCGACCCGTTCACGGAAAAACTGCTGATCGAGGCCTGTCTGGAACTGATGGCGACCGACGCCATCGTCGCGATCCAGGACATGGGTGCGGCCGGCCTGACCTCGTCCAGCTTCGAGATGGCGAGCAAGGGCGGCCTCGGCGTCGAATTGGCGCTGGACCGGGTGCCGATGCGCGAGACCGGCATGCGCCCCTACGAGATCATGCTCTCCGAAAGCCAGGAGCGTATGCTGATGGTCCTGAAGCCCGGCCAGGAGGCCGTGGCCGAGGCGATCTTCACCAAATGGGAGCTGGACTTCGCCGTCATCGGCAAGCTCACGCCGTCCGGCCGCATGGTGCTGACCTGGGACGGCACCACGGTCGCCGACGTGCCGATCCCGCCGCTGGCCGACGAGTCGCCGGAATACGACCGGCCCTGGGTCCCGACGCCGCCGCGCCCGGCGCTCGATGCCGCGAGCCTGCCGCCGCTCGGCGACTGGCGCGATGCGCTCAAGCGGCTGATGGGCAGCCCGAACGGTGCCTCCAAGCGCTGGATCTGGGAGCAGTACGACCATTCCGTCATGGGCGACAGCCTGGTGGTGAACGGGGTCGGCCCCGGTGGTGACGCGGCCCTGGTGCGCATTCACGGCACCGCCCGCGCCCTGGCGCTGACCAGTGACTGCACCCCCCGCTATTGCCAGGCCGACCCGGTGCAGGGCGGCCGCCAGGCGGTGGCGGAGGCCTATCGCAACCTGTCGGCCACCGGCGCGAAGCCGCTGGCGCTGACCGACAACCTGAATTTCGGCTCGCCGCAGCGGCCGGAGATCATGGGCCAGTTCGTCGGCTGCACCCAGGGCATGGCCGAGGCCGCGGGCGCGCTCGACTTCCCCGTCGTCTCCGGCAATGTCTCGCTCTACAACGAGACCAATGACCAGGAAATCCTGCCGACGCCCGTCGTCGGTGGCCTGGGCGTGCTGGACGATCTGAGCCACGCCGTCAGCATCGCCTGGGGCGAGGCGGGCCTGGACCTGGTGCTGATCGGCACGGGCGCGGGCCATCTGGGCTGTTCCGCCTATCTGCGCGACGTGCTGGGGCGCGCCGGCGACGAGGCGGGTCCGCCGCCGCCGGTCGATCTGGCCGCGGAAAGGCGCAATGGCGAGTGCGTGCGCTCGCTGATCGGCCGCGGGCTGGTCGCGGCCTGTCACGACCTCTCGGACGGTGGCCTGCTGGTGGCGGCGGCGGAAATGGCGCTCGCCAGCCGCTGCGGCTGCGCGCTGACCCTGGCCGATGCCGGGGCGGGCGCGCTGTTCGGCGAGGACCAGGGCCGCTATCTGCTCGCCACCGGTCGCGCCGACGAGGTTCTGGAGCGGGCGAGGGCGGCAGGTGTCGCTGCGGTCGCGGTCGGTCGTACCGGCGGCGATGCGTTGACAGTGAACGGCGGCGCGCCAATATCATTGGATGACCTGCGCGCCGCCCACGAAGGGTGGCTGCCGGCTTTTGCCGACGCCATAGCCTGACCACCCCCACCGGACGGAGTTCCCCGACCATGCCGATGGCCGCCCACGATATCGAGGCCCTGATCAAGGAAGCCTTCCCGGATGCCCAGGTGAAAATCCAGGATCTGGCCGGGGATGGAGACCACTACGCCGCGCAAATCACCTCTGCGGCGTTTGCAGGCAAAAACCGGGTGCAGCAACACCAAATGGTCTACAAGGCCCTGCAAGGCCGCATGGGCAACGAGTTGCACGCGCTGGCATTGCAGACCAGCGTGCCCGACCAGGGCTAGGCCTCCGCAAGGGGCGCGTGCCGAGAAGGCTTGAAGTTTTCACCGGAATTTGCGACGCATTCGCAAATCTGTCAGCCAGGAGATCCTCCGATGAGCAATTCGGTTCACCAGCAGATCCAGTCCACCATCGACGGCAACGACGTCGTGCTGTTCATGAAGGGCACGCCGATGTTCCCGCAGTGCGGTTTCTCCGCCGCGGTGGTGCAGGTGCTCTCGCACATGGGCGTGCCGTTCCAGGGCGTGAACGTGCTGGAAAGCATGGAAATCCGCCAGGGCATCAAGGACTTCTCGTCCTGGCCGACCATTCCGCAGCTCTACGTCAAGGGCGAGTTCGTCGGCGGCTGCGACATCATCCGCGAGATGTACGAGAATGGCGAGCTGGAAGACCTTCTGAAAGACAAGGGCATCGCCCCGGCGGCCGCCTGACCCGGCCGGGCGCGGCGGTTCCCCATGCTGCAACTGCGCCCGAACTGCGAATACTGCGACAAGGATCTGCCGCCCGAGGCGGCGGATGCGATGATTTGCAGTTATGAGTGCACCTTCTGCGCCGATTGCGTCGAGCGGCACCTGCACAATGTCTGCCCCAACTGCGGCGGCGGCTTCTCGCTGCGCCCGATCCGCCCGGCGCGGGCGCATCGCCCCGGCGTGAGCCGCACGCACCAGCCGCCACAGGCCGAGCGGGTGCATCCGAAGCACGACAAGGCGGCCATCGCCGCCTTCGTCGCTGCCCTGAAGGACACGGCTCCCGCGGACCGCTGACGGCTTTCGCCGGTGTGGCGCCGATGTTTCCCGGAGCCCGCGGAGCGGAAGCTGTTTCCCGGAGCCCGCGGAGCGGGCATCCGGGATCGGTGTCCTTCATCGAACATCGCCATCGTCTATGTTCGCGAGAGCGACCGGCCCCGGATCGGCGCTCCGCGCCGTCCGGGGATGAGGTGCGATTGGGCGCCTATTCCGCCGCGACCGACTTGTTCGACGGGTCGAGATGGGCGACCTTCGGCGCCACTTCCTTCTGGATCATCTCGAACGAGTTGCGCCAGACCTCCGGCTTGTCGGCATAGTCGAAGCCGAACACCAGCAACTGGCCGAAGCCGCCCACGTCTTCGTAGACCTGCTCGATCTTCTCGGCGACCGTGGCCGGCGAGCCGACCAGCCAGTTGTGCTTGGCGCAATAGGCGGCCGTCACGTCGCTGTCGGGCACGCTCGGGTCGTGCTTCAGGTATTCCAGGAAGCCGAAATTCGAGAGCAGCGGCAGGAAATACTCGCTCATCATCCGGCCCATCATGCCGTTGACGGCTAGGTCCCACGCCTTTTCGTCGGTCTCGGCGACGAAGATCTCGCGCACCATGCGCCACTCGCCCCGGTCCGGCGTGCGGCCGGACTTGCGCGCGCCTTCCTCCACCGCATCCCAATGGCTGCCGACATAGGCGGGGTTCAGGTTCAGGCTCATGGGCATGAAGCCATGCTCGCCCGCCATTTTCAGCGTGTCGGAATTCTTGGAGAGGCCGGCGACGCCGATCGGCGGGTGCGGGCTCTGCACCGGCTTGATGTGCGGGCGCAGGAAGCCGAACATCTCGCCGCCCTTGGTGACGTGCCAGTATTTGCCCTTGAAGTCGAACTCGTCCTCGCTCCACATTTTCAGGATGATGTCGAGCGCCTCGCGGGTCATGTCGCGGTTCTGGCCGCTCATGCCGTCGACATTGAACAACTGCCAGTCGCTGGGCAGGCCGCTGGCGGCGATGCCGAAATTCAGCCGGCCTTCGGACAGATGGTCCAGCATGGCGACGCGGTTCGCCAGTTCTGCCGGATGATGATAGGGCAGCAGGAAGCCGCCGGGGCCGATGCGGATATTCTGGGTCTCGCGCAGCGCCTGGGCGATCAACAGGTCCGGCGTGGGGTTGGGCTCCCAGGGGGCGGTGTGGTGCTCGCCGATCCAGATTTCGGAAAAGCCCAGTTCGTCGAGCCAGCGAAAGGTCATCAGGTCGAAATCGTGCCCGTCTTTCAGGCTCCGCTCCGGCGGATGCGAGGGCATGGTGAAGAATCCGAATTTCATGGTCGTTTCCTCCTGTGGTTGCGGGACGCCATGCTAGGGTTCCGCCCGGCAGTCTGCCAGCCGACGGCGACGAATGCGAGAGATTGCGTATCAATTTTGCTGCCCGGTGCGCAGGGCTTGTCCGCGCCCGGCCGGAGGCGGCAGACTGGCCCCTCTTTGCCCTGCCGATCCGACTGGAAGCATTGCCGTCATGACCGCCTATCTCATCGTCCGCGCCGAGGTGTCCGAAGCCGACCGGGAGGCCTTCGACCACTGGTACGAAACCGAGCATCTGCCCGACGCCAAGCGGGCCTTCGCCACCCTGTCCGCCCGGCGGGGCTGGAGCGATGTCACCCCCGGCGTGCACATCGCCCTCTACGAATTCCCGGACCTGGCAGCGGCCCGGGCCGCGACCTCCGGCGACGCCATCAAGGCCCTGATCGCCGAATTCGACCGGGTCTGGCAGAGCCGGGTGGTGCGCACCCGCGAGGTGGTCGGCATCAAGCAAGTGCTATAGAGCGGGTTCTTTCCCCGCTGGCACCCCATCTTCCCTGTCCCCGCGGAAGCGGGAGAGGGGGCAACCCGTGCCGAAAGCGCCCGGGCCCGCCTTTCTCCCTTGGCGCTTGTTCCCCGGACGGTGCGGAGCGCCGCTGTTCCCCGGACGGTGCGGAGCGCCGATCCGGGGCCGGTGTCTTCATCCGAATACCGCCCGCGCCGGTGTTCGTTCCCGCCAACCGGTCCCGGCTCTCGCCTCCGGCTCGGCCGGGAAACACCCGCTGCGATGGCCGGGGTGCACGCGTCCCTACCGCCGGGCCAGCGTGTAGCCGACGCTCTCCCGGTCCCAGGTTTCGGCCGTGACGCCGGCGTCGCGCAGGTCGCCCTTGCGCAGCTTGCCCGAGGCCGTCTTGTCGAGGGCGGCGATGAAGGCGACGAAGCGGGGCACCGCATAGCGCGGCATGCGCTCGGCGCAATAGTCGAGCAGGGCGACGCAGTCGACCCGCGGCTGCCCCGCCGCCGGCACGATCACCGCCTTCACCTCTTCCTCGCCGCCGGCCCCTTCGACCCGGACGCCGACGACGGCGCTTTCGGCCACCAGCGGATGGCCGTTCAGCACCTGCTCCACCTCGAAGGCGGAGATGTTCTCGCCGCGGCGGCGGATGCAGTCCTTGATCCGGTCGATGTAATGGACGCGGCCGCGCTCATCCATGCGGCAGGCGTCGCCGGTGTGGAACCAGAGATTGCGCCAGGCCTCCACCGTGCGTTCCGGCATGTTGTAATAGCCGGCGGAAAAGCAGCCAGGGATGTTGGGCCGGATCAGCAATTCGCCCACTTCGCCCGCCGGCAGCGGGTCGTCGGTCTCGGGATCGCCGATGCGGACCTCGAAATGCTCGGTCTGCGGATAGCCGGCGCAGCCGCCGATCACCGGCTCGCGGTCGTGCCGGTCCCCCCAGACCGGCATGCCGCATTCGGTCATGCCGAAGCCTTGCAGGAAGCGCACGCCGAACCGGTCCTCGAAGGCCTGGCCCCATTCCTTCGAGATCGGCACCGCCATGATCAGCCGCAGGCCGTGGTCCCGGTCGCGCGGGCCGGGCGCGGTGTTGAACACGAATTCCGGCATCACGCCCAGCAGGTTGGTGATGGTGGCGCCGCAGGCGATCACCTCGTCCAGCCAGCGGTTCGGGCTGAACCGCTCGACCAGATGCACCCGCGCGCCGGCCAGATGCGCCGCCATCACCTGGATGAACAGGCCGTTGACGTGGAACACCGGCATGGAGACGTAATAGACGTCGTCCGCCGCGAGGCCCGTCGCGCCGTTCGAGCCGGCGCCGAACAGATAGCAATGCCCGTGCGGCAGCAACACGCCCTTGGCCGGGCCGGTGGTGCCGCTGGTGTACATGATGCCGGCGATCGTGTCCTTGGTGGGCGTGAAATCCGGCGGTGACGCAGCGGTGCCGCTCGCCTCGAACGCCGCCCAGGTCTCGACCCGCGCCGAGGCGAGGGCGGGCGGCGGCGCGGACGGGGCGTCGCCCGCCACCACCACCAGATGGCCCGGCTGGGCGCTGCCGGGGTCGACGCCGTTGAAGGCATCCAGCAGGCCGGCCTCGCCAATCACCAGGCCCGGCGCGCTGTTCTGCAACTGGTGTTGCAGGAAGGCGCCGCGCAGTTCGGTGTTGATGGGCACGACCACCGCGCCGCATTTCATGGTGCCGATCATGGCGATCAGGAATTCCGCCCGGTTCTTCACCAGCAGCATCACCCGGTCGCCCTCGCCGATGCCGCGGGCGGCGAGCGCCGCGGCCACCGCGTCGGAACGGCGGTCGAAGCCGGCATAGGTCAGGTCCGGCGCACCGTCGCCGAACGTGATCCAGACCCGTTCGCCGCGTGCGGCGGCCTGGTCCCGCACCTGATGCACCAGGGTCCAGCGGCTGTGGTCCGGCAGTTGGTCGCTCATCTTGGGCTCTCGTTCGGCGTCCGGTTGGGCTAAGATGCAGCCTAGCGCCCGCGCCGGGCAAGAGCCAACCGCCGGGCAAGATCCCTCCGTCGCCAAAGGATCGGCAACGACCATGCGAGACTACACCGCGAACCGGCTTTTCGACCTCTCCGGCAAGGTCGCGCTCGTCACCGGCGGCAGCCGCGGCCTGGGGCGCGAAATGGTGCGCGCCTTCGCCCAGGCCGGCGCCGACGTGATGATCGCCAGCCGCAAGCTGGCCCAGTGCGAGGAACTGGCGGACGAAATTCGCGCCCAGACCGGCCGTCGCGCCTTTCCCCATGCCGCCAATGTCGGCGACTGGAGCCAGGTGGAAGCCATGGTCGAGGCCGCCTACGAGCATTTCGGCCGCGTCGACGTGCTGGTGAACAATGCCGGCCTGTCGCCACTCTACCCCTCGCTGGACGATGTGGGCGAGGACCTGTTCGACAAGGTGTTCAGCGTCAATCTGAAAGGCCCGTTCCGCGCCATGGCCATGGTCGGCAAGCGCATGGCGGCGGGCGAGGGTGGCTCGATCATCAATGTCAGTTCCACCGCCAGCGTGAACCCGAACCGCACCACCGCCCCCTATGGCGCGGCCAAGGCGGCGCTGAACCACATGACCGCCACCTTTGCCCAGGAATACGGGCCGAAGGTGCGGGTGAACTGCATCATCCCCGGCCCGTTCGACACGGACATTTCCGTCGGCTGGTTCCATTCCGAGGCCTTTGCCGAGCGCGCCGCCACGCGCATCGCCCTGAAGCGCGGCGGCCAGCCGAACGAGATCGTCGGCGCGGCCTTGTATTTCGCCTCCGACGCGTCCAGCTTTACCACCGGCACCACGTTGCGGGTCGACGGCGGCAGCATCGGCTAGACGCACCGCCCGCCCCCTCCCATTTCGCCAGGACCCGGACCGTATGAACCACGACACCTATGCCGACGCCTATCTGAAGCGGGTGCTGAACGGCACCAAGACCGTCGCCATGGTCGGCGCCTCGCCGAACTGGAACCGGCCCAGCTATTTCGTGATGAAGTATCTGCAAACCAAGGGCTACAAGGTCTATCCGGTGAACCCGCGCGCGGTGGGCGAGACCATTCTGGACGAGCCGGTCTATGCCAGCCTCGCCGACCTGCCGGAGACGGTGGACATGGTCGACATTTTCCGCGCTTCCGAGGCGGCGAGTCCGATCACGGACGAGGCCATCGCCCACGGCGCCAAGACCGTGTGGATGCAACTCACCGTCCGCAACGACGCGGCCGCCGCCCGCGCCGAGGCGGCCGGCCTCGACGTGGTCATGGACCGCTGCCCCAAGATCGAATACGCGCGCCTGAACGGGGAATTGTCCTGGAACGGCGTCAATTCCCGCGTGATCTCATCGAAGCGGCGCAAGCTGGCCTGATCCGGCCGAGGGCGAGCCCGACGCGCTTCTGTACCCCGGCCGCCGCGGAGCGGGGAGCCGGGGCCGCTCGCTCTCGCGAACACGGGCGGTGGCGGTGTTCGGATGAAGACACCGGTCCCGGATCGGCGCTCCGCACCGTCCGGGAAACAGTGGCTGCGGTCCCGACGGGGATTGGCGGCGCTGTTAGCCGGCCGAGGGCGAGCCCAAGACGCTATGTACCCCGGACGGTGCGGAACGGGCCTGTACCCCGGACGGTGCGGAGCGCCGATCCGGGGCCGCTCGCTCTCGCGAACACGGGCGGTGGCGGTGTTCGAAGGATGACACCGGCCCCGGATGCCTGCTCCGCAGGCTCCGGGGAATAGTGGTGGCGTCAGCCCGCCTTCAGGTAATCGGCCAGCCGTTCCATGGCGGTCGTCAGGCGCTGCGGATCCTGGGCGAAGCAGAGCCTGAGCCAGCCCTCGCCGCCGGGGCCGAAGCTGCTGCCGGGGGCGACGCCGACCTTGGTCTTGCGGAACAAATCCTTGGCGAAGGCCAGGCTGTCGGTCATGCCGTCGACCTTGCAGAAGGCATAGAAGGCGGCGCGCGGCGGGTCGATATGGACCCGGTCCATCGCTTGCAGCGCCGGCACCATCGCCTCGCGCCCGGCGCGGCAGCGCGCCACCATGTCGGCCACGAAGGGCTCGCCTTGCGTGATCGCGGCGAGGCCGGCCTTTTGCAGGAAGGGCGGCACGCAGGCGGTGTGGTATTCGATCATGCTGAACAGCGCATCGGTCACCCAGACCGGCGTCACCATCCAGCCCATGCGCCAGCCGGTCATGGCCCAGGCCTTGGAGAAGCTGTTGATGCCGATCACCGGATCGTCCGGCCCGGCCAGGTCCAGGAAGGACGGGGCCACCGGCCGGTCATAAACCAGCCGGCTGTAGACCTCGTCGGCGACGATCCAGAGGCCGCGCTCGCGGGCGAAGTCCAGCAGGGCCTGCTGCTGCTCGCTTTCCATCATCCAGCCGGTCGGGTTGCCGGGCGAGTTGACGAAGATGGCGCGGGTGCGCGCGCCGCAGGCGTCCATCACCGCCTGGGTGTCCAGCTGCCAGACGCCGTTTTGCTGCTCCAGCGAGACGCGGGTGACGGACGCGCCCATGGCCAGGGCCGATTGCTCGCAATTGGGCCAGACCGGGTCGACCAGCACCATGTTGTCGCCGGCGTCCAGGATCGCCATCAGCGCCAGCATGATCGCGTTCATGCCGGACGTGGTCACCGTCACCCGCTCGGCCGCGACCGGCCTGCGGTAGAGGCCGGAAAGGTAGGTTCCCAGGGCCTCGCGCAGTTCCGGCAGGCCCAGCTTGTGGGTGTAGAAGGTCTCGCCCGCCTGCATGGCGGCATAGGCGGCGTCGGCGATGAAGGCCGGGGTCGGCACATCGCTTTCGCCGTACCAGAGCGGGATGATGTCCTTTTGGCCGATGCCGAGCCGCGCCACCTCGCCGATCAGGTGTGGCGGCATCTCGACGATCGGCCGGCGCAACCGGGCCAGGCCCGGCGCGTTGTCCGGGCCGCGGCCCGTGGGCGGAACGGTGGTGCGAGCCATGAAACGGGCCTCCGAAGGCGCGGGGCAGGATTGCGGGCGAACCCTACCCCAGCGGGCCGGAGGCGTTTAATGCGCCATGATGACCGGTATCTCGGCGTTGGCCAGGATGTGGCTGGTGGGGCCGCCGAAAATCGTCTGGCGCAGGCGCGAGCGGGTGTAGCCGCCCTTGACCAGCAGGTCCGCGCCCAGCTTTTGCGCCTCGTCCAGCATGGCCTCGCCGGCGCCGCGGCTGCCGGCGGCGACGTCGTCGCGCTCGGCCTTGATGCCGCTCCGCTCCAGATAGGTCACGATCCCGCCGCCGTCCGGGCCGGTGACGACGCCGGTGTCGACGGTGACGACGGTGACCTTTTCGGCATGGCGCAGCAGCGCCTTCGACAGCGCAATGGTGCGCGCGGTTTCGCTGGAGCCGTTCCAGGCGATCACCACATTGCGCCCGACCGAGGCCGGCGCCTGCGGCGGTGCGATCAGCAGCACGCGGCCGGTGTCGAACAGGGCGGTTTCCAGCGTGGTCATCGGCGGGCTGTCCGCCTCGCGGCCGGGACGGCCGACGACGATCAGGTCGAACAGCCGGCCATAGCCGCCCAGGCCGCCGCCGACGCCACTGATCTCGGTGACCAGCGCCTGGCTGCCGGTGCCCTGGTCCCGGCAGGCGGAGAGGAATTGCTGTTGCAGGCGCTCGGCGCGGGCCATGTCCTCGCGCTCGAAACTCTCGATCAGCGCCGGCGTCGTCGCGCCGGTATCGTCGCTGGCCAGGATGACGCTCGGTTCGGCGCGGATATAGGCGCCTTCGATAAAACTCTCGAAGCGCGCGCCGACCAGTGTCGCACACCGCACCATGGAGGGCATGCCGGACGTTTCGCTAAGCGGCACCAAAATCGCCTTCATTTCAGCCTCACACTTCCGGTGTGTTATCGAAAAGATGCATAGGAGCCATGCGATCAGAGCATGGCCGGACCCCTATCGCAACGTAGCAAAAGGTACAGGTTGTCGCATGCAAGGGGCAAGCGCCTTGGCTGGAGATATGGCGGAACTCCGCGATGTCCAACCGCAACCGTGCCGTTCCAACCTGTTTAGGAGTATGGCGGTCGCGAATCCATGGGACGATGCCGCCCGTCGCGGCGGTATTTGCGCGCATCGGAGTAGCGCAAACGGCCTTGCCCCCACCGCCCGGCTTGGGCGATGGGGGCGCGGGGATTGGGGGGGCGGTCAGGCGACCAGCCGTCCCTTGATTTCGTGCGGCAGGGTGCCCTCGCAGGGGCGCTCGCCGCAATGGCAGGTGAAGGGGCGGAACAGCCGGTCCTCGGTCTGCTCGTAGTTCATCGTCACCCAGTCGCCGGGCAAGATCCGGCGGCGGGCGGTGAAGGTGCGGGTCACCATGTCGACATCGCAGTTCGGATCGCAGCGATGCAGGATTTTGCCCATGAAATAGGGGTCGTGCAGATAGACGCCCGGCTCCACCTGCAAGGTGAAGAGCGTGATGTCGCTGCAAAAGAACCCGGTGAAGCGGAACACGATCTCGCCAGCGTGGAAGGGGGTGAGCGCGACCACGCCCTCCCCCATGCCGCGGCCGATGCTTTGGATCGCAAACCGCTCGCGCGTCGGCTCGTGCGGAAATTCCGGAACCGCGTCCGGATAGAACCGCGTCATTTGCGCAGAAGCGTCTGGCTCTCGATCCCCGCAGGGGCGAACCAGTCCTTGACGGCCTGAACGACGGCATCCGCCTCGAAGTCCTTGCAGGAAAAGACGTCGAGATACATGTCGCGGGCTTCGTCGTTGGTGTGGATGGTGATGGCGCTGGTCTGGATCAGCTGGACGGCGGAAATGCCGACCTCGTCGCCGTCGCCGAAGCGTTCCACGAACGGTTCGCCAAACGCCACCATGTCGATGCGCTTGACCATGTCGCGGCAGAAATCCGCGATTTTCACTTTCTCCAGCAGCGCGGCATTGCAGCCCGACGCTGTCAGGATCACGTGTTTCCCATAATGTCTGACGCCATCGATGACGATGCGCTTATAGGGCATGGATGGGGGGTATCCTTCAGGAACAGAGGTGACACAACCGATGAAGCGCCCGCCGCCGGAGCGAGCCGGGCGAGAGCGCTTCCCGCTCTCAGCGCCCGGAACGGGGGCGCAACCGGCTGCGGTCGATCAGGCCGCGTAAGCGGTACTTCTTTCCGTGTCCTGATCCCTGCAGATGGCGGCTATATGAGGAAAACCCCCCGCGCGAACAAGCGGATATTGCGGTCTCCGCCCGCTTCGGATTGTGCCAGAATGCCGCATGGGACCGGGCCGGCCGCAACCGCCCGTTTCGCCCCGGATTCCGGGCCGATTCCGGGCCGATTCCGGGGCGATTCAGTCGGTATTGGCGGGGGCGCCCGGCGGTATTGTGCACCGGCCGGAGCGGTGGGGAGGGGTCAGGCGTCGTGCCAGCTGGTCCAGTCGGCCAGCGGCGCGCGCTCGGTCTGCAACCGGTTGATGGCCGCGGTCTCGTCCGCATGGCCGAGCGCCATGCCGCAGACCACGGTCTGCTCCGCACCGAAGCCCAACTCCTGGCGGACGACGGTGTGGTAATGGCACCAGGCCGCCTGGGCGCAGGTGTCGAGGCCGAAGCCGCGCGCCGCCGTGACCACATTGCCGAGGAACATGCCCAGATCGAGCCAGCTGCCGATCTCCAGCGCCTTGTCGATGGTGAAGACGATGCCGACCGGGGCGTCGAAAAACGTGAAATTGCGGTTGTGCTGCGCCCACATCTTGTCGGTGTCGCCGCGGCCGATGCCCAGCAGGCCGTACATGTCCCAGCCGACCTTGCGCCGGCGCGCCTTGTAGGGCTCGGGGAAGTCCTTGGGATAATAGCTGTATTCGGCGGTGTGACGGTCGTTCTCGGTCTCGCGCGCGTGCAGCACGGCCCGGCAGAGCCGGTCGCGGGCCGCGCCCGTCACCACATGCGCCTGCCAGGGCTGCATGTTGGTGCCGGACGGCGCCCGCGCGGCGACGTCCAGGATGGCGCGCACGGTCTCCAGCGGCACCGGCGTCGGCAGGAAGGCGCGCACGGACCGGCGCGAGGTGAGGGCGGCTTCGACCGCGGTATCCATTTTCGGGGGGGCGGCATGGTTCATGGCAGACGGTTTATCCGTTGGCGGGTGGGTTGGGTGGGAGGCCCATGGGGTAGCAGACCCACGGGGTAGCGGACCCACGTGATAGCAGACCCACGTGATAGCAGACAGGGACGGCGCCGCCACTCTCGCCCGAAATTGCTTTAACGCGGCAGGGTCACGTCGATGCGGAACCGCCCGTCCGGCGTCGCCTCCGCGTGGAGCCGTCCGCTGTGCAGTTGCAGGAACGACTTGACCAGGGACAGGCCGAACCAGCTGGATGCGCCGCGCACTTCCGACGCGTTCAGGCCCGAGCCGAGCGGGTCGCGGAGCGCGGTCGTGATTTCGCGCTCCAGGCCGGCGCCGTCGTCTTCGAGGCGCAGCGTGGCGCTGCCGTCTTCGGCATGGTGGGCCGACAGCGTGATGGTGTGCACGTCGCGCCCGGAGGCCGTCGCAAATTCCAGCAGGTTGACCAGGATTTGCCGCACGCCCCGCTCCTCGCCCCAAACGGTGACAGGGTCCTCCGACGGTGCCGCCGCCGCCAGCCGCAGATTGCGTTCGGTGACGCGGGGCGCCATCAGGTCCATGGTTTCGGCAATGATTTGGTCGAGATCGCAAACGGATTTGGACAGCGAATAGCGGCCGGATTCGAGGCGGGTCAGGTCCAGGATATCGTCGACCAGCTCCAGCAGGCGTTGGGCGCTGTCGTTGACGGCGTCGATGCACTGGGCGTAGTCGGCCGACAAGGGGCCGTAAATCTGATCCCGCATGGCTTCGCCGAAGCCCAGAATGGCGTTCAGCGGCGTGCGCAGGGAATGGTTCATCAGGTGCAGGAACGCTTCCTTGGCGCGCGCGGCGTCTCCCGCGGCCTCCCGTGCCAGGCGCAGTTCCTCTTCGGCCCGGCGCAGTTCCGTCACGTCCTGGTCGATCCGCGTGACCTGCTGAACCCGGCCCTCGGCATCGATGTGCTGCGCGGCGATGCTCCGGATATTGCGCACCTCGCCGTCGGCGCGGACGATGCGAACCTCCTGCGTGTCCTGCGCCACGGTGGCGCGTTCGCCGCCGGCGGCGCGGCGTTCCAGATCGGTCGGGTGGATCAGCGCCAGCATGTTTTCGAACTCGCGCGGCGACTGTGCCTCGGGCACGCTCCAGATGCGCGCCATGCCGCTGGACCAGAGGCCGTCGCGGCGCTGCGGCCAGAAGGCGTAATGGCCGAACCCCGCCAGTCGCTCGATCTCTTCGACCACCGCGGTGGTGACCGTGTCCGGCAGGTTGTGCGTGCGATACAGGTCGTCGATGCGGCTGGCGTTTGCCATCAACCGGAGCGGTGCCGCCGCCCGAACGCGCGAGACGGTCAGGCGCCACCACGACTCCTTGTCCGGCGGCCCGATCCGGTGATCGACGGTTTCGCTGGCGTGTTCGTCGCCCCAGTCCCATGTCATCCACGCCGCCAGGTCGAGGCCGACCGCGCGCAGTGCGGCGGGTTCGGCCAGCGACCAGCGGCCGGGGGCGGAGAGGCCCAAAAATTGCCGCGCCGCCGCGGTGTTCAGCAGCACCCGGTCGATCAGGCCGGGATGGCCGGATTCGAGAAACAGGATCGGCGATGCGATCCCGGCCAGGGCATCAAATCCGCCCGGTGCCACGAGGCCCGCTTTGATCGGTTCTTGTGAGACAGTCACGCAATCGCAGCCCTCACGGAGCCCTCCCAGCGGTCGGATGCAATGGGCGGAAACGGGGAAAGGGAACGGCGCCATCGGGCAGGATGACGTTCGCCGCATTCGAGCAAATATTACGCCAATTGTACACATACGGTAGTGGTAACGTAAATATTTGCAATTGTTGATAATTATTCGTTGTGATATTCATAAGTTACTCAACCGTAAATAGTTAATGTTCGGTTGGCACTCGAAGCAGAGAGGAGCAGTTTCATGTCGTACGGTGATCTCCAAGGCGTCCGTTTGCCCGATGCGGTGACGGTGCAGGATGGCCCGATCGAAGATATAGCCAGGTTTCTGCTGACGGCAGACCAAATCGCGCGCGACCGGGGCATTCGCTTGCGCGTGCGGCGCGACATTGACGAACTGGTGGCCTTGAACCGCCGCGAGGCGGCCGCGGGAAACTGGTATCCGCTGTTTCCGGTGTTCGACCCGGCGCAGAACGAGGTGGACGAAACCAACTTCTATTGGATCAGCGGGACCGCCGAGAACGGGGAGACCGTGGTTGCCCAGGCCGGCCGGCTGTTCGACTGGCACGACCCCGACCCAACCGCATTGATCGCCCGGTTGCTGTATCCGAATGCGCGCCGGCACCCGCCCATTCTCCTGGACCGGAGCTCGGTCAAGTCCGTGTCGGGACGGGTGTGTTTCAGCGGCAGCACATGGTTTCATCCCAACTACCGCCGGTTGGGCCTGTCTCGCATTCTGCCGCGGGTCAGTCGGGTGTTTGCGTTCGGGCAATGGTCGACGGATTGGACCATCAGTGTGGTTCGGCGCGAGCATGTGGAACTCAATATCGCCAGTGCTTACGGGTATTCGGACATCCAATTGGGCATCCTCGCGCCGGGGCATCCGATTGGCGACCTCGATATCGCATTAGTGCGTATGCCGCGAAGTGAGCTTTTCAGCGATATCGAGCGATTCGTCGCCGAGCGGCTCGCCGTCCGACGGCAGGTCGCCTGAAGCCTCTGCTTTGGGGGGGAGGTCGCCACTGGTTGCGCCTTCCGCTTCCGAGGAAATCAAGATGGAGGCGCAGGTTACCAGCAACTTGTTATCGGCAGTGCGCCAGGGCAGCAGCAGCCGTTCGTAGCGGCTGCGGCGCCCTGGTCCGCTATCCGAGCGAATGCATGCGGTAACGTAGTCAAGGCTGGGCATGCCCGTCTTGACCACCTTGCTGTATTGGCCAAGCAGCCATTGGCCATAATCGACATCCGGTTGGCGGTTGATCGGCGCGCCAATAATATTGGCCTTTTGGCGGGCATCGTAAAATTTGAAACCTTCGCCCATGAACTGGAACCGCAGAGGATCGCTTACGCCGTCCGCGGTCATCACGATCAGCCGGTAGTCGAGGCCGTAGTTGATCAGGAACGGCATGGTGGTGTCGTCGAACACGCTCGCGGAAATGCGCCATTTTTGGAACAGCGGCCGCAACGGGTTGTCGTCCGTATCCGCCATGCTCTCCAGCTGCAGCGGCTTGGCGCCGAACCGGGGCTCATAGGCCTCGCCCGATTTTTCGCACAGCTCCACCAGGCGGTGCAGCATGGCCGGATCGTTGGGCCAGACCTCCGACGTCCATTCCCGGTCGTAATGCTGGATTTCGCCGTGGGAGAAATTCTGGCCGACCAGCACCCGCAGCGCGCTGTCGAGCGCGGCGCTGCTGACCAGGCTGGGACGCATGCGGACCATCATACGCTCCGTCGACCGCCGCGCGATCGAGACGAATCCCAGATTGCGCACGACATAATCGCCCGCATCGAAATCCGGATTGGAGTATCCGATGCGTTCGAAAAATGCCTCGGTTCCAGGCGCATAGATGGCTCCTTCGGGAGAGACACTGACTTGCATCTTTCTGGGTCCCCCGGTCCTGCGCACACTTCGGGCCAGTTCGCGAGCGAACATTCAGTCGTCCCTATTCAACTATCGGTAAATCCTTTCCGCAATGTTAACGCAAAATGTGTAAATCCTATCACCCCTGTTGATGGGGCTTGACCGGCAGGTCGAACAGTTCGGCGGCGTTCAGGCCGAGAATGCGCCGCTTCTGCGTCTCGTTCAGGAACGGCATGTCATAGATCACGCGGGGCGAATCGAAATCGAAGTGCGGCCAGTCTGTGGCGAACAGCAACTGGGTTTCCGCCTTGATCATATCGAACGTGCACTCCACCGCTTTCATGTTGCCCTTTTCCAGCGGTTGCGACGTATAAAAACAATTGGTGTTCATATACTCGCTCGGCAAGCGTTTCAGCAGCGGGGCTTCCGACTGGCGCATCAGGAATTGTTCGTCCAGGCGTTGCATCAGGAAGGGCACCCAGGCCAGCCCGCTTTCGATCCAAAGCGAATTCAGCTTCGGGAAGCGTTCGGGAATGCCGTTCAGCACCCAGTTGGTCATATGCACCATGTTCGACCAGACAAAGCCCAGCGCGTGCATGCCCAGGAACGAGTTGCACGTGGCCAGCGACGGGTCCTGCCAGTGGTAACCGGCATGGAAGCCCAGCGGCTTGCCGGTTTCTTCGATCATCGCATAGAGGCGCATATACTCGTTCGAATGCACCGGCTTGTAGCGGGTCGAGGTGATGGAGAAGCCGATCACGCCCGGCTTGTCGCCGAAGCGCTGCACGGTCTTGCAGGCCTCTTCGGGCGAGTTGTAGGGCAGCACCACCATGGCGGTCAGCCCCGGATCGTGCGGCAACACCCGCTCGCAAAGCCAGCTGTTGTAGGCGTTGCAGAGCATCACCTCCATGTAGATCTGCGGGTGCATGCCAAGGAACAGCATCGGCGTCGGGAACACCACCATGTAGTCGAGCGCAAACGCTTCCATGGCCCGGCGCGACAGGATCACGTCCCGATGGACGCTGGTGTCGTCCACCGCCTCGCGCACGCCGGCCTGGTGCGGGATGCGGCCGCCGACATCCTGGTAGCGCAGGCCCAGATCGCCGTTCAGGCCATAGGGCGGGGCGCCGATCTTCTCGGCGTGATAGAATTTCGCCTGGTCGCGCAGGACCGGGTCGTCGATATAGGTGACGATCTCGTTCCAGCTGGCGGTCTCGACATGGTGGGCGTCGATGTCGACGATCAGCCAGTCGGCATAGCCCGCGTGCTCGGCATGCTTGCGGGAGTGGGCCAGGATCTCGCGCGTGTCGGTCTTGGTGTCGATTTCCTGAACGTGCATCGGTTGACCGGGCAGAATCGGCGCATCCATGGAGAGACTCCTTATTGGTTCAGGTTTTGCCGGGCGCCGGCTGGGCGGCAAGGGGCGGCGCATCCGGCTCCAGTTCGTGATAGTCTTCGGGCCGGCGGCGCGACCAGAGGCCGAATTCCATCGGGCCCAGGCGCAGCGCGCGCAGCATTTCCGTGGCGGCGGTCAAGGCCTCGGTCGGGCTCACCACCTCGTCGTATTTGCCGAGCAGGGCGCGCGGGCTGCGCTCGCCGCGGTCGGCCTTGGCCGCGTACAGTTTCACCGCGGCGGTGAACAGCCTGGCCACGGCTTCGTCGGAAATCCGGTCCTCGTCGCCGTCGGCCACCGCCTTGGCGGCCAGCCGCCACGCCTCCTCCGCCAGGGCTTCCGCTTCGGCGTAGGGATCGTTGCGGCGGTCGTCGGAGGCATCATTCGACAAGGATATGGACCTCTCCGTCCTGCACCTGCACCGGGACCGGCGTCAGGGCGATGTCCGGCATGCCCGGGTGCCGGCCGGTGCGCACGTCGTACTCGAACCCGTGCCAGGGGCAGACAATGTGCAGGGCGCTTTCGTCATAGGTGCGGCCGTGGCTGGACCGGTCCTCGCCGATCACCTCCAGCACCCGCTTGAACAGGCGGCCCTGGCACACCGGCCCGCCCTGGTGCGGGCAGTCGTTCACCCAGGCGTAAAATTCGCCATCCAGGCGAAAGACGCCGATTTCCGTATCGCCGACGGCAATCACTTTGCGGCCGGGATCGTCGAACTCGTCGACACGACCCACTCTGACGGTCTGCATGGCCGGCGGCATCTCCTCATTGGCGGTAGGCCGGTACGGCCGGCCCGGTATTGTGGCTACGAAAGAAGCATAGCCGCGCCGGAGGGAAGGGGCAATCCGCACATGAAAACGACCGGCCCCGGACTGGGACCGGCCGTCGAGGGCGTTCGCGGTAGCGTATTGCCGTCTAGATGCAGTGGGTTTGCAGCGGCGGCAGGCCGTTGAACGCCACCGAGCAATAGGTGGTGGTATAGGCGCCGGTCGAGAGGATCTCGATCTTGTCGCCGACGCTCAGCGCTTCCGGCAGTTCATAGCCGCTGTTGCGATAGAGCACGTCGACCTCGTCGCAGGTCGGCCCGGCGATGATCACGGGCGAGGTGCGCACGTTCTCGTCGTCATAGGGGGTGCGCAGGCGATATTTGATCGCCTCGTCCATGGTCTCGATCAGGCCGCCGAACTTGCCGATGTCCAGATAGACCCAGCGCTGGTCGTCGTCGTAGCTTTTCTTGCTGATCAGCACGACCTCGGCCTGGATGATGCCGGCATCGCCCACCAGCGAGCGGCCCGGCTCGACGATCACCTCCGGCATGCGGTTGCCGAAATGCTTGTTCAGCGCTTCGATCACCGCCGTCGCGTGGTCGTTCTGGTCGGGCGCTTCGGTCTTGTAGCGCGCCGTGAAGCCGCCGCCGATATTGACCATGCGCAGCTTGACGCCCGCCTCGGACAGGTCGGTGAACAGCAGGGCGGCCCGCCCGACGGCGACATCCCACTGGCCCAGGTCGCGCTGTTGCGAGCCGACATGGAAGCTGAGGCCGTAGGGGTCCAGCCCCAGGTCGCGCGCCTTCAGCATCAGGTCATAGGCCATTTCCAGCTCGCAGCCGAACTTGCGGGCCAGCGGCCAGTCCGCGCCGGCGCCGTCCATGACCAGGCGGCAATAGACGCGCGCGCCCGGTGCGGCGACCGCGAGCTTTTCCAGCTCCGCCTCGCTGTCGAACGCGAACATGGTCACGCCCAGCTTGAAGGCCTTGGCGATATCGACCTGTTTCTTGATCGTGTTGCCGAACGACAGCCGCGCCGCCGGCGCGCCGGCGGCAATCGCGTCCTCGATCTCATAAATCGAGGCGCAGTCGAACGACGAGCCCATGCCGGCCAGCAGTTCCAGCACCGGCCGGGCGGGATTGGCCTTCATGGCGAAGTAAATCGTCGCCATGGGCAGCGCGCGCTGCAGGCGCTCATACGCCTCCGCCACCGCTTCCAGGTCGACCACCAGACACGGCGTCGCCGGCTGGGTTTCGGACAAATAACGAGAAATGCGTGCCGTCATACCACGGGAGCCCTTTCCACCAATCGAAACGTGACCAGCAGTGATGCCGACGCGATAGGGGCGGGACTTGCCACGAGCGTGCCATAACACGCGCCACAAGGCCGACCGGAACGCCGACACCCAGAGCGCACATGTTACCTCGTTACCGGGTCACCAGACCGTCCTCGCGAGACGGTGGGGAGAACCCTCCCCCGGGATCGCTGAGACCCGCCGGCACGTGGGCTTGCGTGCGAGCGGCGCATGTAGCGTTGTCGCTCTCCGCATGCAAGGAAAAATTCGGGGTTGGGGCAAATTAAGTCGAAAGCGCCAGCACGTTGTAGCCGATCGGGCGCGGCGCTGCGATCTGGCTGAAGAACGGCCGGTCCGGGTCGGGCACCAGCCCGGGAACGTCCAGCACCTCGAACGTCCAGGGCCGGAGCGCGCGCAGCCAGTGGAGGATCGCGCTCGGGTCCTCGCCGATACGCTGCGACTGGCGGATATGCGCCTCGAAGACGATGGCGGCGGCGGGGGCCTGGCGCAGGGTGTGTTCAGCGCCGGTCAGCGCGGCCAGTTCCCCGCCCTCGACGTCCAGTTTCAGCACCACGGGGCCGGTCAGGCCCAGATCGTCGATGCGCTCCACCGGGAAATCGTCGCCCTCGTCGACGAAGGCGGAATGGGCATGGGCGCTGAAATCGGGCTGCCGCAGGCGGCCCCGCCCCGGTTGGGCGCCGACGCCGGCCAGGCGCGCCGCCGCCGGAACGTCCAGGGCGGCGAGATTCCGGGCCAGGACCGCATGGGCGACGGCGTTGGGCTCATAGGCGAGGATGCGGGCGAAGCGGGCGCCCGCGACACGGGCCTGGGCGCTGACCGTGCCGATATCCGCGCCGGCATCCACCAGGGTCGGCGGCGCCGGCATTGCCGCGGCCGCCCGCACCAGCCCGGCAATCAACGGGGGGTCGTAGCCAGCCAGGTCGGCGGCATCCCAGGAGTTCTCGCGCCGGCCGATCGGAACCTCGAACGGCACGCCGCCGCCCAGATCGTAGACGGCCGGGCGTTGCAACCGGCCCAGCCGCCGCAAGGTCTCCTGCAACCGGTAGCCGCCCGGCAGGTTCGCCCGGATCATCCGCCGGGCCAGGGAAAACAGCAGCGGTGGCGGGGTCGGCTGCATAGCCACTCCTTTGACGCGGTCCGGCCTAGGCGGTTGCGCTGCCGCCATGGCTCCCCTAATGGACGAAGACCGAATTCGCGACAAGGATGCCGCCCATGGCCAAGCCGATCTTCATCCTGAACGGCCCGAATCTCAACATGCTGGGCCAGCGTCAGCCGGAAATCTACGGCCACGAGACCCTGGCGGACATCGAGGCCGGTTGCCGGTCCCATGCGGAAACCCTGGGGCTGGCGGTGGATTTCCGCCAGTCCAACATGGAGGGCGACCTGGTCACCTGGATCCAGGAGGCCCGGACCGGGGCGGACGGGGTGATCATCAACGCCGCCGCCTACACGCATACGTCGGTGGCGATCCAGGATGCGCTGATGCTGCTGGCCGTGCCGGTGATCGAGGTGCATCTCTCCAATATTCACAAACGGGAGGCGTTCCGGCACCATTCCTTTGTGGCCGCCGCCGCCCAGGGCATGATTTGCGGCTTCGGCTCGCGCGGCTATCTGATGGCGCTGGACGCGCTGGCGGCGCAGTGCCAGGCCAACTAGGACAAAAAGGAACTCCGCCATGACCCAGGATATCGCCCAGGATATCGCCCTGATCGTCGGCGTCGGCCCCGGCCTGGGGGCGGCGCTCGGCCGCCGCTTCGCCAAGGCCGGCGCCAGGGTGGCCCTGGCCTCGCGCCGGCTGGCGCCGGTGCAGGCGATCGCGGCCGAATTCGGCGCCGGCGCCTATGCCTGCGATGCCACCGACGAGGGCTCGGTGCTGGACCTCTACGCCGCCGTCGAGCGCGACTGCGGTGCTGCGCCCAATATCGTCGTCTACAACGCTTCCGGCCGCGTGCGCGGCTCGGTGACGGACATTTCCGTCGATGCCTTCAGGGAAGCCTGGGAGCGCGGTTGTCTCGGCGGTTTCATCGTCGGTCGCGAGGCGGCGAAGCGCATGCTGCCGCAGGGCCGCGGCACGATCCTGTTCACCGGCGCCACCGCCAGCGTCAAGAGCTATGGCCAGTCGGCGGGCTTTGCCGTCGGCAAGTTCGGCCTGCGCGCGCTGTCCTTTGCCATGGCGCGGGATTACGGGCCGCAGGGCCTCCATGTCGCCCATGTGGTGATCGACGGCGGCATTCACGGGCCGCACCACGCCACCGAGGGCGACAAGCCGGAGCATCACCTGCTGGAGCCCGACGCCATCGCCGAGACCTATTACCAGCTTCACGCCCAGCACCGCAGCGCCTGGGCCGCGGAAATCGACGTGCGGCCCTGGGTCGAGCGCTTCTAGAAGACGTCCAACGGAGGATACGGCCATGGCGGATAGACGGAAAACCCCCGAAGACCTGCGCAGCCATCGCTGGTTCGGCGTCGACAATATGCGCGCCTTCGGGCACCGCTCGCGCACCATGGAAATGGGCTTCACGCGCGAGGACTTCGCCGGCAAGCCGGTGATCGCCATCGTCAACACCTGGTCCGACACCAACACCTGCCACAGCCACATGCGCCAGCGGGCGGAAGAGGTGAAGCGGGGCGTCTGGCAGGCGGGCGGGTTTCCGGTCGAACTGCCGGCCATGAGCGTCGGCGAGCAGATGACCAAGCCGACCAGCATGATGTACCGCAACTTCCTGGCCATGGAGACCGAGGAATTGCTGCGCTCGCAGCCGGTCGATGGCGTCGTGCTGATGGGCGGTTGCGACAAGACCACGCCCGGCCTGCTGATGGGCGCGCTCAGCATGGGATTGCCGGCGATCTATGTGCCGGCCGGGCCGATGCTGCGCGGCCATTTCAAGGGCGCGACGCTCGGAAGCGGCACGGACGTGTTCAAATACTGGGCCGAGCGCCGCGCCGGCAATCTGTCCGACGACGACTGGTTCGGCCTGGAAGAGGGCATTGCCCGCTCCGCCGGCACCTGCATGACCATGGGCACCGCCTCCACCATGACCTCGCTGGCGGAGGCGCTGGGCTTCACCTTGCCGGGCGCGTCCTCGATCCCGGCGGTGGATTCCACCCACCAGATGATGGCGAGCCGCTCCGGCCGGCGCATTGTCGAGATGGTGTGGGAGGACCTGACGCCGGACCGGCTGGCGACGCCGGCGGCCTTCGACAATGCCATCACCGTCGACATGGCGCTGTCCGGCTCGACCAACGCCATGATCCATCTGGTCGCCATGGCCGGCCGCGCCGGCGTCGACCTGCCGCTGGAGCGGTTCGACGAAATCAGCAAAAAGACGCCGGTGCTCTGCAATCTGAAGCCGGCCGGCATCTATCTGATGGAGGATTTCTATTATGCCGGCGGCCTGCGGGCGCTGCTGGGGCAGGTCGGCGACCTGTTGCACCTCGACTGCCTCACCGCCAACGGCCAGACGCTGGGCGAGAACATCGCCGGGGCAGAGATCTACAACGACGACGTCATCCGCCGCCGCGACAACCCGCTGTCGGCCTCGGGCGGCACGGCGGTGCTGCGCGGCAATCTCGCGCCGGATACGGCGGTGATCAAGCCCACCGCCGCCGAGGCGCACCTGCTGAAACACACCGGCCCGGCCGTGGTGTTTTCCAATGTCGACGACATGTACCGGCGCATCGACGACCCGGACCTGCCGGTGACGAAAGACTCGGTGCTGGTGCTCCAGAACGCCGGGCCGAAGGGCGCGCCGGGCATGCCGGAATGGGGCCAGTTGCCGATCCCGAAAAAGCTGTTGGCGGAAGGGGTGCGCGACATGGTCCGCATTTCCGACTGCCGCATGAGCGGCACCAGCTACGGCGCCTGCGTGCTGCACGTGGCGCCGGAGGCCGCGGTCGGCGGGCCGCTCGCCCTGGTGCAGGACGGCGACATGATCACGCTGGACGTGGCAGCGCGCGTGTTGCGCCTGGAGGTGTCCGACGCGGAACTGGCCCGCCGCATGGCCGCCTGGACCCCGGAGGAGGAGCCTTATACCCGCGGCTATGGCCGTCTGTTCCTGGATCACGTGACCCAGGCGAACAAGGGCTGCGACTTCGACTTTCTGCATGCGGGCGGCCCGACGCCGGAGCCGAAAATCTATTGACGCGGAGACGGCGCGGTGCGAACGGCGGCCGCCTCGGCGCGGTCCTGGCGGTGGCTCTGGTGATGGCCGTGGCGGGCGCGGATGCGAAGGACACGGCGCGGCCGGCCTTCCCGCTTGCGGATTGCGCGACGCTGCAACGCCCGACCTCGCCCAACACCTGGCTTGCGGCCTCCCACGGTCCGTGTGCCGCGATCGCCGATGAGCCGGCGCCGGACTTCCCGGTCGATGCCGCCCGTCAGGCCAAGGCGTGGCAGGCATGGCTGGCGCTCCAACCGCGGGTCGAACGGGTCTGGCGTTCGGACGACGGCCTGTGGATCGAGGTCACCGACCGTACGCCCCTGTTCGGATTCGTCGACCGGGTGAGCATCGCCATACGGCCATTGACGGACGGTCGCTCGACCGTCGCCGTCTACAGCCGGTCGGAGGTCGGCTATTGGGACCTGGGCACCAACCGGTCCCGGGTGCGGGCCTGGCTGCGCGGGGTCGGCAAGCGCCTGTCCGGCGGCGGGGACTGACCGACGCGGGCGGACCCAGGGGCGCCGGGGCCGGGCCTCGCTATCGCCACCGCATCGCCGCTTGCCGCGGCGGCGCGAGGCGCAACAGAAACACCTCGACCCCC
The DNA here is from genome assembly GCA_020638555.1 of Alphaproteobacteria bacterium. Classification (NCBI taxonomy): domain Bacteria; kingdom Pseudomonadati; phylum Pseudomonadota; class Alphaproteobacteria; species Alphaproteobacteria bacterium. The sequence continues at coordinate 252,343 of JACKII010000005.1, read as the reverse complement.
AGGGCATTCGTCACCTCGCGGATAACCGCCAGCTTGGACAGGGTGCGCTCGTCGAGAGGCCATTCGTCGGGCTTCAGGATCAGGGCCACCGCCGGCGCCTTGCCGGTGGCGAGGCCATAATGCTGGGCCTGTCCCAGCCCTTCGTGCCATTTGTCGAACCAGTCCACCTCGATGGCATAGGATGCGGAGACCACATCGACGCGGCCATGCGCGATGCGCACCTCCGTCCGGCCGTGCAGCGCCTCGGCCAGGGCGTCGGACCAGTCGGCTTCCCGATGCGTTCCGCGCGGATGCAGCGGGATCAGCGGCAGCACCGCGTGGGCGCCGGCCTCGACCAGCGCCCGCATTTCAGGCGCCACGGCCGCCGGATGCGGGGCGCGGTCTGTTGCGGTCCGCCACAGCGGCAGCGCGATAACGCAGATCGCAACAGATAAAAACAGAATGATGCGCACCAAAATCGCCCCGGGGCTGCAATCGTTTCCAGCGACTAACGATTGATTGGCCAAAACATGGGGGATTCTCGGGAAAGCGAAAGTGTTTCCGGGGCATAACGTGGCGGACGCTCCTGGTGCCGCGATCCGCCACGGATGGGCACCCGCGTCCGAAAACTGGGGCACGGTTATGGGCGGCCTCCGCCGCGGCGCCCAGATCATAGCCTCCCGGGGATGATCGCAGTCCTCCGCCCTGGGCAAGCCGCCATCTGGCGGCACTGCCACCGCAGCAGGCCGTTCAGGTTTGCTCAGCTATGTTCAGGTTTGTTCAGCCCGGACCGCCCCCGCCCGAGCGGTCCCGCCGGCTTAGCCCTCTCGCGGCCCCATCACGGCTTCCATGCGCGCCGGCACATGCCGCAGATAGCGCCAGGGCTCGAACATTTCGGCGAGGCGGTCCGCCGGCACCCGGTCCGTCACGGCCGCGTCGCCCTGCAGGCGCTCCAGGAACGAGCCGCCCTCGCGCCAGGTGGCCATGGCGTGCTGCTGCACCTTGGCATAGGCGTCCTCGCGGCTCATGCCGGCCTGGGTCAGCGCCAGCAGCACGTATTGCGAGTAGACCAGACCGCCCAGCTTGTTCAGGTTCGCCAGCATGTGGTCCGGATAGACCACCAGCTTCTCGACCACGCTTGCCAGCCGGTGCAGGGCGAAATCCAGGGTCACGGTGGCGTCCGGGCCGATCATCCGCTCGACGCTGGAATGCGAGATGTCGCGCTCGTGCCAGAGCGCCACATTCTCCAGCGCCGGCACCACGGCCGAGCGCACGACGCGGGCGAGGCCGGTCAGGTTCTCGGTCAGGACCGGGTTGCGCTTGTGCGGCATGGCGCTGGAGCCCTTCTGCCCCGGCGCGAAATACTCCTCCGCCTCCAGCACCTCGCTGCGTTGCAGGTGGCGGATTTCGGTCGCCAGCCGCTCGACGCCGCTGGCGATCACGCCCAGCACGCTGAAGAACATGGCGTGGCGGTCGCGCGGGATCACCTGGGTCGAGATCGGCTCCGGCGTTAGGCCCATTTTCTCGGCGACATAGGCTTCGACCCGCGGGTCGATGGCGGCGAACGTGCCGACCGGGCCGCTGATGGCGCAGGTGGCGATCTCGGCCCGCGCCGCTTCCAGCCGCGCCCGGTTGCGCGCGAATTCCGCATAATGGCCGGCGAGCTTCAGGCCGAACGTGGTCGGCTCGGCGTGGATGCCGTGGCTGCGGCCGACGGTCAGGGTCTCCGCATGCTCCCACGCCCGCGCCTTCAACGCCGCCAGCACCTTGTCGACACCGGCCAGCAGCAGGTCGGAAGCGCGCGCCAGTTGCACCGCCAGGCAGGTGTCGAGCACGTCCGAGGAGGTCATGCCCTGGTGCACGAAGCGGGCTTCGGGGCCCACATGCTCGGCCAGGTTGGTGAGGAAGGCGAGCACGTCGTGCTTGGTCACGCGCTCGATGGCGTCGATGCGCTCGATCTCGAACCGGCCGCGGTCCCACACCGCCTTGGCGGCGTCGGCCGGGATCACGCCCAGCGTCGCCTGGGCGTCGCAGGCGTGCGCCTCGATCTCGAACCAGATTTCGAACTTGGTCTGGGGCTCCCAGATGCCGACCATCTCGGGCCGGCTGTAACGCGGGATCATGAACGGTCCGCCTCTATGCAATCGCAGGTCCGGGCCTGTATAGCACGATGACCCGCAAGCGAAAGTTGGACACATGGCGCAGAACAACCGGATCAACCTCGAAGGCCGCCACGCGGTGGTCACCGGCGCGGCCCAGGGCTTCGGCCTGGCCATCACCGAGCGCATGATCGCCAGCGGCGCCTATGTCTCCATGTGGGACATCGATGCCGCCGAACTGGAGCGCGCGGCCGCGACCCTGGGCGACCAGGCGCGCGCGCAGGTGTGCGACGTCACCGACGTCAGCCAGATCGCCGCCGCGGTCGCCGCGTCGAACGAGGCGTTCGGCACCATCTCCATCCTGGTCAACAATGCCGGCATTACGGGGCCGAACGACGTGACCTGGAATTATCCGGTCGACGCCTGGCGCCGGGTGATCGAGTTGGACATGAACGCCGTGTTCTATTGCTGCCGTGCCATCATCCCGCAGATGATCGAGGCGAATTACGGCCGCGTCGTCAACATCGCTTCCATTGCCGGCAAGGAGGGCAATGCCAATGCCGCGGCCTATTCCACCGCCAAGGCCGGCGTCATCGGCCTGACCAAGTCGCTGGGCAAGGAGCTGGTGGACCACGACATCGCCGTCAACTGCATCACGCCGGCCGCCGCCAAGACCCGGATTTTCGAGCAGATGAGCCCGACGCACATCGACATGATGCTGGCGAAAATCCCGCGCAAGCGCTTCGTCCAGGTGGAGGAAGTGGCGGCCATGGTCTGCTGGATGGCGTCCGAGGAAAACCGCTTCACCACCGGCGGCGTGTTCGACATTTCCGGCGGCCGTGCGACGTATTAGCCGAGTGCCGCCCGACCCCGGCCGTTCGCGGTCCGGGGGTTGAAATCCGATCGCAAACACCGATTTTTACCGCCGCGCCTACCTCAATAAGTTCAATCTGGGTCTGGGTGCGCGCCGATCCGGCGCCGGCCGAACGGGCCGGGCGGGCTCTCGGCGTTCGAAAATCACGATTGGATAGTGCGATGAACAAGCTGTTGGTTGTCGGATCGGTGGTGGCCCTCGGTCTGGGTGCAGCCGCCTGTACCAGCGGCCCCGACAAGAATTCCTTTGGTTCCCGGCTTCAGACCCAGGGCGGGGATATCTCCACCATCGGCCAGAAATGGTCGAAGGGCGAATCGTCGGTGGTCGAAGGCCGCGCCCTGATCAAAAAGGGTGAGGGAAACGTCGATGACGGCGAAGCCATGGTCAGCAAGGGCAAGAGCCAGATCAGCCAGGGCGAGAGAATGGTGCGCGACGGCGAGCGCCAGAAGAAGGAGGCCGAGGAAGCCTATCGCACCCTCAATCCCGCCCCCGCCGCCGGTAAGGCGACGGCCGGTTGACGGCGGCCGCCGGGCCGGGCATGGATCGGGGCGAAAGGATATCCGCCATGTGCAACCCGGCCCAACCCGGCTCCGCCAAGCCCACCGTCTTCATCGAGAACGCGCGGACCCGCGTGACCGAGTGGCGTTTCCCCAAGCGGGGCGACGCCACCGGCTGGCACCGGCACGACTACGACTATGTGGTGGTGCCGTTGCTGGACGGCTTCCTGGAACTGGTCGACGCCCAGGGCCAGGTCAGCCGGGCCGAGCTGAAACAGGGCGTGCCCTATTTCCGCCAGGCCGGTGTCGAGCACGACGTCCGGAACGGCAACGACTTCGAATTCGCCTTCATCGAGACCGAGTTCCTGGAGCCGCCGGACGCCTGAATCGGCCCGGCGGGCGCCATGCGATTGTCGGCGGCGGTGCGGGGCTCTAGCATCGGTCCTGCCGCCTCGGGTGGCCGTCGCCGTATCCGTCGGGAGAGTTCCGCCATGATCGCCGTCCCTGCCGCCGCAGCCCCGCCCTGTCGCGCCGCGGCCCCTCCGCCGGGCCGCGCGGGCTAGGGGAGGGGGCGCATGTCCTGGCAGGGACGCGCCGTCACGATTATCGGCGCCGGCATTGGCGGGCTGGCGCTGGCCGCCGCGCTCTCGCAGCGCGGCATCGGCGTCGAGATCTACGAGCAGGCCACGGCCTTTGCCCGCGTCGGCGCCGGCATCCAGATGAGCCCGAACGCCATGCGCGTGCTGCGCGGCCTGGGCCTGGAGGACCGTATCCGCGCGGGCGCCTTCCAGCCCGAGACCTGGGACAGCCGCGACTGGGACACCGGCGCCTACACCAACCGGGCCACGCTGGGCGCGGCGACAGAGGCGCGTTACGGCGCGCCCTATATCCAGATGCACCGCGGCGACCTGCACGAATTCCTGGCGTCCGCCGTGCCGGAGGGGATCGTTCGCTTCGGCAAGACGCTGACGCGGATCGAGGACCGGCCGGACGGCTATCGCCTGTCCTTCGCCGACGGCACTTCGGCCCATGCGGAAACGCTGCTGGGCATTGACGGCGTCCACTCGGTGGTGCGCCGGCACCTGCTGGGGGCGGAGGCGCCGCGTTTCATGGGCCGGGCGGCCTATCGCACCACGTTTCCGGCGCGCCTGCTGGGCGGCGTCCGGATCGACGACAACACCAAATGGTGGGGGCCGGACCGGCACATCGTCATCTATTACACGACGAGGACCCGCGACGAGCTCTATTTCACCACCAGCCAGCCCGAAACCGACTGGACCACCGAATCCTGGTCGGCGGAGGGCGATCTGGCGGAGATGCGGGCCGCCTTCCGCGGCTTTCATGCCGATGTGCAGGCGGTGCTGGCGGCCTGCCCGCGCGTGAACAAATGGGCCCTGTTCGAGCGCGACCCGCTGCCGGTCTGGGCGCGCGGCGCGGCCTGCCTGCTCGGCGACGCCTGCCACCCGATGCTGCCCTACATGGCCCAGGGTGCGGCCTCGTCGCTGGAGGATGCGGCGGTGCTGGCCCGCTGTTTCGACGAATTGGGGCTGGACGACGCCGCGCCGGTGTTCCGGCGGTTCGAGGCGCTGCGCCAGCCGCGCACCGGCGAACTGCAACGGACCTCGCACCAAAACACCTTCATGCAGCGCCGCACCAACCCGGACTGGGTCTATGGCTACGATGCCTGGACGGTGCCGCTGGACGCGGCTCCCTGACGCCCCGCTTGGAGGAAGGACGCGCAACGGCCCGCACGAGACGGGGAGACGGCCTTGGCGGGGTCGTATAAGGTCTGCCGGTATCAATCCTTTCTCAAACCTTTGACGGGAGACACCCCAAATGCTGTTCGACGTGCGCACCTACACCTGCCGCCCCGGCACGATCCGCAAGCAGATGGCGCTTTACGAGGAGCACGGCCTGGCGGTGCAGACCAAGCATCTGGGCCAGCCGGCCTTCTATGGCTTGACCGAGACCGGCGACGTGAACACCTATCTGCATATCTGGGCCTATGAAGACGCCGCCGACCGCGAAAAGCGCCGCGCGGCGATGCAGGCCGACCCCGACTGGCACGCCTTCCTGGCCAAAACGGGCGAAGCCGGCTATTTGATCGCCCAAAATAACACGTTAATGGTGAATGCGCCGTTCTTCAAACTCAACCGTTAGACGCGAACAGCCGTCACCCTTGCCCCGAGGAGGGCCCTTGCCTTGATGAAAGCGATTGTGCTCACCGCCTGCGCCCTGGCGCTCCTCGGGTGTTCGAAGCTGCAGGATTACAAGGTCTCGGTCGAGCCACCGAACCGCAAGGAACGCACCTATGACGAGCCGTATTCCTCGCACGCCCCCGAACGGGTGATGAACACCCACTGACCGCCGGCCGCGGTTGGCGGTTTCGGACCACCGCCGGGGTCGGTCGGGGGCGCCGCGCCTCAGCCGAGCGAGGCGCGGTGCTCCTTGGCATTCTTCACATAGCCGGCCGTGGCCAGCTTGTGGCGCTCGATCTCTTCGGGCGACAGGTCGCGCATCTTCTTGGCCGGCGCCCCGGCCCAGAGTTCGCCGGTCGGCACCACCTTGCCCGGCGTCAGCACCGCGCCGGCAGCCAACATGGCGTCGGATTCCACCACGGCACCGTCCAGGATCAGCGCGCGCATGCCGATGAAGGCGCGGTCGTGAATGGTGCAGCCGTGGATCACGCACTGGTGGCCGATCAGGATGTCGTTGCCGATATAGGTGCCGAAGCGACCGCCGGTGACGTGCACCACCGTGCCGTCCTGCAGGTTGGTGCGGGCGCCGATTGTCACCTCGTGCACGTCGGCGCGCACCACGGTGTTGTACCAGAGGCTGGCCTCGTCGCCGATGGCGACATTGCCGACGACAATGGTGCCGGGCGCGAGGAACACCTCCCGTCCGATCTTCGGGACAATGCCATTATAGGGCAGGACCAGGCCCTCGCGGGCGGGGTTGTGGTTCGTCATGGGCAGAACGGCTCCAGCACATCGGGCCCGCGGTCTCGTCGAGACCGCAGAGCGGGTTCAGGGTCCGTGGCGCCTGGCCAGAGGCGCCGCGGTTCGGGATGGTCGGCACCATACCGCGATCGGCCCAAAAGAAAACGGGGCGCCGCAGGCTTGCGGCACCCCGTTGCAACGCCGGGTGTGAGACCCGAAAGGTTAGCGCTTCGAGAACTGGAAGCTGCGACGCGCTTTCGGCTTGCCGTATTTCTTACGCTCGACCACGCGGCTGTCGCGGGTCATGAAGCCGGCATGCTTCAGCGCCGGGCGCAGGCCCGGTTCGAAATTCACCAGTGCGCGCGACAGACCGTGACGGACCGCGCCGGCCTGGCCGGACAGGCCGCCGCCGGAGACGGTGCAGTAAATGTCGAACTGGTCCATCCGGTTCGTGGTCTTGAACGGCTGCACGATGATCTGGCGCAGCGTCGGCCGGGCGAAATAGTCCTCGAGCGAGCGGCCGTTGACCGAAAACTTGCCGACGCCGGGCTTGATCCAGACACGGGCGACCGCGTCCTTGCGCCGGCCGGTGCCGTAGGAGCGACCGTGTTCGTCGATCTGCGGCTCGGCGAAGGTGACTTCGGCCAGACCCGGGATCGCGTCGCCGTCGGTGGCGCCGTCCGGCTGCTGGGCATTGGCCAGCGCGTCTTTCAGATCGGCGAGGGAGGTGCGTTCTTCAGCCATCGGATTTACGCGCTCCGCGAGTTCTTGGCGTTCATGGCGGCGATGTCCAGCACTTCCGGCTGCTGGCCCGCGTGCGGATGGTCGGGGCCGGCATAGACATGCAGCTTGCCGATCACGTCACGGCCCAGCTTGGTCTTCGGCAGCATGCGCTCCACGGCCTTCTGGATCAGCCGCTCCGGGTGCTTGCCGGTCAGGATCTGGTCCCAGGTGCGCTCCTTGATGCCACCGGGATAGCCGGTGTGCCAAAAGAACTTGGAATCGGAGCGCTTGTTGCCCGTGATCGCCACCTTCTCGGCATTGACCACCACGATATGGTCGCCGCAATCGATGTGCGGGGTGTAAATGGCTTTGTGCTTGCCGCGCAGGCGCATGGCCACCAGCGACGCCAGCCGGCCCAGAACCAGGCCCTCGGCGTCGATCACGAACCATTTGCGCTCTACGTCGGCGGGTTTGGCCGAGTAGGTTTTCATTGATTTGCGTCGCCTAGTTAGAATCATGGCCCCGCGGCGTGACCGCAGCGGGCAGAGCGCGGCTTTTGGGTGGTTCCGGGGTTGTGTGTCAATGGAAAAAATTTTCACGTTATAAAACAATGTCTTACAATGCTGTAATATAGTACGCAATCAAAAAACCGCACTTTGCACCGTTTTCCCTCTTGCAAAATCGGCAAAATGTTACTTTTTGATTGCGATCTGAGCCGGCAACCCTCTTATGCACGGATCAGACGGCATAACAGCGAGCCGGAGGAGCCCATGGCCCTGGACAATGGCGGCGCACGCGACCTGTTGCGCGAAGACCGCGGCAAGGTCGCGATCCTGACAATGAATCGACCGGAAGCGCGCAATGCGCTGTCGGAATCCTTGTTGTCGGATTTGCAGACGGAACTCGACCGTATCAAGGACGACGAGTCGATTCACGTGGTGGTGCTGCGGGGCGAGGGTCCCGGCTTTTGTGCCGGTCACGACCTGAAAGAGATGATGGCGAACCGCAGCCGCGCCTATTACGAGTGGCTGCTGGAAAAATGCACCCGCGTGATGGAATCCATCAAGGCGCTGCCCCAGCCGGTGATTGCGGCGGTGCATGGCATCGCCACCGCGGCCGGCGCCCAGCTGGCCGCGACCTGCGACATGGTCATCGCCTCGCAGGAAGCGCGCTTCGCCACGCCCGGCGTCAATATCGGCACCTGGTGCTCGACGCCGATGGTGGCGGTTTCGCGCAGCGCGCACCAGAAGGCGGCGATGGAAATGCTGCTGACCGGCGACCTCTACGACGCGGAAGCCGCCCAGCGCTTCGGTCTGGTCAACCGGGTGGTGCCGGCCACGTCGCTGATGGACGAGGCCCTGGCCCTGGCCGAGAAGATCGCGGCCAAGTCGCGCCTGGTGGTGAGCCTCGGCAAGGAGGCGTTCTACCGGCAGGGCGAGATGGAGCAGTCCGACGCCTACCAGTATGCCGCGGGCGTGATGACCCACAATCTGCTGAAGGACGACGCGTCCGAAGGCATCAAGGCGTTTTTGCAGAAGCGCACGCCGAACTGGACCAACCGGTAAGGCCCGGCGGCCGCAAGGCCGCCTCTCCAATTTTTGCGGCCGGGCGGTCGCCGGCCCGGTCCGATATTCCGTTTGACCGGCACCGGCCTTGAAGGGCGGGTGCCGGTCGGCGTTTAGGCGACCATGTCGCGGGCGATCACCACCTGCATGATCTGGCTGGTGCCTTCGAACAGGCGCAGCAGCCGGGCGTCGCGGAACAGGCGTTCCACCGCATAATCCCGCATATAGCCATAGCCGCCGTGGATCTGCACGGCGCGGTCGGCGATGCGCCAGCAGGCCTCGGTCGCGAACAGCTTGGCGGCGGCGGCTTCGCGCCGGACATCCTCGCCGGCGTCGGCACGTCGGGCCGCGGCCTCCACCAGGGCGCGGGCGGCGAGGCGGTCGGCCTCGCTGTCGGCCAGCATGCCCTGGATCAGCTGGAACCCGGCCAGAGGTTCGCCGAACTGCTCGCGCTCCCGGGCATGGGCGATGGCTTCCTCCACCAGCCGCGTGGCGAGGCCGACGGCGACGGCGGCAATGTGGATGCGGCCGGCGTCCAGCGACTTCATGGCGGTGCGGAAGCCCTGGCCCTCGCGGCCGCCGAGCAGGGCGTCGGCGGGGATGCGGGCGTCTTCGAACACCACATCGGCGACGGCGGCGCCCTTCTGGCCCATCTTGTTCCAGGCCGGCTGCACTTGCACGCCGGGCGTGCCCGCCTCCACCAGAAAGGCCGAGACGCCGCGCGCGCCCGTCGAGTCCGTCTCGCTCCGGGCCATGACGATGAACAGGCCCGCATGCGGCGCGTTAGAGATGAAGCGCTTGGTGCCGTTCAGCACCCAGAAGTCGCCGTCCCGGCGGGCGGCGGTGCTGAGGCCGGCGGCATCGGAGCCGCTGCCGGGTTCGGTCAGGCAGAAGGAGACGATGGTCTCGCCGCGGGCGATGCCGGGCAGGTGGCGCCGTTTCTGGTCCGCCGTGCCGTCGATCATCAGCGCCTTGCCGCCGGCGCTGACCGTGGTGCCGATCAGCGAGCGGAACGAGGGCGAGGCGCGGCACAGTTCGAACACCACCGCCACTTCCTGCGCCAGCGACAGGCCGAGGCCGCCGTATTCCTGGGGCACGGTCAGGCCGAACAGGCCGATCTCGCGGATGTGCCGCACGACGCGGGCGGGGATTGCGCCGCTGGCGTCGGTTTCCGCCTCGGCCGGGATCAGCACCTCGTCGACCAGACGGCGGACGCCGGCCAGGATCAGGGCGAGGCTCTCCCCGTCCACGCCGGGCTCAGGCATCGGCGCGCTCCGCCGGCTTCACCGCGCACAGCAGATAGTTGACCGTGGCGGGGCCGCGCGCCTGCCAGCCATAGACCGGGTGCAGGTTCAGGCCGGTCACATCCACCACCCGCAGGCCGGCCGCGCGCACCGGTGCGGCCAGTTCGGACGGGTGCAGGAATTTGCGCCAGTCATGGGTCCCCGCCGGCACCCAGCGCAGCAGGTATTCCGCCGCGATCTTGCCGAAGGCGAGGGAGGCCAGGTTGCGGTTCAGGGTGGAGAGCACCAGCACGCCGCCCGGCTTCACCAGCGCCCCCACCGTGGCGAGGAAGGCGCGGGGGGAGGTGACGTGCTCCACCACTTCCAGGCAGGTGACCAGATCGAACATGCGGCCGGACTCCGCCACCTCCTCGGCGCTGGCGACCCGGTAGGTGAGCGGCAGGCCCTGGCCCTTGGCGTGCTGGCGGGCGGCGGCGATGCTGGCGGGGACGAGATCGATGCCCAGCGTTTCCGCCCCCATGCGGGCCAGCGGTTCGGCCACCAGGCCGCCGCCGCAGCCGATGTCGAGCGCCGTGATACCGTCGAGCGGCCGCGGACCGCCGCGCAGGCGCAGGTGCCGGACGGCCTGGCTGCGCACATAGCCGAGGCGGGCCGGGTTGATTCGGTGCAGCGGCGCGAACGGGCCTTCGCGGTCCCACCAGTCGCGGGCGTGGCGGGCGAACTGCGCCAGCTCGCCCGGATCGGCGCTCTGCGACACGAAATCGGCGGGGTTCGGGCTTGGGGCCATGCGTGTTTCCTTGAGATGGCGCGAGCGGGCGACTATGCTGCGCGGCTTATCTGACCGCACCATCGCTTTTGCCCAAGGACTCTGCAAGCCCGTGGCCCGCATCGTACAGAAATTCGGCGGCACCTCCGTCGCGGACCTGGACCGTATCCGCAACGCGGCCGCGCGGGTCAAACGCGCGGTCGACGCCGGCGACCAGGTCGCCGTGGTCGTCTCGGCCATGGCCGGCGAGACCAACCGGCTGGTCGACCTGGTGCGCCAGGCGAGTCCGCTGCACGACGCCCGCGAATACGACGCCGTCGTCGCCAGCGGCGAGCAGGTGACCAGCGGCCTGATGGCCGTGGTGTTGCAGGGCATGGGCGTGCCCGCCCGCTCGTTCCAGGGCTGGCAGGTGCCGCTCAAGACCGATGGCAGCCACAGCCGCGCCCGCATCCGCGACATCGACCCGGCGTTGATGCTGGAGCGCATGGCGGAGGGCGTGGTGCCGGTGATCGCCGGCTTCCAGGGCGTGAGCGATGCCGGCCGCATCACGACGCTGGGCCGTGGCGGCTCGGACACGTCGGCGGTGGCACTGGCGGCGGCGCTGGGCGCCGACCGCTGCGATATCTATACGGACGTGGACGGCGTCTACACCTGCGACCCGCGCATCGTCACGCGCGCGCGCAAGCTGGAGCGCATCACGTACGAGGAAATGCTGGAAATGGCGTCGCTGGGCGCCAAGGTGCTGCAAACCCGCTCGGTCGAGCTGGCGATGAACCATCGCGTGCGGGTGCAGGTGCTCTCCAGCTTCGAGGACAAGCCAGGAACCCTGGTGGTGGATGAGGACGAGATCATGGAACAAGAGGTCGTCAGCGGCATTGCCTACAACCGCGACGAAGCCAAGGTGACGCTGCGTCAGGTGTCGGACCGGCCGGGCGTGGCCGCGACGATATTCGGGCCGCTGGCCGATGCCGGCATCAATGTCGACATGATCGTCCAGAACGTCTCGGCCGATGGCGAGACCACGGACCTGACCTTCACCGTCGGCAAGGCCGATCTGGACCGGGTGCAGGCCCTGCTTCAGGACAAGCGGGCCGAGATCGGCTTCCGCGAGGTCATCGCCGACGCCAGCGTGGTCAAGGTCTCGATCATCGGCGTCGGCATGCGCAGCCATGCGGGCGTGGCCCAGAAGATGTTCTCCACCCTGGCGGAGAAGGGCATCAACATCCAGGTGATCTCCACCTCCGAGATCAAGGTCAGCATCCTGATCTCCGAGGATTATGCGGAACTCGCCCTCCGCGCCCTGCACACCGCCTACGACCTCGACGCGGCGGCCTGATCGGTGAGCGGATCGGAGGCCTTGGACCGGCTGTGGTCGCGGGGCTGCGCCCTGCTGGGTACGCGCCATGCCATCATGGGCGGCGCGATGACCTGGGTGTCGGAGCGCAATCTGGTGGCCGCCATCAGCAATGCCGGCGGCTTCGGCGTCATCGCCTGCGGCGCCATGGAGCCGGAGCGGCTGCGGGAAGAGATCCGGGCGACGCGGGCGCTGACCGCGAAGCCGTTCGGCGTCAACCTCATCACCATGCATCCGCGCCTCGCCGACCTGATCGGCGTCTGCCTGGAGGAACGGGTCAGCCATGTGGTGCTGGCCGGCGGCATTCCCACCCGCGCCGCCATGCGCCAGGTCAAGGACGGCGGCGCGACGCTGATCTGTTTTGCACCGGCGCTGATCCTGGCCAAGAAGCTGGTGCGCGACGGCGCCGACGCCCTGGTGATCGAGGGTGCGGAGGCCGGCGGCCATGTCGGGCCGGTCGCCACCAGCGTGCTGGCGCAGGAGATTTTGCCGGTCATTCGCGAGGTGCCGGTGTTCGTCGCCGGGGGAATCGGTCGGGGGGAAGCGATTCTCTCCTACCTCGAAATGGGTGCGGCGGGGGTGCAATTGGGCACAAGATTCGTCTGTGCAACGGAAAGCGTGGCCCATGCGGATTTCAAGCGCGCCTTCATCCGCGGCGAGGCGCGGGACGCCCAGACCAGCGTCCAGGTCGACCCCGGCTTCCCGGTGATTCCGGTGCGGGCCTTGCAGAACAAGGCCACCCAGCGCTTCACCGAATTCCAGCACGAGACCATCGCGCGGGTGCGATCCGGCGAGCTGGAAGCCAAGGAAGCCCAACTAAACATTGAACATTTTTGGGCCGGCGCGCTGCGACGGGCGGTGATGGAAGGCGATGTCGAGAACGGCTCGCTGATGGCTGGCCAGAGCGTCGGCATGGTCCGGGCCGAGCAACCGGCGGCCGCGATCATCGGCGAATTGCTGGAGCAGGCCGTTGCGGCCTTGTCGCAGCGGTGTGCAATGTGACGTCGCAGCGGTGCGCAATGTGACGCACCATCGGGTTTCCCCTGCCAATCCCCTGATCGGTCCACAATGAGCCTTCCGTGCCACCGTTGATCATCTGGTAGCGCGCCGTTAAAACACTTACCAATGAGAATAACGCGTCAACAGGGCCGGCTATCGTATCGGTTGTTCGGATCTGTCCCGTCTAGGACCAGGGGATCAAGGTGCAAGAGCACGGCGACACGGCAATGTCGGATCACGGCTGGGCGCGCGCGGGAGACCGCGTCGCGGGCGCCGACAGCATTGGTTGGTGGTTGCAGGCCCGGCGGCTGGAACTGGGCGCGAGCGTCGACGACGTCTCGGAGGCCCTGAAGCTCCAGGGCTTCTATATCGAAGCGCTGGAAGCCGAAGCGTTCGAGCGCCTGCCGGCCCGCAGCTATGCCATCGGTTATGTCCGATCCCTGGCCCAGGCCTATGGCCTCGACCCGGACGAGGCGGCGGCGCGACTGCGCGTGTCCTGGCCACTGAGCGCGCCGCTCGACGCCCCGAACGCCCGCCCGTTTCCCGAAGCCGAGCGCGAGCGCCGGTTCCCGACGAGTGCGGTGCTGTCGCTGACCATCGTCGTGGCGATCGCCGCCTATGCCTACTGGTATGCGACCCGGTCCGCCGAGGTGGGGCGCCCGCTGCTCAGCCCGGTGGCGGAACTGGAAGAGACCGCCGCTCCGCCGGAACCCTCGCTGCCGACACCGGCGCCGGGGCCGCTGCAATTGCTGGGCGTTCCCGATCTGGCGCAGTCGGTCGAAGCCACCGATGCCCTGGGGCCCGAGGCGGTGCCGCCCGAAAAACAGGCGCTGCCGGTGGATCCGCTGCCGCGTCCCCGCCCGGGGACGGACGCGGCGGCCGTGTTCGCGGCCACTTACCGGATGCCGGTGCTGCCCGACGATGCCGCGCACGACAAGCCCGGCGTGACGCCGACCCGGATGGCCGGCCAGCAGGTCGAGAGCCTGCCGGCCTCGGCCTCCCTGGCGGCCTATTTGCCGGCGGTGCGCCTGCGCAGCGACCTGGGTCCGCTGCGCACCGGCGCGGTGTTGCAGACGCTGCTGCCGGTGAGCCGTCCCCATCTGGCGACCCGCGACGATGAGCCGGTTTCAACCGGCAGCGGCCGCACCCAGGCGTTCGCCGCGGTGCCGGCGGAGGAAACGCTCGCCGGCGGCCGGGAGGCGGGCGAGCGAGCGCCCGTGGCGACCGGCAGCGGGTCCTATGACGTCATGACGAGCCTGCCGCCGTCCGACAACCAGGCCCTGCCGGCCATAGCCATCCTGGCCGATGCGTCGTGCTGGGTGGAGATTCGCACCGAGCGCGGCAAGCTGGTCTTGCAGCGGCTGCTGGCGCCCGGCGAGCGCATGGACGTGCCGCCGCGGCGCGATCTGATCCTGACGGCGGGCAATGCCGGTGGCATCCGCGTTCTGGTGAACGGCATCACCGCGCCGGCACTGGGCGGCAAGGGGCAGGTGGTGCGCGGCGTGAAACTGACCCGGCAGGAGTTGCTGGCCCATCGCTAGGGCATGGCCCGATGCAGGGCCGGGAAACCGCTCTGGAGTGGAGTCTTTTCCTGCGGACTCACCAGCCCAGCTTCCCTGTCCCCGCGGAAGCGGGGACCCAGGCCTGAGAGACAAATACAGAGACCTTGTCCTGTGAGAAGCTCCCAGGCATGCGCTCCCGCTTGCGCGGGAGATGGGGCAGGAGAGGGGCTCAACCAGGACCGAAAACGGGCCAGCACCGCGGAGTTCCCGGCCCAACCGAAGCGGCTTTCGGCCGGAGCCTTTCCCTAGGCGCCCGCCTTGGCGATGCGCATATGGCGCCGGGCGCGATACGCCATCAGGGCGCTGGCAATCCGGCTCAGGGTACGACTGGTCCAGCCGTGCGGCGCAAAGCCGACGGCCTTGAAAATCATGCCGATCGCCCGTTCCACATGGCCGGGATTGTAGAGGGCGCAGGCGCGCTCCGAATAGGCGCGCGAGGCGCGGCGGCGGTCATAGGGCTCGCCCGCCAGATTGGCGGTGTGATAGGCCTGCGCCAGTTCGTCGTCCTCGGTCTCCAGCACGCGCGTCAGGGCGATCCAGGCCCGGCGCGGCGGCGAGAGATGCTCCCGGTCCAGATAGCGGCGCAGATTGCGGTAGAACAGGCCGTAATGGCGCCATTCGTCGGTGGCGATGCGCCGGCAGATTTCCCGCAGCACCGGCTCCTCCGTCGCGTCGGCGATGGCGGTGTAATAGGAACTGGTGCCGACCTCGACAATGCAGCGGGCGATCAACTCGCCGGCCAGCGAACCGCGCACCGACGCGCTCGCATCGACGGGGATGCCATAGGCGGCGCGAAAGGCGGCGAAACGGGCATCGTAGTCGAAGTCCGGGTCTTCCAGGCCGGCCCAGCGGCCGAGCGCCTGGCCGTGCTGCACCTCTTCCTCGGCCCAGCCGCGGGCCAGGTTGCAGAAGTCGGGATCGTCGCGAAAAACGCTGCACAGATAGGCGGCGTAATCGCGGGCGTTGGATTCGACCATCGCCGCCGCCCGCACGATTTTCACGATATCCGGGTCGACCTTCGATCGGTCGAACTGATCCCAGGGGATGTCGTCCAAAGTCCACTGACGTGGCATATCCGTGCCTCGTTCAAACCGCCTTCGGTCCCTATGATCCGTGCTTTAGCCCAAGCACGCTAAACCAATAATATAGATCGGCTTCGGATATGAGCAATGGGAAGAACAAGGCATTGCCGTGGCATTTTCGGGTGGCGCGGCAAGGCGTTCAAAGAAAAAGCGCCGCAAGGGTTGCGGCGCTTTTCGTGGTTCGGAAGGGGGATGCCCGTCCTGTGCAATACCGTCCGGCCTAGTGCATGGTCCGGCGCACCGCATCCAGCTTGGCCTGGGCGATATCGAGCCGCCGGCTGGCATTGTCGCGCTCGTGATCGGACTTGGCCATGTCGACGTCTTCGCGGGCGTCGCGCAGGTCCTGTTCGGTCTGGGTCGCGTCGATCTCCGAGACCGGCATGGCGACTTCCGCCAGCACGGTGCACCGCCCCCGCGTCACCTCGGCAAAGCCGCCGGCAACGAAAATGCGTTCGGAAACCTCCCGCCCTTCATAGACCAGGATCACGCCCGGCCGCACGGTGGAAAGCAGGGGGGCGTGGCCCGGCAGGACGCCGAAGTCGCCCTCGCCGCCGGGAACCACCACCATGTCTACGGGTTTCGAGGTGAGCAGCCGCTCCGGCGAGACCAACTCGAAATCGACTTTTCCGTCCGCCATCGGTTCTAGCGTCCCGATTCTGGGTTAAGCCGCCTCAGCGGCCATTTTGCGGGCTTTCTCCATGACCTGGTCCATGGTGCCGACCATGTAGAAAGCGGCTTCCGGCAGGTCATCATACTCGCCGTCGACAATGGCCTTGAAGCCCTTGACCGTCTCTTCGAGCTGCACGAATTCGCCCGGCGTGCCGGTGAAGACCTCGGCCACGTGGAAGGGCTGCGACAGGAAGCGTTGCAGCTTGCGGGCGCGGGCCACTACCAGCTTCTGGTCCTCGGACAGTTCGTCCATGCCCAGAATGGCGATGATGTCCTGCAGCGCCTTGTATTCCTGCAGGGTTTCCTGCACGCGGCGGGCGGTGTTGTAGTGCTCCTCGCCGACGACGCGCGGGTCGAGAATGCGCGAGGTCGAGTCGAGCGGGTCCACCGCCGGATAGATGCCGAGCTCGGCGATCTGGCGCGACAGCACCGTGGTGGCGTCCAAGTGGCTGAAGGTCGTGGCCGGCGCCGGGTCGGTCAAGTCGTCCGCCGGCACGTACACGGCCTGCACCGAGGTGATCGAGCCCTTGGTGGTCGACGTGATGCGCTCCTGCAGGGCGCCCATGTCGGTGCCGAGCGTCGGCTGATAGCCCACCGCCGAGGGGATGCGGCCCAGCAGCGCCGACACCTCGGAGCCCGCCTGGGTGAAGCGGAAGATGTTGTCGACGAACAGCAGCACGTCCTGGCCTTCCTCGTCGCGGAAATATTCCGCCTGAGTCAGACCGGCGAGCGCGACGCGGGCGCGGGCGCCCGGCGGCTCGTTCATCTGGCCGTAGACCAGCGCCGCCTTGGAGTTGTTGCCCTCCAGGTCGATAACGCCGGACTCGATCATCTCGTGATAGAGGTCGTTGCCCTCGCGGGTGCGCTCACCCACGCCGGCGAACACGGAATAGCCGCCATGGCCCTTCGCGATGTTATTGATCAGCTCCATGATCAGCACGGTCTTGCCGACGCCGGCGCCGCCGAACAGGCCGATCTTACCGCCCTTGGCATAGGGGGTGAGCAGGTCGACGACCTTGATGCCGGTGACGAGCTGTTCCGTCTCGGTCGCCTGCTCGCTGAAGGACGGGGCCGAGCGGTGGATCGGGAAGCGCTGCTTGGTCTCCACCGGGCCGCGATCGTCGATCGGATCGCCGATCACGTTCATGATGCGGCCCAGCGTCTCCGGGCCGACCGGCACGGTGATCGGCTGGCCGGTGGCCTCCGCCTCGTCGTTGCGGGTCAGGCCTTCCGTGGTGTCCATCGCGATGGTGCGAACACTGTTCTCGCCCAAGTGCTGCGCCACTTCGAGCACCAGCACGGAGCCGTCCGGGCGCTTCACCTGCAGCGCGTCGAGAATCGCCGGGATCTCACCGTCGAACTGCACGTCCACGACCGCGCCCATCACCTGGGTGATCCGGCCGACAGCGTTTTTCGCCATGGGGGTCAACTCCTCAAAAATTCAAGTCGGTCAGCTTGCCTGAGCACCGGGCCCTGGGCAACTATATGGCTTCGGCGCCGGAAATGATCTCGATCAGTTCCTTCGTGATCATCGCCTGGCGGGTTCGGTTGTAGGTCAGGGTCAGGCCCTTGATGCGCTCGCCGGCATTGCGGGTGGCGTTGTCCATCGCGGCCATGCGCGCCCCGTGCTCGCTGGCGGCGTTCTCCAGCAGCGCGCGGTAGATCTGCACCGAGACATTGCGCGGCAGCAGGTCGGCCAGGATGGCCTCCTCGCTCGGCTCGTACTCATAGACGGCACCGCCCAGGTCCTCGCCGGCGTCGTCCGCTTCGGGCACGGGCGCGGGGATCAGCTGCTGCGCCTGCACTTCGCTGGAAATCGCCGACTTGAACTTGGCATAGATCAGCGTGCAGACGTCGAACTCGCCGTTCTCGAACATTTCCCGCAGGCGGTCGCCAATGCCGTCCGCCTCGTGGAATTCCACCGCCCGGCGGCCGACGCCCTCGATGGTGTCGATGATCATGCCGCCGAACTCGCGCCGGATTGCGTCGCGCCCCTTGCGGCCGACACACAGCACCGTCACGTCCTTGCCGTCGTCGCGCAGCTTGTAGACCAACTGCCGCGCCCGGCGGACGAGGTTGGTGTTGAAGCCGCCGCACAGGCCGCGGTCCGCGGTCGCCAGCACGATCAGATGGCGCTGGTCGCTGCCGGTGCCGGCGAGCAGGGGCGGTGCCCCCGGGGTGCCGCGCAGGCTGGCGCCGAGGGAGGCGAGCATGCGCTCCATCCGTTCGGCATAGGGGCGGGCCGCTTCGGCCGCCTCTTGCGCGCGGCGCAGCTTGGCCGCGGCCACCATTTTCATGGCGGACGTGATCTTCTGCGTTGCCTTGACGCTGCCGATCCGGTCGCGCAGGTCCTTCAAACTGGCCATGACGCCTTGGTCTCCGCTGTGTCGCTTCGGTCGTCAGGCTTTAGGCAAAGCTCTTGGTGAAGGTGTCGAGGAACTCGCGCAGCTTCGCCTCGGTGGCGTCGTTCAACTCGCCGCTGGCGTTGATCGCGTCGACGATGTCCTTGCCGCGCTCGCGCAGGGCCGACAGCATCTGCTCCTCGTAGCGGACGACACTGCCGACCGGCACGCTGTCCAGATAACCGCGCACACCGGCGAAGATCGAGGCGACCTGCTCGCCCACCGACAGCGGCTTGAACTGGCCCTGCTTCAGGATCTCGGTCAGGCGGGCGCCGCGGGCCAGCAGGCGCTGGGTCGAGGCATCCAGGTCCGAGGCGAACTGGGCGAAGGCTTCCATCTCGCGGAACTGCGCCAGTTCCAGCTTAATGGAGCCGGCGACCTTCTTCATCGCCTTGGTCTGGGCGGCGGAGCCGACGCGGCTCACCGACAGGCCGACGTTGATCGCCGGGCGGACGCCCTTGTAGAACAGGTTGGTTTCCAGGAAGATCTGACCGTCGGTGATCGAAATCACGTTGGTCGGAATGAACGCCGACACGTCGTTCGCCTGGGTTTCGATGACCGGCAGGGCGGTCAGCGAACCGGCGCCCAGATCGTCGTTCATCTTCGCCGCGCGCTCCAGCAGACGGGAGTGCAGGTAGAACACGTCGCCCGGGAAGGCTTCGCGGCCCGGCGGGCGGCGCAGCAGCAGCGACATCTGGCGATAGGCGGTGGCCTGCTTCGACAGGTCATCATAGATGATGACCGCGTGCATGCCGTTGTCGCGGAAATACTCGCCCATGGTGCAGGCGGTGTAGGGCGCCAGGAACTGCATCGGCGCCGGGTCGGACGCGGTGGCGGCGACGACGATGGTGTAATCCATCGCGCCGTTTTCCTCCAGCGTCTTCACGACGTTGGCGACCGAGGAGCGCTTCTGGCCGATGGCGACATAGATGCAGTAGAGCTTCTTGCTCTCGTCGCTGCCGGCGTTGATGGTCTTCTGGTTGATGATCGTGTCGATCGCCACCGCGGTCTTGCCGGTCTGGCGGTCGCCGATGATCAGTTCGCGCTGGCCGCGGCCGATCGGCACCAGGGCGTCGAGCGCCTTCAGGCCGGTCTGCATCGGCTCGTGCACCGACTTGCGCGGGATGATGCCCGGCGCCTTCACCTCGACTTCGCGGCGCTCGGCGGCGTCCACCGGGCCCTTGCCGTCGATCGGATTGCCGAGACCGTCCAGCACGCGGCCGAGAAAGCCCTTGCCGACGCCGGTGTCGACGATGGTGCCGGTCCGCTTCACGGTGGCGCCTTCGCCGATCGAGCGGTCGTCGCCGAAGATCACGACGCCGACATTGTCGGTTTCCAGGTTCAGCGCCATGCCGCGGGTGCCGTCCTCGAACTCGACCATTTCGCCCGCCTGGACGTTGTCGAGGCCGTAGACGCGCGCCACGCCGTCACCGACGGACAGCACCTGGCCGACCTCGGCCACATCGGCCTCGGCGCCGAAATTGGCGATCTCGTTTTTGAGGATTTCCGAGATTTCGGAGGCGCGGATTTCCATCACTGAACCCCTTTCATGGCAGTCTGCAGGCGCTGCAATTTGGTGCGGAGCGAGCTATCATACATACGAGAGCCGAGCTGAACGATGAGTCCGCCCAGCAAGGATTGATCGACATGGGCTTCCAGGCTGACCTTGGCGCCGGCGACCTCGCGCAATGCGGTTTCGAGCCGGGCGATCTGATCGTCGGTCAGCGGGTGGGCCGCGGTCACCTTGGCCTGCACCTCGCCGCGGCGCGTCGCCAGGATCGACAGGAAGCTGTCGATCATTTCCGGCAGCGCGAACAGGCGGCGGTTGCGGGCGATGAGGCGCAGGAAATTCCCGGTCAGCGCCTGGGCGCCGGCGCTCTGGGCCATGGCGGCCAACGCCCGTTCCTGCTCGTCGCGCTTCAGCACGGGCGAGCGGACAAGGCGGCGAAAGTCTTCGCTTTCGGCCATCAGGCTTTTCAGGGCGCGCAGGTCGTCAGCGACCTGGTCCAAGGTCTTGGCTTCGTCGGCAAGCTCGTACAAAGCGCCCGCATAGCGCTCGGCAAGCCCGGAAGCCGGTCCAGTACTGGTTGCCACGGTTGGGAACCTCTTGGGCCGAAGAAACGGAATTCGGGTTATCGTTCGGAGGAACTGCGCTTTTGGCGCATGCCGAACGGGCGTTCTGGACGGGGGCCCGTCCGAACGGAGAGGTGACTAGCACACGCCCCACACACCTGGCGAGCCCTCCCTATGCCTTACGCGACATCTGGACGCTTTCCGGGGCGGCGGTCAGCGCTGCCGGACAAGGGGTTAGGCAAGGCGTTACGCCAGGGTTAGAGGAAGGCATAGGGGTCGACGTCGACGGCCAGGCGCACGCTTCCGGTGGGTTTCACCCCCGCGAGCCAGGCCCGCAACACGGCCGGAACGTTGACGCCGTGGCCCGCGTGCAGCAGCAGGCGCACCCGGTGGCGGCCGCGGATCAGCGCCAGCGGCGCCGGGGCGGGGCCCAGCACGCGGACATCCGGCCCGTGCGGGGCGGTGGCGGCCAGATGCTGGCCGAATTCCATGGCGGCGGCGAGGTCCGTCGCGGAGACGATCAGCGCGGCGAGCCGGCCATAGGGCGGCATGCCGGCCTCCTGCCGGGCGCGTTTCTCCACGGCGTAGAAGGCGTCGCGGTCGCCGGCCACCAGGGCCTGAAGCACCGGCTGTTCCGGCTCCACCGTCTGGAGCAGGACGCGGCCCGGCCGCTCGGCGCGCCCGGCCCGCCCCGCCACCTGGGTCAGCAGCTGGAAGGTGCGCTCGGCCGCGCGCAGGTCGCCGCCGGCCAGACCCAGGTCCGCATCGACCACGCCGACCACGGTCAGCAGGGGGAAATGGTGGCCCTTGGCGATGAGCTGGGTCCCGACGATCAGGTCGACCTCGTGCCGGCCGATGGCGTCGATCAGGTCGCGCACCGCCGCCGGGCCGTGCAGCAGGTCGGAGGACATGACTGCCACCCGTGCCTCCGGCCAGCGCTCGGCCACCTCCTCGGCAATGCGTTCGACGCCGGGGCCGCAGGCGGCCAGGCTGTCGGTGGCGTGGCAGGTGGGGCAGGCGCCGGGAATGCGCTCCTGGTACCCGCAATGGTGGCATTGCAGCCGGCCGGTATAGCGGTGCTCCACCAGCCAGGCGCTGCACGACGGGCAGGCGAAGCGGTGGCCGCAGGTGCGGCAGAGCGTGAGCGGGGCATAGCCGCGGCGGTTCAGGAACAGCAGCGCCTGCTCGCCGTCCGCCAGCGCCCGGGTGACGGCATCGGCCAGCGGCGGCGCGATCCACTGGCCGCGGGGCGGCGGCGTGTCGACCAGGTCGCAGATCTCCACCGACGGCAGCGCCGCCCCGCCATGGCGCCGCGGCAGCGCCAGCCGGCGGTAGCGGCCACGGTCGATATTGGCGACGGTCTCCAGCGACGGCGTCGCGGAGGCGAGGCAGATCGGCACCCCTTCCGCCTGGGCCCGGACCACGGCGATGTCCCGGGCGTGGTAGCGCACGCCGTCCTCCTGCTTGAATGCCTGGTCGTGTTCCTCGTCGACCACGATCAGGCGCAGGTCGCGAAAGGGCAGGAACAGGGCCGAGCGCGCGCCGACGACGATGCGGGCCGCGCCGTCGGCCACCCAGCGCCAGGTGCGCCGGCGGTTCGGCGGGCTCACCTCCGAATGCCAGGCGGTGGGAAAGGCGCCGAAACGCTGGCGGAAGCGGTCGAGCCATTGGGCGGTCAGCGCGATCTCCGGCAGCAGCACCAGCACCTGGCCGCCAGCATGGAGCGCGGCGGCGATGGCCTCGAAATAGACTTCCGTCTTGCCGGAGCCGGTGACGCCGTCCAGCACGTCCACCTGAAAGCGATGCGCCCGCACCGCGGCGACGAGTTCGCCGGCGGCGGCCCGTTGTTCGGCCGAGAGCGCCGGGCCGGGGCGCTCCGTGTCCGGGGCGGGCGGGCTCTCGGGCGCCAGCGTCACCCGTTGCAGCAGGCCGGCATCGGCCATGGCGCGAATCACGGCGGCGCTGGTGTCGGCAGCCTCGGCGAGCGTGGTGGCGGGGAGGGGTTCGTCGGCGACCGCCGCCAGGGCGCGGGCGCGGGCGGCGGTGATGCGCACGCCGTCGGGATGGGGCTCCGGCGCGGCCGTGTAGGCGACCCGCGCGGCCTCGCCCTGCTGGATCGCCGGCAGGTGCACGGCCATGCGCAGCACCGCACCGTGCGGGGCGAGCGTATAGGCGGCGACCCAGTCGATGACGCGGCGCAGCGGCGCCCGCATGCGCGGTGCGTCCAGCCGCCTCGCCACCGGCTTCAGCCGGGCCGGATCGACCGCCTCTTCGGCCGCGCCGTCCGGCGGATCGTCCCAGACCACGCCCACCAGGACGCGCTTGCCGAGCGGCACCTCGACCCAGTCGCCGGGCGCAAGGGCTGGACCTGCGGGCACCGCATAGGTTAAGGGGCCTGCGAACGGCAGGTTCGAGGGCAGGCCGACCCGCACCGTCCGGACCGGGTCCGGCGATGCGACCGATCCCGGCCTAGTGCGATGCTCCGCCATCCTTTAAACTGTTCCGTCAGAATTCGGTTCCATCAACCTACCGTGCCCGCACGAGACGGTCACGGGGCGGGCGCCCGCCAACGACCCGCCAACGAGAGGCCCAGCGCATGAAGTTCTTTGTCGATACCGCCGACCTGGCCGATATCCGCGACCTGGCGGCGACGGGCCTGCTGGACGGCGTGACCACCAACCCCTCGCTGGTGGCCAAGACCGGCCGCAAGTTCACCGACGTCATCGCCGAGATTTGCGACGTGGTCGAGGGGCCGGTGTCGGCGGAGGTGGCCGCGACCGACCACGAGACCATGCTGGCCGAAGGCCGCAAGCTTGCGCGGATCGCGCCCAACGTGGCGGTGAAAGTGCCGCTGACGGTGGACGGGCTCAAGACCTGCAAGGCGCTTTCCAGCGAGGGCACGCAGGTCAATGTGACGCTCTGCTTCTCGCCGGCCCAGGCGATTCTGGCGGCCAAGGCGGGCGCGACCTTCGTTTCGCCCTTTGTTGGCCGGCTGGACGATATCGGCCAGGACGGCATGGGCCTGATCGCCGACATCGTGCAGATCTACCGCCAGTACGACGCGATCACGACCGAGGTGCTGGTGGCTTCGATCCGCCACCCGATGCATCTGGTCGAGGCGGCGAAGATGGGCGCCCATGTGGCGACCCTGCCGCCGAACGTGATCCGCCAGCTCTACAACCACCCGCTGACCGACAAGGGGCTGGCCGCCTTCCTGAAGGATTGGGCCGCCACCGGCCAGTCGATCCTGGACCAGTAGCCCGGACCGCCGCCTGCCCATGCCCCGCCAGTCGCCGAAAACGTCTGACAAGCGCCGCGGTCCGCCGGCCGAAACCCTGTCGGCCGACGCGGTGGCGGCCTGGTTGCGCCAGCACCCGGATTTTCTGGCGGACAACCCGGACCTGCTGCTGACCCTGACCCCGCCGGACCAGCGCGCCGGCGAGGCGGTGGTGGATTTCCAGCGCTTCATGGTCGAGCGCCAGCAGCGCGAGCTGGTGAAGCTCAAGGCCAGCAGCCAGGAATTGCTGGCGATCAGCCGCCTCAACAAGGCGACGCAGCAGACCGTGCACCGGGCCGTTCTGGCCCTGCTGGCGGCCCCCACCTTCGAACGGGCGATTGCGACCGTGGTCGACGAATGGGCGGCCTATATGGATCTGGACGTGGTCGTGCTCGGCATCGAGCACGACGGCGATTCGGGCCTGCCGGCATTGAAGGCCGGCCTGAAGACGCTGGCACCCGGCGCCGTGGACAGCCGGCTCGGCCGCGGCAATGACGTCAAGACCTTCGCGGCGCTGGACCCGGTCGACCCGGATCTGTTCGGCGAGGCCGCGCCGCTCGCCAAATCCGCGGCCTGGCTGCGCCTCGCCATCCACGACAGCGCCCCGCCCGGCCTGCTGGCGCTCGGCTCGCGCGAGGAGGGGCGGTTTCACCCGCGGCAGAACACCGAATTGCTGCGCTTCCTGGCCTCGGCCCTTGCCGCTACGATCCGCGCATGGCTCGATCTTCCCGAACCCGGCCCGGCGATTCCGCTCTGACGCCCTATGCGCCCGATTTGGCGCAGGCGGTGGCGGACTGGCTCGCCTGGATGACGGACGAGCGACGGCTTGCGCCGCGCTATGCCGCCGGCATGGCCGACATCCTGGCCGGCTTCGCCCGCTTCGTCGGCCGGCACCGGGGCGAATCCCTGACCCTTGCCACCCTGGCGGCCTTGCCGCTCGCCGACCTGCGCGCCTGGCAGGCGGCGCGCCATGCCGAGGGCCTGTCGGCGGCGACCCGTGCCCGCGGCGTCACGGCGCTGCGCAGTTTCGACCGCTTTCTGCGCCGCCGCGGCGCCGACGGTATCGGTGGGCTGGCGGGGTTGCGGCCGCCCAAGGTGGTGCGCCCGGCGCCCCGGCCCCTGGAAGTCCAGGACGCCAGCGCCCTGCTCGATCTGGCGGAGGAGCATGCGGAAGCCTGGGTCGGCCTGCGCGACCGGGCGTTGTTCACGCTGCTCTATGGCTGCGGCCTGCGCATCGGCGAGGGGCTGGGCCTGAACCGCGGCGCTTTCCCCTTCGGCGACAGCGTGCGCGTGCTCGGCAAGGGCGCGAAGGAGCGGCTGGTGCCGGTGCTGCCGGTGGTGGGAGAGGCGGTGGCCGCCTATCTGGCGGCCTGCCCGTTCGGTCTTGCCGCCCGCGACCCGTTGTTTGTCGGCGTGCGCGGCAAGCGGTTGAACCAGGGCATCGCCCAGAAGCGCATGCGCGAATTGCGTTTGCTGCTGAACCTCGACGAACGGGCGACGCCGCACGCGCTGCGCCACAGCTTCGCCACCCATCTGCTGGGCGCCGGCGGCGACCTGCGCACCATCCAGGAATTGCTGGGCCATGCCTCGCTCGGCACCACCCAGCGCTATACCGAGGTCGATCAGGTGCGCCTGCTCGACGTCTATCGAAAGGCCCACCCCCGTGCCTGATCCGTTGCCGCCCCTGGTCCTGATCCGCGACATGGCTGCCGCCGATGCCGAGGCCGTGCTCGCCATCTATGCCGAGGGCATCGCCACCGGCCACGCCACCTTCGAGGCGGAGGCGCCGACCTGGGAGCGCTTCGACGCCGGCCGCCACAAGGCGCCGCGGCTGGTGGCGGAGGCGGGCGGCCGGGTGGTGGGCTGGGCCGCGTTCTCGCCGGTGTCGTCGCGGCCGGTCTACAAGGGGGTGGCCGATCACTCGGTGTATGTCGCCGCATCGGCGCGCGGGCAGGGGGTCGGGCAGCTTCTGCTCGCCACCTTCCTGGAGGAGGCGGCCGCGGCGGGCTTCTGGATGGTCGAAAGCCGCATTTTCCCGGAGAACCGCGCGAGTCTGGCGCTGCACCTCGCCTGCGGTTTCCGCGTCGTCGGCCGGCGCAAGCGCATGGGCCGGATGCCCTACGGCCCGATGGCCGGCCAGTGGCGCGACTGCGTGCTGGTGGAATGGCGCAGCGCCGATGATCCGGAGGATTAGGCTGTGTCCCGGCCGCGGCGGAGCGGTGGGCCGGGATCGGCGTCTGTCGCGAACACGGGCGGTTGCGGTGTTCGAAGAATGACACCGGCCCCGGATGGCGGCTCCGTCCCCTCCGGGGAACAGGGATTATTCTGCGGCTTCGCGGTTGGCGTATTCGAGCACGGCGCGCAGCAGCACGTCGCAGCCGGCCGCCAGGTGCTCCGGCGCGGAATATTCGGCCTCGTTGTGGCTGATGCCGTCCTTGCAGGGCACGAAAATCATCGCCGCCGGCGCGATCTTCGAAACATGCACCGCGTCATGGCCGGCGCCGCTCATGATCTCGCGCGCCGCATGCCCCGCGGCGGCCGCGCCGTGGCGAACGGCGGCGACGCAGCCGGCGTCGAAATGCACCGGCGGCGAGAACCAGGTCTCGGTCACGTCTACGGCCATCGCCCCGTCCCTGGTGAGCGCGGCCACGGCGTCGCGGAATTCCCGGTCCATGCGATCCAGTTCCGGCACGGTCGGGTTGCGGATGTCGACGGTGAAGAACACCTCGCCCGGGATCACGTTCGGCGAGCCCGGCTTCACCTCCATTACGCCGATGGTGCAGCGGCCGTCGACGCCGCGCTTCTGCATGATCCCGTCCAGCGCCAGCACGATGTGCGCCGCGGTGGTGAGGGCGTCGCGGCGGTTGGCCGGCGGTGTGGTGCCGGCATGGGATTCGCGGCCCGTCACCGTCACCTCGTACCAGCGCATGGCCTGGACGCCGGTGACGATGCCGACGCTTTTGTCCTCGGCCTCCAGGATCGGCCCCTGTTCGATATGGCATTCGAAATAGGCGCCGATCTTGCGTCCGCCCATCGGCGTCTCGCCCTGGAAGCCGATGCGCACCAGTTCGTCGCCGAAGCGCGCGCCCTCCAGGTCGCGCAGGTCGAGCGCCTG
Organism: Alphaproteobacteria bacterium; assembly: GCA_020638555.1. Lineage (NCBI taxonomy): Bacteria > Pseudomonadati > Pseudomonadota > Alphaproteobacteria > Alphaproteobacteria bacterium. The sequence goes on along the minus strand of JACKII010000005.1, from coordinate 225,124 downwards.
CTCCAGCCCCATCTGGCCGGCAAAGACCGCGCTGCCGACCATGGGCGGCGGGAAGCGGCCGCCTTCCTCGTTGGTCCAGTTCACCACCTCCAGCGGCGCCTCGGTCTCGATGCCCAGGTCGTTGAGGGTGCGGATCACCTCCAGCCCGGCCAGCACGCCGAACACGCCGTCGAACCGCCCGCCGGTCGGCTGCGTGTCCAGGTGCGAGCCCATCAGCACCGGCGGCAGGGCGTCGTTGCGGCCGGGGCGGCGGGCGAACATGTTGCCGATCTTGTCCACCGTCACGGTCAGGCCGGCGGCCTCGCACCATTGCCGGAACAGGTTGCGGCCCTCGGCGTCCGCATCGGTCAGGGTCTGGCGGTTGTTGCCGCCGGCAATGCCGGGCCCGACCCTGGCCATGTCCATATGGGTATCCCAGAGGCGTTCCGGGTTGATGCGCAGGTTGTCGGCAGTGGCCATGGCGTTGGAAGTCCTGTCTGAATGGCGGTCGCAGGGTCGCAAACCCAGTGTACCGGACCGGCGGTGCCGCGTCACGGCCGTCCGCATTCGCTGCGGGTTTGCCTTGGGAGCGGTTGCGCCGGTTCGGTGTCACGCTATTGTGAACGGATGCGACCCGAGGGATTTCCTTCACTTCCCGATCGAAAGACGGCCACGGCGCGCTCCCGGTTGTGGGGCGCCGTCGCGCTGGCGGCTGCCCTGGTGCTGTCGGTCCTGGCGCTGGAGGGCCTGACACTGGTGGGCGCGGTGGCGGCCGAGCCGGCGCCGCTGCTGCTGCTGGACCCGCGCGCGGCGGCCGCGTTGGCGCCGGACACGCTCGGCAGGGTGATCGCTGCCGACGCGGTGGAATCGCCGGGCGTGGCCCTGGCGAACGGCTCGGCGGATGGCGGTTGCGCCGGCTGGACGCTGCTGCGCGCGCCCGGCGCGACGACGCCGGTCCGGCTCGCGGCCCCGGTGGCGGGCCGGTTCTCTCCCGACGCGGCCCTGCGGGCGGTCGGCCGGTTGCCGCAAATCCCGGCGCATGTGGTGCTGGTGGCGGCGGGGCCGCCGCAATGCGTCAGCGTCGCCTGTAGCGTCAGCCGTCAGTTGGCGGCGCGAAAGCCGGGCCTGCGGATCGACGTGCTGGCGCTGCCCCCGGCGGGCGACCGCCTGCGCTGTGTCGCTGGCAACAGCGGCGGCGCGTTTCGGAGCCTCGAAGCCGACGGCCTGGCGCCGGCGCTGACCGGGCTGTTCGCGGCCAAGGGGGTGGCGGTAGCCGCTGCGCCTCCACCGCCGGCAACCGCCGGCCCGGAGCCTGCCACGGTCATCCCCGATGCGGCTCCGGCCAAGGAAGCGGAGACCAGGCCCGGCAGCGTACCGGTTCCGCGCCCGGCGCCGCGCCGGTCGGCGTCCGTGGCGAAGGAGCCTGCCGCCGGGACGGCACTTGCAAGTGCGCCCGCCGTGGACACGCCCGCCGCAGACACCCCCGTTGCGGACGAGACGACTGCGGGAGCGACACTGCGGGCACTGCCCTGGGTGGGGCCAACGGCCGAGGATCTGCCGGGCGCGCCGGAGCCGGAAGCCTGGCCGCAATCGTCTCCGCCTTCGGTCCGGCTTCAGGCGGTGCCGGCGCTGGGCGACGTGCCGCTGGCCAGCGAACTCTCCTATGAGGTCAAGGCGATCGGGCCCGACGGGGTCGTCCGGCTGGTGGGCCGGTCCTGGGCGGCCCAGCCGATTTTCGCGTTGCCGGCCGGCGATTACGTGGCGCGGGTGACCTATCGCGGCGTTTCGCGGGAATACCGGTTTCACACCAAGGGCCAGGGGTTGGAGCATCGCTCCCTGCCGCTGGACATCGGCTATGCGGCGCTGCGGACCGTGGCGACGGCCGGCGCACCGCCCTTGTTGAGCAATCTGGAATACACGGTGCGGCTGCCGGGCGGCGCGCCGGTGATCCGCCGCGATCCGCAGCCGGTGCTGGCCCTGCCCGCGGGCCGATACGAGATCGCCGTTCGTTCGGGCGCGGCCCGCGCGGTTGCGACCGTCACCGTCAAGCCGGGCGAGACGCTGTCGCAGACCTTCGACCTGCGCCTCGGCTATCTGCGCCTGCGCGCCAGCACCGGGGGCGAGGGACCGGTGCTGTTCCGGGTGCGGCGCGAGGCGGATGAGGACACTGCCGCTTCCGATCCGCCGGTGGAGGCCGAGATTACGGCGCCGCAAGGGCTGGCCTTGTTGCGCCTGCCGGCCGGCCGGTATGTCGCCACCGCCGAGCATGATGGCCGTGCCGTCCACCAGTTGGTCACGGTTGCGCCCGGCGAACTCACGCAGGTGACGCTGCAACCGCAAACCGCGCGGATCGGCGGCGGCCCGATCTGACCGCGATCTGACTGTGATCTGACCGGCCCCGAGCTGACCGGCCCCGAGCTGACCGGCGCGGACGGCCCGCACCCTCTCAACGACAAGGCCCAGCCCGACACGGTCGGGCTGGGCCTTGAATTGGGCCTTGAATTGGGAACCCGGCGGCCGGACGGTGCGAAACCGTCCGGCGATTGCCGGATGCGTCAGGCGGCCGGGCGGATGGCGGCGGCCAGAACCTCGCGGCCGACATGGCCTTCGTACTGGGCGAAATTCTCGGCAAAGCGCGAGGCCAAGTCGCGGGCGGTGGAATCGTAGGCCGCCTTGTCCGACCAGGTGTTGCGCGGGTTCAGCACCTCGTCCGGCACGTCCGGGCAGGTCTGCGGCACGTGCAGGCCGAACACCGGATCCGCCTGGGTGGCCGCGGTGGCCAGCCGGCCGTCCAGCGCCGCGCGCACCATGGCACGGGTGTGGGCGATCTTCATGCGCTGGCCGATGCCATAGCCGCCGCCGCTCCAGCCGGTGTTGACCAGCCAGCAATTGACGTTGGTGCCGGCGATCTTCTCGCCCAGCAGCTTGGCATAGACCGACGGATGCCGGGTCATGAACGGCGCGCCGAAACAGGTGGAGAAGGTGGCCTGCGGCTCGTTCACGCCCTTTTCCGTTCCCGCCACCCGGGCGGTGTAGCCGGACAGGAAGTGGTACATCGCCTGCTCGACCGTCATTTTCGAGATCGGCGGCAGCACGCCGAACGCATCCGCGGTCAGCATGACGATATTGGTGGGCTGCGGCCCCATGCCGGTCTCGCTGGCATTGGGGATGAATTCCAGCGGATAGGACGAGCGCGTGTTCTCGGTTAGCGCCGTGCTGGTCAGGTCCAGCAGCCGGGTCGCCGGGTCCATCATCACGTTTTCGAGCACGGTGCCATAGCGGTGCGAGGCCGCGTAGATTTCCGGCTCGGCCTCCGCCGACAGGTTGATGACCTTGGCGTAGCAGCCGCCCTCGAAGTTGAAGACGCCGTTGCCGGACCAGCCGTGCTCGTCATCGCCGATCAGCGTGCGCGAGGCGTCGGCGGACAGCGTGGTCTTGCCGGTGCCGGACAGGCCGAAAAACACCGCCGCATTGCCGTCTTCGCCGATATTGGCGGAACAGTGCATCGGCATGATGCTCTGGCTCGGCAGGACGTGGTTCAGATAGCTGAACACCGACTTCTTCGCCTCGCCCGCATAGGACGTGCCGGCGATCAGCACCACGCGGTGGCTGAAGCTCATGGCGATGACCGTGCCGGAGCGGGTGCCGTCGATTTCCGGGTCGGCCTGGAAGCCCGGCGCCTGGATCACGGTGAAGTCGGGCTCGAAGCTGGCGAGTTCGGCGACCGGCGGCCGGATGAACATGTTGCGGCAGAACAGATTGTGCCAGGCGTACTCGTTCACCACCCGCACCCGCAGGCGATAGTCGGGGTCGGCGCCGGCATAGGCGTCGCGCACGAACAACTCACGGCCCTGCAGATAGGCCATGACGCGACGATAGAGCCGCTCGAACGTGTCGGGCGCCATTTCCTGGTTGACCGGACCCCAATCCACGGTCGAATCGGTCAGTTCATCGCGGACAATAAACTTGTCGCGCGGGGATCGGCCGGTGTGCTCGCCGGTCGTGGCCAGCAGGGCGCCGCCGGTGGCCAACTGCGCTTCGCCGCGGCGGATCGCGGCCTCGTACAGGACTTCGACCGGCAGGTTCCAGTGCACGGAACCGGTATTGTTAATGCCTCGGGCGCTTAGGGCGGCGTTGCGTTCCACCGACTTTCCCTTTTTTGCAGATCGTCATGACGGATGGGCGCGCGTCTGCGGCACGCAGAACAGCGCGGATGCTGATAAAGCATAGCGAAGTTTCGGCCCGCTGTACTGATTCCTTGCCTTGCTTATTGTCGCGGAGCGGTCCGGCCCGCAACCAACAGCCGAACGGGCTCCGGGGCGCAAAAAGCATTGGGCTCCATCCGCAGTGTTGCCATATTTGATATGCGTTAAGGCGCAATCAGACCTCCCACCCGGAAGGAAAGGGCTTGGCGTGAGCGAAGACACGACCCCATCGGCACCGCGGGTCATCGCGTTGGTCGATGACGATCGCAACATTCTGACCTCCGTCTCGATTGCGTTGGAGGCAGAGGGCTTTACCGTTCTCTGTTATGCCGATGGCGAGTCGGCCTGGCGCTCGCTTCAGGTGCAGTCGCCGGACCTGGCCGTGCTCGACATCAAGATGCCGCGCATGAACGGCCTCGATCTGCTGCAACGTCTGCGCGAGCGTTCGAACCTGCCGGTGATCTTTCTCACCTCCAAGGCGGACGAGGTCGACGAACTCACCGGCCTGCGGCTGGGCGCGGACGATTACATCACCAAGCCATTCTCGCAGCGCCTGCTGATCGAGCGGATCCGCACGCTGCTGCGCCGCACCGACCTGACCGAACAGCCGGAAGCCAGCGGCGAGGAAAAGATCGTGCGCGGCGATCTGGTGTTGGACCACCAGCGCCATCTCTGCACCTGGCGGGAACAGCCGGTGCCGCTGACCGTGACCGAATTCCTGTTGCTGGAGGCGCTGGCGATCCGGCCGGGCTTCGTCAAAAGCCGCGATCAGTTGATCGATGCCGCCTATGGCGAGAACGTCTATGTCGACGATCGCACGGTGGACAGCCATATCAAGCGCCTGCGCCGCAAGTTCCGCCAGATCGATTCGGACTTCTCCGAAATCGAGACCCTTTACGGCGTCGGCTATCGCTATCGGGCGATCTGAGGCTCAGACGCGTTGGGGTGGTGGGCTCGCCTGGTGATCATCGCACTGGCCACGGGCGTGGTGTCGTGGGGGGCGATGAGGGTCGAGGACCGGGGCGACCAACGGGCGTTGGCCAGCCGGATGGAGCAGTTGCACCGCGGCACGGCGATGATGGCGCGGCTGTTCGCCGAGACGGCGTCGCGGGTCGCCGCGGCGACGGGAACGGGCGACAACCGCCGGGTCATCGATACCGGGCGCGCGGCGCTGCTGGTGGCGCGGCTGGGCGAACCGGCGGTTCGGGTGCGGCTGTTCGATTACAATGGGCGCCTGGTCGCCGATTCGGAATTGCGCGACGAACCGCCACCGGCGGCCGAAGACCTGACGCCGCTGCAACAGGCCTATGAGGATTTCGCCCGTTGGTTGCGGGCCGGGACCGGTCTGACCGACGCATCCGGCGTGCCGTTGATCATCCACCTTCCGGAGGCACGGGAAGCGTTGCAGGGAACGGCGGGCGAGCGGGTCGAGCCGGGCGAGGATGGCCGCACCCTGTTGAGCGTCGCCGCGCCGGTGCTGGACGCATCGCGGGTCATGGGCGCGCTGGTGGTCAGCACGGTCGTACGGCCCGACCCGGCGGCCCGATGGCGGCCGGCGGAACGGATCGGGTTGGCCGCGGTCCTGGCCCTGTCGGTGCTGGTGCTGGGAGGCTTCCTGCTGACGTGGCCGCTCGAGCGCGGCGTGCGTCTGCTGGCCGCGTCGGCCGAGCGCGCCCTGCGCCGGGGGGCGGTCGCGGTCGCCTCCGAGGCGGGGCCCGGCCGGGTGTTGGAGCCGCTCTCCGGGGTGATCAATCGCCTGTCGGGCCGCCTCCAGGCCCAGATCGAGGAGGCGGAACTCTATGCGCGCGAAGTGGCGCACGAGGTTAAGAATCCGCTGTCGTCGCTGCGCAGTGCCGTGGAAACCGCGGCGCACATTTCCGATCCGCACCAGCACAAGCGCCTGATGGAAGTGATCGTTCAGGACGTGGCGCGGCTGGACCGGCTGATCTCCACCATCACCGACCTGAGCCAGGTCGATGCGGAACTGGCGGCGATCCCGGATGACGAGGTGGACCTGGAAGCCATGCTGGATGCGCTGGTGGAAATCGAGAACGCCGCCAGCGCGCAGGAATGGGACCCGACCTTCGTGCTGTTGAGCGGCGGCGGGCCGTTCCGGGTTCGGGGTGCGGAGGCCCGGCTGGCACAGGTGTTCCGCAATCTGATGAGCAATGCCCGCTCGTTCAGCCCGCCAGGGGGAACCATCCGGATGACGGCGACGCGCAAGGGCGCGGTCATCACCCTGACCTGCGACGACGACGGGCCCGGCCTCTCCCCCGGCAAGGAAGAGGCGATCTTCCAGCGCTTCTATTCCGACCGGCCGGATCATCAGCCCTACGCCGGCCATTCCGGCCTGGGGCTGAGCCTGTGCCGCCAGATCGTGCGCGCGCATGGCGGCACGATCTGGGCCGAGAACCGGCTGGATCCGATCGGCCAGGTGATCGGTGCCCGCTTTACCGTCGTACTGCCGTCGGCGTAATTCCGTACGGTTTTGCCCGATTTTCGCGCGTGCCATGGCCTTTTCGCCCGAAATGGGCGATATACGGGGCAAGTCGGCGTCGGAACCGCCCGACACCATGCGGGGAACGGGCCATGCAGGAGCGATCCACGGAGCGACAGGGCGGCCGGCAGCGGCGTTTGGTGCTGCTCACCGGGCTGTCCGGTGCGGGAAAGACGACGGCCTTGAAAGCGTTCGAGGACATCGGCTTCGACGCCATCGACAATCTGCCCTTCCGCCTGCTCGCCCCCCTGCTGCACGACGATCCGCCGGCGCGGCTTGCCATCGGCGTCGATGCGCGCACGCGTGGCTTCGATCCGGCCGAGTTGCTGGCGCTGCGGCGCCGGCTGGTGGATGCCGACGGCTGGGATGTGGCGCTGGTCTATCTGGATTGCGACGACGACACGATGTTGCGCCGCTTCACGGAAACGCGGCGACGCCATCCGCTCTCGGACCTGGGCGGCGCCCGCGACGGCGTTGCGCGCGAGCGGGAATTGCTGGCGCCGCTGCGCAGCGAGGCCGACCGGGTGCTGGACACCTCGCTGATGACCGCACGCGAGTTGAAGCGCTGGGTGGCCGGCGGCTTCGAGTCGGAGGGGCCGAGCGGCCTGGCGGTGCAGGTGGTGTCGTTCTCGTTCCGGCAAGGGTTGCCGCGCGAGGCGGACCTGGTGTTCGACGTGCGTTTCCTCGCCAACCCGCACTATCAGCCGGACCTGCGGCCCCTGACCGGCCGCGATGCCCCGGTGGCGGACTATATCCGCACCGACCCCGGATTGCAGACGTTTCTGGACCTGTTGCAGGGCCTGACCGAGTTCGCGCTGCCGCGCTACGAGCAGGAGGGCAAGAGCTATCTGACCCTGGCGATCGGGTGCACCGGCGGCCGCCACCGCTCGGTGTTCGTGGCCGAGCAACTGGCGGCGATGCTGCAACGCCAGGGCTGGACGGCCAGCGTCCGGCACCGGGAATTGGGGATCGGCTGACCGGCGCATATATCCCAGCCGCATGGGCCGCAGAGAACCGCCGGAGATCCCTCCGGTCAGACAGTGTTTCAGGGTTTGCGATGAAGACGAGGACTGCCGCAGCGGCGAAGGGTGGCGGGCCCAGGCGATGGTTGGGGGCAATGGATGCCTGGGCCCACCGCTGCATCGCCCCAAATGTGGGCGTCGCAGTCAAACTCTGGAATACAAATAAGGCGTCCGGGTCCATCTGCCAAGGGCAATTCGTCGGGATGGCACCAAAATGCAATTTCCGGACTTATGGCGGTTCGGCGGCACCGCTTTACCGTTGTGGCGGCAGCAACACGCCGGGATTCATGATCCCCGCCGGATCGACCGCACCCTTGGCCCCCGCCAGCGCGCCGGCGAACACCGGCGAGCGTTGTTGCGTATACCAGGGCATGTGGTCGCGGCCGACGGCGTGGTGGTGGGTGATGGTGCCCCGGTGCCGGATGATCGCGTCGGAGGCTGCGGTCTTGACCGCGTCGTATTGCGCGCGCATCCGGCCGCGCCGGCCCTGGCCGATGAAGGTGAAATAGGGCGCGGGGCCGTCCGGATAGACATGGGTGAAGCGGCAGGCGACCGCCGCACCCTTGCCCGTCTCCCGCTCCACCGCCTCGCGCGTCGCGTCGTGGACGGCGGTGTAGAAGCTCTCGAACCGGTCCCAGGTGGTCGCGGTCTCGAACGTTTCCTTGATGATGCCGCGCGCGGTCAGCATTTCGCGCAGATAGCCGCCCTTGATGAAGGCCTCGCGCCAGCGCCCGGCGGCCCCGGCGCGCGGGTCGTCCTGGGCCGACAGGCTTTCGTCCGGCAGAAAGCCCTTGTGGTCGAGCGCGCATTCCAGGGCCCGGGCCATCCAGGCGTCCATCGGATGATCCGCGCTCTCGAAGCCCAGAATCAGCACGGCGGTGGAGCCGTCGCCGGTGCCGGAATAGCGGCATTCGTTGTGGTCCAGCAGGCGCACATTCGCGGGATAGAGGCCGGCCTGGCTGATGGCGCGCACCGCCCGCACGCCGTCCCAGTAGTCACGGAAATGCACGGCCGCGTTGTTGCGGAAGGTCGGCCGCTTTACCAGCTTCATCCACGCCTCGGTGATGATGCCGAGCGCGCCTTCGGAGCCGAGGAACAGCCGGTCCTGGCTCGGCCCGGCGCCGGAGCCGGGCAGGCGGAAGCTGTCATGGGTGCCGGCCGGCGTCACCGCGCGGATGCTTTCCGTCTGGTCGTCGATATGGGTCCAGCCGGTGGCGAAATGGCCGCCGCCCCTGGTCGCCAGCCAGCCGCCGAGGGTCGAGAACTCGAAACTCTGCGGATAATAGCGCATGGTGAGGCCGTGCGGCTTCAGCTGGGCTTCCAGATGCGGGCCATAGACCCCGGCCTGGATGCGGGCGGCGAGCGAGACGGGGTCGACCTCCAGCACCCGGTCCATGCGCGCCATGTCGATGGAGACCGTGGCCTTGTAGGCGTCGCCCACGTCCGGATGCACGCCGCCGACGACGCTGGAGCCGCCGCCGAACGGGATGGCCGCGGCGTCTGAGCGGGCGCACCAGTCGAGCAGGTCGGCCACGTCCTGCTCGTTGCGGGGAAAGGCGACCACGTCCGGCGCGCCGCGGAAGTCGCCGGCCATGCGCCGCACCTGCTCGTGGAAGCTCTGGCCGTAGGTGTGGACCAGCCGCTCCCAATGGTCGTGGGTGCAGACGTCTTGCAGCGAGTCCGGAATGGCGAGGCGCGGCGGGGCGAGCGCGATGGCCTCGGCCTTGGGGAAGGGATCGGCGGTGAAACCGTCGACGCCGAAGGCCTCGGCGAATTCCGCCTCGAACGGCACCATGTCGGCATCGGTGTAGCCCTGGCCGACATGGCCCCAACCCCAGAATTTGCGGCGCGGCTTGGTCATGGGTGGCGTCCTCCTCCGTCGGGGCGATGGCTGGCCCCTGGGAACAGTTTGCCGGCGCGGGCGGCGCTGCGCAATCGCCCCCGACCGGGCCGGGCGCCCGGTCGGAAGCCCGGGGGTCAGAACGCCAGGGTGATGCCGCCGACCGCTGCGAACCCGGACGAATCCCGGCCGCCGGTACCGGCATCGTAGTCGACATAGTAGACGGACGCCTGCGCGCTGACGCCGGGGCCGAGGTCGTAATGCCCGCCCAGTTCGACCGAGACCTGGTCCGCGTCGTCCCCGCCGCCGGTGGCGTCGGCCGTGCCGTATATCAGCGCCAGCGACACGCCGGTGGGGCCGCTGGCGTAAAAGACGCTGCCGCCGGCCACAGTACGCTCCTCGAAGCCGACGGTCGGCTCGTTTTCGTAGGAAACGGCGAAGGAGGCCCCGAACGGGCCATAGCCCAATTCCAGGCCGCTGGCGACGATATAGGCGCCCTGGCCGCTGGTGCCGTTCGTATCGCCGAAGACTTCCGTGCCCAGCGACGCGGCCACGCTCAGGTCGCCGAAAGTGTGTTCGTAGTTGACCGCGGCCTGTACGATCTGCTCGGCGGTCGTGCCGTCGTTCTTGGCCTCGGTCGGGAAGGCATCGTCGTCCTCGACGCCTTCCGGGGCGTAGCTGACGCCGAACTGGAAGCCCGCGACGCGCGGCGAGAGATAGCGGACCTTGTTGGCGTCGTCGTCGCGGAAGAAGAACGTGGCCGTGGTGAACAATTCCGCGCTGACGCCCAGGATCCAGTTGCCGGCTTCGCCATCGTCGAGGCCGATGCCCTGGGAGGCGACGCCATAGTGCATGGCATAGGCCGCCCCGTCCTCGCTGCCCAGCAGGAGTTCGCCGAAATCGCCGCGCAGGAACAGAAAGGCCTCGTCGATCTGGTCGTCGCTGGTCTCCGCTTCGAGCTGCACCTGCACGCCGACCTTGAGACCGTTGTCCAGGTTGGTGTGGGCGATGAAGTGGATTTCGGCGTCGGCCTGGGTATCGAAGCCGCTGACATCCTCGCCGCCGCCGGCGTCGGTCGAGGCATAGCCGATCCATTGGGTCATGAAGCCGCCCAGGGTCATGTCGAAGCCTCCGGCCGCCGCGGCGCCGGGCCAGGCCAGGGCGGCGGCGATCAGGGCGGCGCCGATCAGGGCCGCGTCGGTGCGGGGCGGCATGGCCGGCCGTGTCCTGTTTGGAAACGCAAAAAGGGTGCGGCGCGGCGCGCGTGCGCCGGCCGTCGGCGAGTGGGGCGGCATGGCCGATGTCTCCATTCGTCGGGTGGGAGGGGAGCGAACCGCAAGGCCTTGCGGTCGCGGCCACAATAAGCGAATGAGAGTCATTCGCAATACAAAAACCCACAAACCCCATTCAACGGCAGATGATCCGGCCGGGTCCGATCAGGTGGGAGGGATCAGGTGGGAGCGGCGTCGGCCGGCACCAGCGTGCCCTCGTTCAGGTAGAACGGGAACACGATATTGCTGCGATTGTTGGTGGCCCGCACCGTGTAGACGATCGTGATGTCCAGCCGTCCGCCCAGGGAATCCCGCACCGTCACGGTCACCGCGTCCAGGCGGATGCGCGGCTCGAAGAACAGGATGGCCTGGCGGATCTCGTCCTGGAGGTTCGCTTCCAGGTTGGCGTCCATGATATCGAACACATAGCGGTAGATGCCGCAGCCATAGTCCGGCTGCATCACCCGCTCGCCCGGCCGGGTGCGCAGCAGGATGGTCAGGCTCTGGCGGATGTCCTCCTCGGCGGAGACCATCATGGCGGCGCCGTCGGCGCCGGCAAAGGCGGGCGGAAACGCCCAGCCGGTGCCGAGGAAGGCCGCGTCGGGACCGGGACGTCGCACGGTTCGGGCCTCCTCAGTTGATCATGACCACGCCGCCCTCGATCGTGGTCGAGGCGCTGCCGCTCAGTTTGGCGGTGGCGTTGCCGGTGGCGGAGAAGGCGGTGTCGGCACTGGCCGAGACGTTCAGGCCCTTGATGTCGACATTCATGGTCGCGGTCATGCTGATATTGCCCTGGGCCTTGAGGGTGATGTCCTTCGGGCTGTCGATCAGCACGCCGCTGGTGGAAAGCTCGATCTTGTTGCCGGTTTCGTCCTGGACGGTGATGGTCTTGGACGAGTCGTCATAAATCATCCGGTTGTCGGCCGGGGTGGTGATGGTGATTTTCTTGTTTTCCTCGTCGAACTCGACCTTCATTTTCTCGCGCGTCACCACCGCCTTGGTGTTGTTCTGGTCTTCCATGTCGTAGGGCGGCTTCAGCTTCGGATTGTAGACGCTGCCCAGCACCACCGCCTGGGCCGGGTCGTCGTTCAGGAAGCCCACCACCACCTCGTCGTCGATTTCCGGCAGCCAGAAGCCGCCGAACTGGTTCGAGGCGTAAAAGCCCGCCAGCCGCGCCCACACCGCCGGCTGGTCGTCGCCCAGCAGCGGCAGCTTCACCTCGATCCGGTAGAGATTGTCCGGGTCTTCCTGGAGTTTCTGCACCTTGCCGATCTGCAACCCCTGCATCGGCGCCACCAGGCCGGCGGCGTCCGGGTTGGCGATGCTGTGGCGCTCGGCATGGGTGTCCGGGTCGATGCCGGTCTCGACCGTGGTGGTCCAGCTGCCGGCGCGGATGCGCTGGCGGACGGCGCCGATATAGCCGGTGCCGCTGAACCGGTCGCCCAGATTGGCCAGTTCGATGGTCTCGCCCAGCACCGCCTTGGCCGAGCCCGGAAAGGTCAGGCTCGCCCGGTTCGCCGCCAGCGCGGCCCGCAACTGCCGCGCCTTGGCCCAGGGCGAGAGGCTGTCGCCCAGCACGGCCGCGGTCTGCAACAGCGCCGGTTCGCCGCCAAACGCGTCGGCGAGCGTGCCGGGCGCCAGATTGCCGGGGCCGGCCTGGCTCTGGCCGAGTGCGGCCGCGATCTCGGAGCGGACCGCCTGGCTGTCCACGTCCCAGGTCGACGCCTGGGCCTGCGCGCGCTGCGGCCGCGCATCCACCTGCCCGTCGAAGCGGATCAGGTCGGTGCCATAGGTCACCACCAGCGTCGCCGACTGTGTCGCGTCCGGCGCGGTCACGGTCAGGCCGTCATTGGTCGGCACCACCACCAGGCCGTTTGCCTCCGCGCGCGCCAGCAGGAAATCCCAGTCGGTGGCGTCGAACTGCACCAGCCTGGTGAATTCCGGCGCGGTGCTGTCCACGGTTGCCGACAGCCCGGCATCCTGGACCAGCTTGGCGATGACGGCGCTGTCCTTCGCCTTCTCGGTCACGGTATTGCTGCGGGCCAGGGTCATTTTCACCGCTTCGTGCAGGCACTCCACCTCCAGTTCCGCATCGTTTTCGCCGCTGATGGCGAGCCGCTGGGCCACCACCACGCCCTTGAACAGCGTCTTCGGCGCATCGGTGCCATAGCCCGCGGCGATCTCCACCTTGGTGCCGGGGGCGAATTTGGCGTCCGTCAGCGGAAACCCGCTGAAGCCGGGATCGCCATCGGCATAGGCAAAGCGGGCGCGGCTGAGGCGGTTCACCGCGAATTCGATGTCGACCCGCAGCAGGTTCTCGCCGTCGATGGCGGTGCCGTCGGCCTTCACCGTCACGGAGACGACGCCTTCGGTGGTTTCCAGCGGAGAGGTGGCCATGCCCGATCCTGGCTCAGGTCAGCGGGGGGAAATGCAGCACGGTGTTCGGTTGCAGCGACCGGAAATCGGTCAGGCCGTTGAACCGCGCCACCATCGGATAGTGCGAGCCATCGCGATAGATGCGCTCGCAGAGCAGCGGCAGGGTATCGCCGTCGCGCACGATCACCGCATGGGTCATGTCCGGCGAGTTGTCGCCCTTTTCCTTTTGCGCCTCGGCATTGCTGGTATAGCGCACGAATTTCAGCTTCAGCTTGGCCCGCAGCGGCTCGCCCGTGGGCTTGAACAGGGTGTAGCTGAGGTTCAACTCCCGCGTACGGCCGTGGAAATTGTCGAAATTCTCCGCCCAGTTCAGCTTGACCACGTTCGGTTCGTGATAGTCGCCCTTGTAGGTGTAGCAGACCGATTTCAACTGCTCGATCAGGGTCGCGACCGGGGTCGGCTCCGGTGGCGGGCTGCCGGGCGGGGCGGGCGTGGCCGGCGGCACCACGCCGGTGGAGTCCAGCACCAGCGCGAACGACACCGACTCCGGCACATAGCGCGCGTATTTCTTGTTCTGGCTGTTGCCGTTGATCGGGATGTCCGGATCCTGGTCGCTGCCATAGTCGATGCCGAAGGCCCGCTCCAGCTCGGCCGGGTTGATCAGCGCGGTGAAGGTATCGGCCGCGCCCGTCTTCGGCGTTACGGCGCCGCTCTTGGAGAGGGTGCAGGCCTGGATGGTGAGCTTGGTCAGCCCGGCCATGGCTCAGCGCTCCCGCTGCCGGCGGAGCGCCTCGGCAATGCGGCGGTCGCACTCGGCCATCATTTCCCGTCGCAGCGCCCGCAGCGCCTGGGCAAGACGGGCCTCGTCGCCCCGCGGCTCGGCCCTGCTGCCGTCGGGCTCCAGCTCGCAATGTATGGTCAGGTTGCGGATTTCGACCGCCACTTAGAACATCCTCTTGATTTCGGTATAGGCCAGCTCGATCCGTTCGAGCGCCACTTCGTTCTTGGTCGAATTGAACGCCTCCACCGTCCACGCCACCGGATAGGCGTTGGCGATGTTCCAGAACCGATCCGGCCCGCCGGCGGCGTTCAACAGCGACACCTGCACGGTCTTCGGCTGGATCGCCTTGGCGAAGCCGCCTTCCAGCACGCTTTTGCACCAGGTCACCAGCGGCGAGCCGATGACCGTGACGCCGCGTTTCAGCACCAGGTTCGGGTGGCTGATTCCCTTGGGCAAATGGTGCTTGAAATTGTTCTCCCCGCCTTCACCGACCTCCTCGACGTCGATCTTGGACGCCAGCCCGTCCACCTCCTGAAACGCGGTGTCGGACTTGTTCGTGTCCAGGATGGTGACCTTGAAATGGAAGGCGGGCAGGGGATAGGGGTTGAGGGCCATAGGCGCAGTCACCCAATGCTCGGCAACGGACGAGCCCCGGGCATGGCCCGGGGCTCGGGGATGGCCGGCTAGCCGTTGGCGATGGTCAGGCCTTCGTGGGCGATCTCGATGGTCTCGACCGCGACCTCGTTGCCGTCCGACTTCAGATCGGTTCCGGTGATCTTGGTCGGGAAGGCGTTGGTCAGCGTCCAGACCATGGTCGGCGAGCCGGACTCGTCCAAGAGGCTGATCGTGATCGGGATGCGCTTGATCGTGTTCATCTTGATCTGGTTGAACCAGTCCCAGAACTTGTTGTCGGACTTGAACACGCCCTTCTTCATGGTGATGTTCGAGTATTTCTTGATGCCCGGCATTTTCACCGTGCTGAACACCGGATTGTCGCCGGCGCGATACTCGATCGGTTGGGCCTCCACGTCGAGGCCCGAAACCTCCTGGAAACTCATGACGTTGCTGTCCCATTTCACCTGGAAGTGAAACTTGGGAATGGGCCAGATGCTGGTGCTTTGGGCGGAACCGTCGTCGGCCATGGGGGTGTCTCCTTAGGTCGTGCGGATAGGTCGGCGCGGCGCCCTACGAGCGCTGCTGCTGTTGCTGGAAGGTGATCTCGATGAACTCGGCGGGCCGCGTCGGCGCCAGCAGGACGGTGACGCGCAGAATGCCCTCCAGAATGTCGTTCGCCGTCATGGTCTCGCCCAGGCCCACATGCACGCTGAACGCATCCTCCGGCACGGCGCCAGCCAGGCCGCCGGCCTTCCAGATGCCGGTCAGGAAGTTGGCGATCATGGCCTTGATCGTGATCCAGGTGTTGGCGGTGTTCGGCTCGAACACATAGGCCTTGGCCGCCAGCCGCACCGATTCCTCGATCATGATCATGGTGCGGCGCACGTTGATATAGCGCCAGTCCAGGCTGTTGCCGTCGAGCGTGCGCGCGCCCCAGACCAGCACGCCCTCGCCGATGAAGGGGCGGATCGCGTTGATCGACTTGCCCATGGGCGTGACGTTCAGGTCCTCCTGTTCGGCATTGGAGATGTTGACGGTCGGCGAGACCACCGAGGCCAGGCTGACATTCGCCGGCGCCTTCCAGACGCCGCGGGTGGCATCCACCATGGTGTAGATGCCGACCATGGCCGCCGCCGGCGGGATCAGGTTCAGCTTGCCGGCAATATGCCCGGTCAGTTCGCGATAGAGCAGGCTCTGGGTCTGGAGCATTTTCTCCAGCATGGCCTTGTCGTCGGGCTTGCCGGTCCAGTCGTCGGTGATGGAGGCGATCGCCTTCTCCAACTGCTGCTGCGCCGGCGTCAGGCTGCTGGCCGCCGGGGCGGCTGCACCGCCGGCGCTCGCGTTGCCTTCGGCCGCGGTTTCACCCTCCGCCGGGGTGTCGCCCCCCGCCGAGGCGCCGCCTCCCGCCGGGGTGTCGCCCCCCGCCGAGGCGCCGCCTCCCGCCGGAGCATTGCCGCCATCGGAGGCCGCGGGCAGGCCCAGTTCCGCCCGCAACAGGGTCTGCAAGGCCGTCTTGCCGTCGTCGTCGAACTGGCTGAACGAGATGTCGCGGGTCTGGTAGATGGTGGTGTTGACCCAGGGGTAATAGGCGCAGCCATAGTTCAGGAAGTTGATGCCCAGCTTGTCGCGGAAGGCGTCGACCATGTCGCCGGCCGGGTCCTGCCGGTCGCGCCAGCCGTCCCAGACGTCGAGCACGGCAAACCGGTTCATCATCTTGCCGCAATGCGCCAGCATCGCCTGCTGCACGCTGATGCAGTCCTGATGCGAGAGGCGCACCGCCTCCGGCACCACCACCAGCGTCGGCTCCTGCTCTTTCTCCAGCGCGATCAGCGGCTTGGTCATCTTCGAGGCGTCGAAGTCGTCGCCATAGCCGCCGATCGAGACGATGTAGCAGGGGCCGCCGCCGTTCTGGAAGAACAGGCTCATGGCCGCCGACATCAGATACGGGGTCGAGGTCTGCGGCAGCCAGTAGTCGGTCCCGCCCAGGCTGATATCCGCCGGGTCCTGCACCGGGGTCACCGCATAGATGTCGTCCCGCGCTTCCGGCTGTTTCGTGGTCAGCCCGAACTGCGCCGGCGGCGGCGCGCCGAAATAGGTGATGAACTCCGCCATGGAGGAAATCCGCCAGGGCACGTTGCGCAGCGAGCGATTGCCGTTCACCGCCTTTTCCGTGTGGCCGATGAACACCGGCACCGCCGTCGCGACTTCGACGATGGAATTGGGGAAGGCGTCCTTCTCGACGATATAGACGCCGGGGGTCTTCATCACGGCCATGGCTAGGGGTTCCTCTGGCTGTTAGACATGAACGAATATCTCCGCCTGCATCGCCCCGTCCGGCTGGCCGGGGATGGGGCGAAACCGGTTGCCGGCGCCGGGCAGGCGGCGGATCAGCACCCGCTCGGCGACGCTGCCCTGTTCGCGCAGCTGAAAACGGTAGGGCGGCCGCTCCGCCAGCGCGAGCGGGTCGGCGGAACGGAAGGTCTGCGCCGGCGCCCGGCCGGGCAGGGGCGTCTCGTCCACCGCCTCGAACCGCAATTCGCCCGCGGCGTCGACGACGCTGAGCGGCCCGCGATCCGCCGCGCCCTGCACCAGATAGGTCCAGAACACCTTGCGGCTCGCCAGCCGGACGACGGTCTCCAGTGGCGGAGGCGTATCGCCCTCCGGCGGCGACGTATCGCCCTCCGGCGGGGCGAGGCGCACTTCCAGCAACGGTCGGCGCCCGGGCACGGCCGGGTGGGGACCGGCGTCGGCTTCGGGGTCGGCCAGATCGGCGGCGTTCACACAGTCGCCGGCGTGCAGCCGCCAGCGGCCGTCGTCCTCGCGCACCCCGGCGTCGGTGGAGAGCACCGCCATTTGCGGCCCGTCGCTCAGGAACGCCTCGCTGGCGGCGGGCAGGTCCGGGTCGGTCGGCCAGACCAGGAAGCGGAAGGGGGCGGCGTCCGCGGGCGGCAGGTCGGCCGCGTCCACGGCAATCGTGAGCCGGCCGCCCTGGCCGCGCCAGGCATACCAGCGGGCGGCGAGGCGCCGCGCCGTCGCCGCGTCCGGCACGAAGCGCACGCCGGTCGCGACGCCCTCGGCATAGAAGGCGTGCTCCAGCGTGAGCGTGACCAGCGGGCGGAAGCGCATCAGGATGCCCCCCTTCCGCCGACCCTGGCCAGCGCCACCTCCGGCGCCGTTATCGGCTCGGCCACGTCGTCCAGCGCCTCGGGCGCGATCGAGACCGTGCGCATGGAATAGAGCACCGAGGGCAGGTAGCGGCCGCCGAACACGCCCCAGAGATGGCTGAGTTCCTGGGTGGGCAGGTTCTGGATTTCCAGCACGACCCGGTCCAGCCCCGCGTCCATTTCCGGCGCGTTCTGATGCGTGAAGACGGCGTTGGCCTGGAGGAAGCGCACGGCCGTCGCCACATGCTTCAGCGCCTGGAGATAATTGCCGTCGGTGTAGCCGGCCGCCAGCATCACCAGCATGTTGAGCCGCAGCGGCTCGCGGTGGATGGCGAAGCGGTCGCCGGGCATCATGGGCGGCGGCGGCACGCGCGAGACGGTCTCTTTCTCGATATTGACGATGAACAGCGCCAGCTTGTCGTCGATCAGCTTGCTCGGCGAACCGTCGGTGTCGACCGCATTGGTGACCACCACCAGATCCTCGTCCGACCGCAGCCGCACCCGCAAATGCTGGTTCAATCGGCTGGCGATGAGTTCGAGGGCGCGATCAATCATGGCGTGTGGTTCTGCCCCTGATGCCGTTCCGCTGACGGTCCGGGCCGGGGCGACAAGCCACTGTCACTGGCTGTTCGGTCATCCATACCGCGTCGTCCGATCCCTGGGCCGTTGGATCAACGGGTTGAGCGTTGCGAACAGCTTATGGGTTTTGCGGTTGGGTGCAAGGCCGATTCCTGTACAACCATGAGAACAGGTGCATTTTCCCCGCGGCCACGGCGGACCGCGCGGGCTTGGGCCTTGGGGTGTCGGCAAAAGAAAAGGCGCCCGCCCCCGTTGGGGGACCGGCGCCCGATCCGACCGGGGCGGAGCCCCGGCAACCAGAGTGGCTTGCGGCTCAGTTGAGCCGGCGCGGCAGTTCCGCAATCGCGGCATCGACGGCGGCCTGACCGGACGCGCCGGCCATGTCCTCCGCCAACACGCGGCGGCTGGCCTCGATGGCGATGTCGACTGCCTTGGCGCGAACCTCGCGCAGGGCTTCGGCTTCCGCCTGGCCGATCTTTTCCAGCGCCTGCTCGCGGCGACGGGCAATGGCGGCTTGCAGCGCAGTTTCCGCTTCCCGCTCGATGCGGCCGGCCTGTTCCTGGGCCTCTTCGATCATGGCCGCAGCGGTGGCCGTGGCTTCCTGCTGCTTCTTGGCGATGTCGGCATACATGGCCTCCGCCTCTTCGCGCAGGCGGCGGGCTTCGTCCAGCTGGTTGCGGATCGCATCGGTCCGCTTGTCCAGCACGGCGAGGATCGCGGCGCGACCCTTCCACCACACCAGGGCGAGGAAGATGAGCAGCGCAGCGGCGACGACGAGTTCGGGGGTCATCGGCGGGCCTCCATGCTGGCGTCAACGGCGGATTCGATCCGCGCGGCATCGACCGAGCCACCGGACAGGCGACCGCTGGCAGCCGTCGCGACCTCGACCGCAACCGTGCGGATATCGGCGAGCGCGGCATCCTTTTCGGCGGCGATGCGCTTCTCGGCCTCGGTGGCCTGCGCGGCCAGTTCCTGGCCGACCTGCTCCAGCGCCGCGGCCTGCTGCTGGGCCATGCGGGCCTGGGCCGAGGCCAGTTCCGCCTGGGCTTCGGCGCGGGCGGATGCGAGATTCGCCTCATAGGCGGCGCGCATCTCTTCCAGCTCGTCCCGGCGGCGTTGCGCCAGTTCCAGGTCGCCCTGGATGCGGGCGTCGCGTTCGGCCAGCAGGCTGGCGACGCCGGGGACCACCCGCGATTTCAGCAGGCGGTAAAACAGATAAAACACGATCACCAACCAGAAAATCTGGCTGGCAAACCATGTTGGTTCAAACTGGGGCATTGTTCGGCTCCAAGGGAGCTAGGCGATCCGCCGACCGGAGTGCGCCGCGCCGACGGGGGACTGGGATCGTCCCCGCCGGCGCACCGCCGCTCGAACGAGTTGTCGGGCCTGGCCGCGGTCGGGTGGAACCCCGCACCCCGCGACCCCTGGCCCGGCAACCGGTCTTAGGCGAACAGCGCGATCAGCGCGACGATGAGGGCGAACAGCGCGATGGCTTCGGTAACGGCGAAGCCGATCCAGATGTTCGCGCCGATCTCGTCCTTCGAGGCCGGGTTGCGCGCAATCGCCGAGATGTAGGACGACCAGACATTGCCCACACCGATACCGGCACCGATCATGCCGATCGCAGCCAGGCCAGCGCCAATCAGTTTCGCGGCATCCGCTTCCATGTCGAAAACTCCTCTAAGCGTACTCGTTCGAGCGGGTTACAAGGGATCAAGGTTGGGAACACCGGCCAGCCGGTCAGGGCCGCCTAGTGCAGGTGAATTGCGTCGTGCAGGTAGATGCAGGTGAGAATGGTGAACACATAGGCCTGCAACGCCGCAACCAGAAACTCCAGCGCGGTAATCGGCACCAGCAGGGCCAGCGGCAGCACGCCGGCTGCGCCCATCAGCACCGCAAACCCGCCCAGCACCTTCAGCAGGGTGTGGCCCACCACCATGTTGGCGAACAGACGCACCGACAGGCTGACCGGACGGGAGAGATAGGACACCAGTTCGATCGGCACCAGGATGACCGCGGTCCAGCCGGGCGCGCCTTCGGGGAAGAACAGCCGCAGGAAATGCGTGCCGTGGCGCACGATGCCGATGACGGTGACGGCAATGAAGATCACCGCCGCCATGAAGAAGGTCACCGCCAGATGGCTGGTGAAGGTGAACGAGCCGGGGATCAGGCCCAGCACGTTGCCGAACAGCACGAACAGGAACAGGGTGAAGATCAGCGGGAAGTATTTCTTGCCCTCGTCGCCGACATTGTCGCGCAGCATGTTGGCGACGATGCCATACAGCATTTCCGCGATTACCTGCATCCGGCCCGGCACCAGCTGCGCATTGCGCATGCCCATCCACATGATGCCGAAGGCTACTGCCGACGCGATCACCATCCACAGCGAGGAATTGGTGAAGGACAGGTTCAAGCCCGCGATATGGATGTCCAGGATCGGCCAGATCTGGAACTGGTGCAGCGGATCGATCACCTTTTCGGCGTGTTGCAGAGCGGCGTCCACAGCGTGTGACGCTGCGTTCTGAGCCTGGTCGGCGTGTCCGGTCGATGCCACGGTCGTTTACCCGTTTCGTGTCGTCTACTGGTCGTCTTTAACGCGATCCGGTTCGGCACCGGCCTGTTTTGCTTCCCGGCGCTTGCGATCCATCTCGCGCGCCGTCCGCATCACATTGACCAAAGCCGCACCGAACCCCAGCATGCAGAACAGAATCAGCAGCCAGGGCTTTGTGCCCAGCCATCCGTCCAGCATCAGACCGATCGCGACCCCGACGGCCACTGCCGCCAGAATCTCGACCGCGATGCGAAAACCGACGGCCGCGCCCGACATCGAAGCAACGCTCCGCTTCGGCCGGATCTGCGACTCCTGTTGCGCGCGCGCGGCGGCAAGGCGTTTGTCGAAATCGTCCGAAGGCCTGGGATCGCTCATTGCGGGTTGGCTGCCTGGTTCGCTTTGTCAGCGCCTTGAACTGTCCGCCCGCAACATCGCATCCCGAGAGCGGCCGCCCCGGTGCAAGGCGGGCGGAACATAGGCGGGTCTGGGGAGAAGGGTCAATGCACCCTGCGCAGCCTTGCGCTTACTTGCCACAGTTCGGCTAGGGGCCGAACGGAGCGGGAGGAATCCGGGCTCCGCTCCCGCCGGCGACGCGGGCCGGGGGAAGGGCCGGCGGAAGCCGGCGGAACGCCCGCCTATTGCAGGGCGGACGCGGGCTTGTCGGCGACGACGGACCAGTTGGCGTTGGCCTTGGCGATGTTGCCGGGAACATCCTGCAACCAGCGGTCCCGAACCGCCTGGTTGAAATTGAGATAAAGCTGGCCGTCGACGACGCGGAAGGCGGTGGGGTCGGTGTCCACCTTTTTGGCGAACACCATGGCCATGGCGCAATAGCCGCCGAAGGCCGGCGTGTAGCGGGCCGGGTCGGCGGCGAAGGCGTCGCGGTTGCCCGCGCTGGCAAAGCGGTAGGTGGCGCCGTCATGGGTGGCCGTGAAGGCCGCCTTGCCCGGCACGGCCGCGCCCTCGGTCTGATAGGCGACCGGGTCATAGCCCTTCAGCGCCAGACCGTCCGGGCCCAGATTCTGGCGCACATCGCCGGCAAGCGCGCTGCCGGTCCAGGCAACGACCAGCAACAGGGCGAGGGTATGGAAGAGAGGGCGCATGGCGGGGCTCCTTAGGCGTCTGCGTTTTCCGCACCATAGCCGGAATGCCCGACCGCCGCCGTTCACACTCCGGCCGTACCGGGTCAATTGCCGGTGAGCGGGCGGTGAGGTGAGTGGGCGGTGAGGTGAGTGGGTGGGGAGGTGAGCGGGTGGGGAGGTGAGCGGGGGCTATTCCGCCGCCCGCAAGGGCAATTGCATCTGGCGCAGCGAATCCGCCTGGCGCAGGTCGACCGAGACCAGCCGCGACACGCCCCTTTCCTCCATGGTCACGCCGAACAACCGGTCCATGCGGGCCATGGTCAGCCGGTGATGGGTGATGCAGAGGAAGCGGGTGCCGGCCTCGTCGGCGATTTCCTCGATCAGGCGGCAGAGCCGGTCGACATTGGCGTCGTCCAGCGGCGCGTCGACCTCGTCCAGCACGCAGATCGGCGCCGGGTTGGTGAGGAAGGCGGCGAATAGCAGCGCCACCGCCGTCAGCGCCCGCTCGCCGCCGGAAAGCGCGGTCAGCGCCTGCGGTTTCTTGCCGGGCGGGCAGGCGAACACTTCCAGCCCCGCCTCCAGCGGGTCGTCGTCGCCCACCAGCCGCAACTGCGCCTCGCCGCCGCCGAAGAGGCGGGTAAAGAGCCGGCCGAAATGGCCGTTGACGCTCTCGAATGCCGCCAGCAGCTTTTCCCGCGCATTGCGGTTCAGGTCGCCAATGCCGCGGCGCAGCTTGGCGATGGCGGCGGTCAGGTCGTCCCGCTCGGCGGTGAGGGTGGCCAGTTGGTCGTCGAGGGCGGTGATCTCCTCGTCCGCCAGCAGGTTGACGGTGCCGAGCCCCTCCCGCTCCCGTTGCAGGCGGGCGAGCCGCTGTTCCAGATCGCCTTCCGCGGCGCCCTGCGGCGGCGGCGGCAAGTGCTGGGGCGAGAGCGCCAGCCGCTCGCGGATGCGCTCGGTCAGATGGGTCGTGGCCTGCTGGCTCTGCTCGTGCGCGGCGCCGGCGCGGATGCGGGATTCGCGCGCCTGGCTTGCCGCGGATTCGGCCGCTTTCAGCCCGCGGTCGCGCTCGGCCAGCGCGGCCTCGGCGGCGGCGAGACGGTCGGCGGCGACCCGGCGCTCGGCCTCCGCGTCGATCAGCCGGTCGGCCAGCGCTTCCAGGTCGGCGGCGAGCGTCGCCGGCTTGTCCGCCAGTTCCACGGCGCGGGCCTGTTCCGTGGCCAGGCGCGCGCGCAGGGCAGCGCCGTGTTCGTCGCTGGCCCGGCGCTGCCAGCCAGCGCGGTCGCGGGCGATGGCCTCCAGGCGCTGGCGGCGGCGCGCCGGCGGCGCGGCTGTGGCGGTCGTGCTCCTCGCGTGCCGCGAGCCAGGCGTCCCAGGCGGTGGTGACCGCGGCGCGGGCGCTTGCCTGCGCGGCCTGGGCCGCGGCGGGGTCGGCGAGGCTTGCCAGCACGTCCGTCGCTTCGCCCAGGCGCTGCTGCCAGTCCGCCTGCTCGCCCGCGAGCCGTTCCACCGTCTCGCTGCAGCACCTGCACCCGCGAGGCGCCGACCGCGGCCGCCTGGGAGAGGCGGCTGGCCTGCTGGTCCGCGCGGGCGAGTTCGCCCTCGGCGGCGCGCAGCTCCTCGCGCGCGGCGTTGCGGGCCGCCAGCGCCTGCTCGCGCCCGGCCTTGGCCTTGGCCGCAGCGGCGGTCGCCTCGGCCAGCGCCGTGTCGGCGGCTTTCAGTTCGCGCTCCAGCGCGGCCAGGCGGTTGCGCTGTTCCAGGCGTTGCGCCGCGGCCGTGGGCGCGCCGGGCAGGGCGGTGTAGCCGTCCCAGCGCCAGAGGCCGCCATAGCGCGTCACCAGCCGCTGGCCGGGCCTGAGCGTCGGCGCCATGGCGGCGGCGGTGAGCGGGTCGGGCGCGATGCCGATCTGGCTCAGGCGGGGGTGGAGCGCATCCGGCGCCCGCACATGGCGGCCGAGGCCGTCGCAATCGGCGGGCAGCGGCTGGTCCGGCTCGTCGAGGCCGCCGCGCCAGTGCAGCGGTTTGGCGGTGTCGAGGTCGGCGGCGATGTCGTCGCCCAGCGCCGCGGCCAGGGCCTGCTCATAGCCCGGCTCCACCTGCAACAGGTCCAGCAGCGGCGCCTTCACGCCGGCCAGGATCTTGCGCAGCGTGTCCGCCTCGGTCTTGCATTGCAGCCGGCGGCGCTCGGCGGCCTGGCGTTGTTCGCCGGCCCGGGCCGCCGCCTTTTCCGCCTCCGCCTCCGCCTCGCGGGCCCGGGTCTGGGCCTCCTGCAGCGCGTTGCGCTTGCGCCGGCCCGCGTGCGCGGTCGTCGTGGCCGCGGCGATGGCGTCCTCGGACGGCAGGTCCCGGGCGGCGGCGGCATGGTCGCGGGTCGCCTGCTCCGCCTGCCGGGCCAGGGTGGCGAGGCGCGATTCGGCCTCCTGCCGCGTCCGCTCCGCCGCCTTGCGTTCGGCCTCGGCGGCGGCGAGCGCCCGGCCGGCAGCCTCGGCCTCGGCCTCGGCGGCGGCGAGCGTGGCCTGGGCGGTGTCCACGGCGGCTTTCAGCGCCGCGCCCGCGCGCTGGCCGCGTCCTGCTCCGCCTCCAGGCCGGTGGCTTCCGCGGCGAGGGCGGCGAGCGCGGCCGCGGCTTCCGCCGCCAGGTCCGCCTCGCGCTTCAGGTCGCCTTCCAGCGAGGCGATGCGGCCGGCGAGCTGGGTCTGTTCGGCGGCGACGCGCTTGGCTTCCTCGCTCTTGCGGTCGCGCTCGACGGCGAGGCGCTGCCAGGCGTTGGCGGCCTCGGCCTCGGCCTTGCGCAGCGCCGGCAGCGCGGCGGCGGCATCGGCCTGGAGCTTGGCGGCGTGCGCGGCCTCGCGGGCGG
The DNA here is from genome assembly GCA_020638555.1 of Alphaproteobacteria bacterium. Taxonomy (NCBI): domain Bacteria; kingdom Pseudomonadati; phylum Pseudomonadota; class Alphaproteobacteria; species Alphaproteobacteria bacterium. The sequence goes on along the minus strand of JACKII010000005.1, from coordinate 200,309 downwards.
CGGCATCCTCGGCCGCCTGGGCGGCGCGCACGGCCTGGCGGGCCTCCGCTTCCGCGGCGGCGACCGCCTGCCAGCGCAGCGCCAGCAAGGCCGTCTCCGCCTCGCGCAACTGTTCCTGCAACTTGCGGTAGCGCCGGGCCTGACGCGCCTGCTTTTCCAGCCCCTGGCGCTGGGTCGCAAGCGTGGCGAGCACGTCGTCCAGCCGCTCCAGATTGGCGTCGGCGGCGCGCAGCCGGCTTTCCGCTTCCTGGCGGCGGGAATAGAGGCCGGCGACGCCGGCGGCTTCCTCCAGCACGCCGCGCCGCTCGGTCGGCTTGGCGGCGACGAAGGCGCCGATCTGGCCCTGGGCGACGATGGCGGTGGAGCGGGCGCCGGTGGCGGCGTCGGCCAGCAATTGCTTCACGTCGCGGGCGCGGGCGCCGCGGCCGTTGATGCGATAGGCGCTGCTGCCGCCCCGCGGCAGGCGGCGCACCACCTCGATCTGGGCCTGGTCGCGATAGGGCGCCGGCGCCAGGCCGTCCGGATTGTCGAGCGCCAGCGCCACCTCGGCAAAATTGCGGGCCGGGCGCGCGGCGGTGCCCGCGAAGATCACGTCGTCCAGTTCGGTCGCGCGCATCTGCCGGGCCGCGCTTTCGCCCATGACCCAGCGCAGCGCCTCCACCAGATTGGACTTGCCGCAACCGTTCGGGCCGACCACGCCGGTCAGGCCCGGTTCGATTCGCAGTTCCGTCGGCTCGACGAAGGACTTGAAGCCGGCAAGGCGCAGGCGCGTGAGATGCACTGGGGCTCCTGGCGGCTTCGGCTGCGAGCCGCTGTTACGGGGTGGCGTCGGCGACCAGTTTCGCGATCTCCTCCACCGACATCTCGCCGGCATAGAGCTTGCCGCCGATGACGAAGCTGGGGGTGGAGTTCACGTTGTACTTCTTCTCGCCCTCCAGGCGCTGCGCGATGACCGCGTCCAAAAGGGTCTGGTCGTTCAGGCATTTCTGCACGACCTCCGAGGACATGCCCACCGCCCGGCCGATCTGGTCGAGCGCGCCCAGCGGGTCCTGGCTGGTGGCCCAGGTCTGCTGGGTCTCGAACAGCAGGCTTAGCATGGCCGGGCGTTGCAGCGGCTGGGCGCACCGCACCAGCGCGGCCGCGCGCAGCGCCAGCTGGTCCAGCGGAAAATCGCGGAAGACGAGGCGCGCCTTGCCGGTGTCGAGCAATTGCTTTTTCACCTCCGGCAGCACCTCGGTCTGGAACCGGGCGCAGTGCGGGCAGGTGAGCGAGGCGTATTCGACGATGGTCACCGGCGCGTTCGCATCGCCGATGACATGCTCGTCCGGGCCGATCTCCACGGCCAGGTCGCCGGTGTCGGCCGCCCGTGCCTGGGACCCGGCCGGAACGCCGCCGCCCAGGCTCAGGGAAACGGCGGCGGTCGCGACAAGAGCGAGCGCCGCTCGCCGACCGATCAACCAAAGCTTGGACATGGCGCCCATGCCTCCTTCTGTTCGTTTGCGTTGATAGTGCCGATTCGCCGGGGTGCCAACGCCCCGGTGCCGGCGGTTGCAAGCGCATAGGTAAGGGCGCGGCCGCTGCGGTTCCAGTCCGCAGTGTGCCGCGCGCCGGCCGGAAGGGACGGGCCGCCGGGCGGTCCGGTTCAGTTCAGGGTGCTGCGGACGATGCGGCGGAGATTCTGCCGCAAGTCCCGCTCCAGCCCAGTATGAACCAGTCCGTCCGCATCGTTGGCGGCGGCCGAGAGGGCGGTGCGCATCGCCAGGATATGGGCCAGGACCACGTCCGCCTCGCGCTCGCCGATGCGGCGCGCGGCACGGGCGATGGCGTGGATGGAAGCGGCGAAATCCGCCAGCAGGTCCAGGCCGAACGTGTGGGCCTGGCCTTTCATGGCATGGCTGAGCCGCAGCACCGCATCGTGCCGCGCGGCCTCGCCGTCTTCGCCCTCGCGGGCATAGCGGCGCAGCGCCAGCACCGCCGCCTCCATCTCGTCCAGTGCTTCCGGCGCCCAGTCGCAGACATAGACCCAGCGCAAGCGCTCGACCACCGCCCGCGCGCGCTCTACGGCGGTTGGGTCCGTGGGACCCAGTTCCCTTGGTGTTTGATCGTTCGACATCCCAACCGCCTTCGCGAGGATGACCCCGTCCGCCCGAAACCGGATTGAACCGCAAAGCGATGAAGGAGCGACGAAACCCGGTCCCGGCAATTCGCGCAAAAATGGCGGCGCCGCCGCCGCTGCGGGCTCAGCCGTAGGTGTCGCGGAAGCGGTAATAGGCGGCGACGGCCGTCAGGAACCAGGGATTGCCGGAATAGAACGGCATGGTTGGGAAGGTGCGGTTGTCCAGAGCGGTCTCGCCGGCCGGGTCGCCCATGGCCTGCAACGCCATTTTGTGGCCCAGATAGTTGCTCATGGCGACGCCGGAGCCGAGATAGCCGCCGGCGTAATGGATGCCGTCATGCTCGCCGATGTGCGGCAGCTTGTCGAAGGTGAAGCCCAGGCTGCCACCCCAGGCATGGGTGATCGGAACCTCTTTCAACTCCGGCCAGACTTGGCCCATGAAGTCGTAGAGCATGCGCGCGGACACGCTCCAGTGCGCTTCCCGCATGGCCGGCCGGCCGCCCATCAGGATGCGCGTGCCGTCGGGCGAGGCGCGGTAATAGTGCACCGTGCGCTTGGTATCGATGATCATGTTGTCCCGCGGCACCAGCCGGCGCACCAGCGCCGGGTCCATTTCCGCGGTGGCGATGATGTTGGAGGTGACGGGGATGAAGCGCCGCTCCAGCCAGGGAATGGCGCCGCCGGTATAGCCGTTGGTGCCCACCACCAGCTTGTGCGCCTTCACCGTGCCGCGCGGCGTCTGCAAGGCGAGCGTCGCGCCCTCGCGCTTCACGGAACGCACCGGCGTCTGCCCCAGTACCAGCCCGCCGGCGGCCTGCACCCGGTCCAGCAGGCCCTGGTGCAACAGGCCCGGATGCACGACGCCGTCGCGGGCGTTGAAGCGGCCGCCCAGATAATAGTCGCTGCCGATATGGGCGTGCTGGTCGGCCTTCGACACCATCTCCACCGGCAGGCCCAGCCGATCCTGCATCAACTCCACTTCCTTGCGCAGGCCCGCCTCGGCGCTGGCGCGGTGGATGCCGGTGAAGCGGCCGGAGCGCTTGTAGTGGCAGCGGATCTGCTCGGTCTCGATCAGGTGCTCCAGGTGCTCGATGCTGGCGATGCCCTCGCGGAACAGGCGCACCGCGCCCTCCCGCCCCAGCTTGGCCTCGGCCTCGGAATATTTGAGCTTGAAGGGCGCGGCGCCGACGCCGCCGCCATTGCGCGAGGACGCACCGTAGCCCGGCTCGTTCGCCTCGAACACGGTCACCTGCCGCCCGGCGCGGAGTGCGGTCAGCGCGGCGGAAAGCCCGGTGAAGCCCGAGCCGATCACGGCGATGTCGGCCTCCGGCGGCAGCGCCGGCGGCTCGCCGGTCGGGCGCGGGACTTCATCCCACCAGAACGGGGCATTCTTGACGGTTTTGGGATCGAACATGGCGGGGCGGCATCTCGAGCAGGCGGGCGGGGGCGGCGGCGGTCCGGGGCCGTATTGCCCCCGGAGTGGGCTTGGGCCAGACTGCCATGCCCGACGCCGGGACGCAAAAGCTCTGAGACGGAAGCGAGGACGGTCATGACGAAACGCCGGGTACTGGTGGCGGGCGCAACGGGCCTGGTCGGCAAGGCGGTGGTCGAACACCTGCTGGCCGAGGGCGAGGCGGACGTGATTGCCGTCTCGCGCCGCGACCCGCGTCTGCCCGGAGCCCTGCACCTGGCCGTCGACCTGACCGACCCGGCCGCCTGCCGCGCGCGGCTGGGCGGGCTGAGCGGCCTGACCGACATCGTCTTCGCCGCGCTCTATGAAAAGCCGGAACTGGTGGCCGGCTGGCGCGATCCGGAGCAGATGGCGGTGAACCGCGCCATGCTGCTGAACCTGCTGGACGCGATCGAGCCGAACGCGCCCGACCTGCGCCATGTGGCGCTGTTGCAGGGCACCAAGGCCTATGGCGTGCATGTGGAGCCGATCCGCGTGCCGGCCAAGGAGCGCTGGCCGCGGCACGACCATGAGAATTTCTACTGGTTGCAGGAAGACCTGATTCGCGAGCGCCAGGCGCTGGGCCGGGGCTGGAGCTTCTCGATCTGGCGGCCGCAGGCGCTTCTCGGCAATGCGCTCGGCAGCCCGATGAACCTGATCGGCGCGCTGGGCGCCTGGGCGGCGATCCGGCGCGAGCAGGGGCGTCCGCTGGCGTTTCCGGGCGGCGGCCCGCTGGTGACGGCGGCCACCGACACGCGGTTGCTGGCCGAGGCGATCGTCTGGGGCGGCACGGCGGAGACGGCGGCGAACCAGACCTTCAACATCATCAATGGCGACGTGCTGGTCTGGCCGCACATTTTCGGCGCCATCGCCGAGGTGTTCAACATGCCCATGGCCGAGCCGCAGGAGGAGTTCCTGCAACGGACCATGCCGGGCGAGGAGGCGGTCTGGGCCGAGATGGTGGAGAAATACGACCTGCGCCGCCACACGCTGGCGGAGTGGATCGGCTCCAGCTGGGAGTTCACCGACCGCTCGCTGGCGACGGGTATCGAACACCCGGCGCCGTCGGTGCTGAGCCCGGTGAAACTGTACCAGGCCGGCTTCCACGACGCGGTGGACACGGAAGACTGTCTGGTCTGGTGGCTCCAGCGCCTGCAGCGCGAGCGCTGGCTGCCGGCCTGAGGCGCGGGCAGCGCCCGTCCGCCTTCCCGGCTTCTCGCTTTCCCGGCCCCTTGCTTTCCCGGCCTTGAGCCGGGATCTCCGGCCGCCTGGTCCGGGGGCGAGAGATCCCGGATCGCGGCGTTGCCGCGTCCGGGAGAGCTGGATATTGAGCGGCGGTTCGGGCCGGCCTATTTCGTGGCCGTCACCATGATCTCCACCAGGATTTCCGGACGGGCGAGGTCGGCCTTGACGCAGGCGCGGGTCGGCGGGTTCTCCGGGTCGACCCAGGCGTTCCAGACCGCGTTCATGGCGGCGAAATTGCCCATGTCGGTGAGCCAGAGCTGGGCCGTCAGCAGCTTCGACTTGCTGGTGCCGGCGCGCTGCAGATAGCCTTCGATCTGGTCGAGGATATTCTGGGTCTGGCCCTTGACGTCCAGCTTGATGTCGCTCGCGACCAGGCCGCTCAGATAGACCATGTCGCCGTTGATGACGCAGCGGCTCATGCGCGGGCCGGGACCGGAGGTGATGTCGAGACGTTCGATGGCCATGAGGCAGGCTTCCTGTTCAAGTCGGAGGTTTTTTGGACGACCGAGCCTAAGGCCGTGCCGCACGATAGGGAAGGGGGTGGCGCCCGCGTCCGGCCCCGTCTCAGACCGGCGCGCTGTTGCGGCGGATCCACTCCGCCAGCAAAGCCTCGCTCAGGCTGCCGTCGGCGAGGGCGATGAAGGTGCGGTACGCATCGACTTTGTCTGCGGTCAATCGGTGGCCGTTCAGGCGCAAGAACGCACCGGCCGCGATGAAGGCGATCCGCTTGTTGCCATCGACAAAGGGGTGATTGCGCGCCAGCCCGACGCCATAGGCCGCCGCCAGGGCCGCAATATCCGGCGGAGGGTCGCCATACGCCGCAAGTTGGCGGGGACGCGCCAATGCTGACTCCAGAAGACCGTCGTCCCGAACCCCCTCCGGCCCGCCGTGGTCGGCCAGGCTGCGTGCATGGGCGATCAGAACCGTTTCCTTCAAAAGCCAGCGCGGTTCCGCGCGCTCACTCATTTGGCGAGGGCGCGCAACGTGTCGCGATATTCGTTCATGAAGTCAAAGGCGACGCCGGTTTGCTCGGCGACTTCCGGATCGTACGGCGTGATCAGATAGCCGCTGGGCGTTTCCACCAGATAGAGGTGGTCGCCCTTGGCCACGTTCAGCTTGGCCAGGAGTTCCTTGGGGAACACGGCGCCGGTCGAACTGCCGACGGTGGTGAGTTTCAGCTTGTGCATGGCTGCGGGTCCTCGGGTCAGGCCATTATAATAAGCATTATAAGTCCTGGCCGCAAGGCCCGCCCCGCTGGCCCCCGTCGCCGCGGGGTTATTCGGCGAAGAACGGGGTTTCGCCCTCGCCGTTCATGCGGATGTCGAGGCGATAGCTGGCCTCGCTCTCTTTCACGGCGATCAGCCGGCCGCGCCGCGCTTCCGGCACCAGCGACAGCACCGGGCAGGCGCTGTTGTCCTCGTCGGCGAAATAGACCCGGGTCACGATGCGGCGCATCAGGCCGGGGCCGAAAATGCCGAGGGCCGCGTGCGGCGCCTGCCAGCGATTGCCGCCCGGCTCGGCGTCGAACGGCACCGCGCCCGGCTTGACCGTGACGAAGGTGAACGAGCCGTCCGGCCGGGTGATGCAGCGCCCGAAGCCGCGGAAGGCGGCGTCGGCGCCGGTGGCATACTGGCCGGAGGCATCCGCCTGCCACCACTCCATCAGAAAGTCGCGGCGGGCCGCGCCCTCGCCGTCGTAGAGCTTGCCGGTGACGGTGATGGCGGGGCCGTGCTGGCCGCCCCGGGTCAGGTCGTGCTCGCCGGCACGCAGGAAGGCGTAGTTGTAGAACGGGCCCAGGGTCTGGGCGGCGGTGGGGCGGGTCATGGCGGAAAACTCTCCCTCGGTCTCAGTCGACCATCGGCGTTTCATTGCGGCCGCGCAGCACGATGTCGAAGCGGAAGCCGAGCGCCATTTCGTGAATGCCCAGGCTCTCGTCCGGCCGGGCGATCAGGCGGGTGCGGGCGGCGGCGTCGGGGATCGCCTGCAGGATGCCGTCAATGGCGTTCAGGGGCTCGCCCGGGAAGAACATCTGCGAGATCAGCCGGCTCGCGAACGCCTCGCCATAGAGCGAGAAATGGATGTGCGGCGGCCGCCACCAGTTGCCGGTGTTCGGCACCGGATAGGCGCCGGGCTTGATGGTGGTGAAGCGATAGCGCCCTTCGGCATCGGTCAGCATCCGCGCCGCGCCGGTGAAATTCGGGTCCTGCGGCGCGGGGCGCGCGTCGACCTCGTGCGGGTATTTGCCGGAGGCGTTGGCCTGCCAGACCTCGACCAGGGCGTTCGGCACCGGCCGGCCGTCCTCGTCCGTCACCTGTCCGGCGACCACCATCAGCGAGCCGAGCACGGTGTTGTTGTTGGAGATATCCGTGCCGAGGCCGCCCAGATCGCGCGCGTCGAACGCCGGGCCGCTGGTCTCGGTCAGGGTGCGCGGCAGTGGGATCAGCGGTTCGGCCGGCGCGGTGGTGGTGGTGCGGAAATAGCGCTGGGTGCGCAGGTCCGGCTGGGTCGGTCCGCCGAAGGGTTCGTAGATCCGGGTCATGCGGGGCGGCTCCTCTGGTGTCTTTGCCACCCAGTCTAGGACAGCGCCATGACGCCGGCTAGGTGCGGCGGAGGCCGGCCGGCAGGTTTTTCGGATCCAGATAGTGGCGCTCGTCGCCGCTCCAGCCGACGCCGGCGGGCACGGTGTAGTCCAACTCCGCCACCATGGCCGCAAAGCGCCAGCCGTCCGGGGTGCGCCGATAGCGGTCGTCATAGCGCCCGGCCACCAGATAGGAGACGCCGAAGCGGCCATAGGTCGCCTGCAGGTAGGAGGTGCCGGTGGCGGTGTCGCCGTCGACGGCGATGCGGTGGCTGTGGATGTACTGCTTGATGAAGAAGCGCTCGCGCTCGCCCATGCCGCAAAAGCCGGCGTCGATCTGGGCCCGGCCCCGGTATTCCGCCAGATAGCCGAGCTTCACATGGGCATCGTCGGTGAACAGGTCCGCAATCGCGCCGAAGCGGCCGTCATTGATGCAGGCGTGGTAGGAGTCGCGCAACGCCCGGATTTCCTCCTTGTCCTCCAAGAGGCGGAGCCGGGCTTCCAGGGCGGCGATGCGGCTGGCGGTTTCGGCGGCGTCGCTCATGGTGGGCGCCCTCAGTTCGGCCGCACGTCGCCGGCGACGGCACGGACGGCGGCCAGCGCCTTGTCGATGCCGGCGGCGTCCACGTCCAGATGGGTGACGGCGCGCATCAGGCCGCGCGGGCCATAGCCGGCGCCGATGCGCACGCCGTGCTGCAACAGCCGCCGGTTCATCTCCTGGTTCGTGATGCCGAGGCCGCCGCAGTCGAAAAACACCATGTTGGTGGCGATGTCCGGCGGGTCCAGCTCGATGCCCTCGATCTGGGCGAGGCCGCGGGCGAGCCGGCGGGCGTTCTCGTGGTCGTCGGCCAGGCGCTCGATGTGATGGCCGAGCGCATAGACGCCGGCGGCGGCGATGATGCCGGCCTGGCGCATGGAGCCGCCGAACTGGTGCTTCCAGTGCCAGGCCTCGTGGATCGCGTCCTTCGAGCCCACCAGCACCGCGCCGACCGGGCAGCCGAGCCCCTTCGACAGGTCGATCCAGGTGGTGTCGCAGAGTTGGGCATAGTCCCGCGCCGGCCGGCCGCTGGCCACCGCCGCGTTCAGCAGGCGGGCGCCGTCCATGTGCACGGCGAGGCCGTGCTCGCGCGCGGTCTCGCTGACGCTTTTCAAAGTCTCGTAGGGCCAGACGGCGCCGCCGCCGAAATTCGAGGTCTGCTCGACCGAGACGGCCTTGGCGACGACGCGGTTGTGCTTGTAGGGGCGGATGGCGCCCCGCACCTGGTCGGCGGTGAAGATGCCCCGCTCGCCCTTGACCGTGATCATCATCGCACCGGACAGCGCCGCCGGCCCGCCGGCCTCCGCGTGGATCGGGTGGGCCAGCTCGTCCAGGATGACGCCGTCGCCCTGGCGGCAATAGAGGCGATAGGCGATGGCGTTGCACATGGTGCCGGATGGCAGATAGACCGCGGCTTCGTGCCCGGTCAGTTCGCAGGCCATTGCCACCAGCCTGTTGACGGTCGGGTCCTCGCCCGCCTGCTCGTCGCCGACCTCGGCGCTGGCCATGGCCTGGCGCATGGCGGCGGTGGGGCGGGTGCCGGTGTCGCTGATCAGGTCGACTTCGAGAACGGGGGGCATGGCAGGACCTCGGGAACGACGGGGAGACCTCCACGGTTACGACGACAGAGAGGCCAGCGCAATTGCTTGTTGAGCTTTGGCGTTGTTAGGCTACCGGGCAGTACCCGTCAGCCGAAGGGCGACACATCAAGACAGAGAGGAAACCGACCATGCTTCGCAGCATTGCAATGGGCCTGGCCCTGACGATCGTATCCGGCGCGGCCGGCGCGGCCGGCGCGGCCAGTGCGACCGGTGCGACCGGTGCCGCCGATATCGTCGACGGACCGCGGGTCCACTGGAACTATTCCGGCTGGGGCAAGCCGCGGGCGTCCTCCGTCGCCTATATGGGCCTGGGCGAGTATCTGGAGAAACGCACCGGCGGCAAGTTCACCATGCAGATTCACTGGGGCACGCTGTCGCCGCCCCGGTCCGTGCTGGACGGGCTGAAGCTGGGGGCGTTCGAGGCCGGCAGCTATTGCGCCAGCTATTACCCGGCCAAGGTACCGGCGTCGGCCGGCATCGAACTGCCCTTCCTGCCGATCGTCTCGCCGGACCAGCAGGCCAAGGTGGCCGATGCCTATGCCGAAATCGACGCGGTGCAGAACGATTTCAAGAAGTGGAACGCCATCAACTACCACAATTCGATCCTGCCGCCCTACGAGGTGCTGGGCAAGGGCACGCCGCCGAAATCGCTGGACGACTGGGCCGGCCTGCGCATCCGCTCGCCGGGGCCGAGCGGCATCGCCCTCAGCAAGCTGGGCGTGACGCCGACCAGCGTGCCGGCGCCCGACGTCTATACCTCGATGGATCGCGGGCTGATCGATGCGGCCGGGTTCGCCATGTATTCGCATCTCTCCTACCGCACCTACGAACTGGGCGACTGGTACACGTTCGGCCTGAAATACGTGAACCTGAACTGCGGCCTGGCGATCTCCATTCCGGCCTATGAAGCGCTGCCGGCGCAGTACAAACAGTTGCTGGAAGACTACAAGGACTATGGCTACAAGAAGCAGATCGAAGCCTTCGACATCAGCGAGAATATCGAAGGGCCGGAGACGTTCGATTCCGCCGGCCTGACCCGCATCACCATCTCGCCGGAAGAGCACGACGCCTTCGCCGAGCGGGCGGGCAAGCCGGTCTGGACCGAATGGGTCCAGAAGATCACCGCAGACGGCTATGACGGCCAGATGCTGCTGGATTCGATCCTGGCGGCGGCCAAGACGTACCGGGACTTCAAGTTCCAGTGACTCCGGGGCCGCGATGCTGACCCCTCGGTCTCCTTCTCCCCTTCTGCCGCGGAAGCGGGAGTCCATGCCGGAGAGTGTTTCACAGAGTCCGGACTTTGTGGGCAGCGCTCAGGCATGGGGCCCGCGTCGGGCGCGGGACGGGAATGCGGTGGCGGCGGACTTGCCTTGATGGCGACGGGGCGGCTAGAACCGCTCTTGTGTCCCGCCAGACGAAGGAACGCACACGGCCATGATGGACCAGGAAAACCAGGGCGACCTGCCCGACAGGATGGGGCTGGCGACGACGCTGGCCGGCTATGGCCTGTGCCTGCTGGTGATCGTCCTGATGTTCACTCTCGCCCAGCCGTCCTATAGCTGATCGCGCTATAGCAGATCGCGTTCGGCGACCCGCGCCTCCACCCGCTCGCAGAGATAGTGGTAGAGGGCGAGGTGGCCTTCCTGGATACGCGGCGTGTGCCGGCTCGGCACCGCCAGCAGCGCGTGCGCCAGCGGGGCCAGCCTGCCGCCGCCCTCGCCGGTGAACGCCACCACCTTCATCCCTTCCCGCCGCGCAGCCTCGGCCGCCTGCACCACATTGGCGGAGTTGCCGCTGGTCGAGAGCGCCAGCAGCACGCCGCCGGCGCGGCCGTGCGCCTCCACCTGGCGGGCGAAGACGCTTGCATAGTCGTAGTCGTTGGCCCAGGCGGTCAGCACCGCCGGGTTGGCGGCGAGCGCGATCACGTTCAGGCCGCGGCGCTCCTTCAGGAAACGCCCCACCAGCTCGCCGGCGATGTGCTGGGCGTCGGCGGCCGAGCCGCCATTGCCGCAGACCAGCACCGGCAGCCGGGCGGCGAGCGCGGCGGCGGTCCAGTCCACCGCCTGGGCCATGGCCTTGTCGAGGTTGGCGGCGGCGGTCGCCTGCAGCACGGCGGCGCTGTCGGAGAGGTAGCGGGACAGGTCCATGGGGCTCGGTCGCCTCCGTTCAGGCGGTTTCGGTCAGTTGGGCAATGATGGCGGTGGTGCTCTGGCCCTCGACCAGGGGCGCCAGCAGCACCCGGCCGCCGTTGGCCTGCACCACGTCGGCGCCGACCACCGTGGCGACGGTATAGTCCGCGCCCTTGACCAGCACGTCCGGCTTCAGCGCCTCGATCAGGGCGAGCGGCGTGTCCTCGGCGAACGCGGTGACCAGATCGACGGGCTTCAGCGCCGCCATCACCTCGGCCCGCGCCGCCAGCGGGTTGACCGGGCGGCTCGGCCCTTTCAGGCGGGTGACGGAGGCGTCGTCGTTCAGGCCGACCACCAGCCGGTCGCAATGGCTGCGGGCATAGGCGAGCAGGGCCACATGGCCCGGATGGATCAGGTCGAAACAGCCATTGGTGAAGCCGACTTTCAGCCCGGAACGCTGCCAGGCGGCGACGCGGCGGGCGGCCTCGTCCGGCGCGGCCACCAGCGATTCCGCCGGCGGCGGCCGGCGGCGGGCGGCGTAGAGCTCGTCCGGCGTCACCTGCGCCGTGCCGCGCTTGCCGACCACCACGCCGGCGGCGGCGTTGGCCAGGTTTGCGGCCTCGCCCCAGTCGAGGCCGGCGGCGAGGCCGAGCGCGAGGGCGGCCACCACCGTGTCGCCGGCACCGGAGACGTCGAACACCTCCTGCGCCTCGGTCGGGATGTGGATCGGCGGGGCGCCGTCGCGGAGGACCGAGAGACCGTCCTCGCTGCGGGTGGCGAGCACCGCCTCCAGCTGGCAGGTCTCGATGAGATAGGCGCCGGCCGCCTCGACCGAGGCGTCGTCGTGCACGGCGATGTCGGTCGCCTCCGAGAGTTCGCGCCGGTTTGGCGTGATGACGCTGGCGCCGCGGTAGACGGTGAAGTCGCGGCCCTTGGGGTCGACCAGCACGCGCTTGCCGGCATGGCGCGCGGCGGCGATCACCGCGGGCGCCATGGGCGGCAGGGCCGTGCCCTTGCCATAGTCGGACAGCACGACGATGTCGGCGGCCTCCAGCCGGGCGGCGAAGGCGTCGAGCAGGCCGGTCTGTTCCGCCAGCGACACCGGCTCCGTCCGCTCCCAGTCGTGGCGCAGCACCTGCTGGCCCTGGGCGAGGAAGCGGGTCTTGACGCTGGTCGGCCGCTCCGCGGAAGCGACGAGACCGCTCGCATTCACGCCCCATTCCGCCAGCACGGCGCGCACCGCCTCGCCATCGGCGTCCTGGCCGATCAGACAGACGAGGTCGACCTTGCCGCCGAGCGCGGCGATGTTGGCGGCGACATTGCCGGCGCCGCCCAGCATCTGGCGCGTCGCGTCGTGGCGCAGCACCGGCACCGGCGCTTCCGGCGAGATGCGCTCGATATGGCCGGAGACATAGCGGTCCAGCATCACGTCGCCGATGACGAGGACGCGGGCCTTGGCGAAGGCGGGCAGGCGGTCGAGAAAGTCCATTGGGGCGGTCACTGTGGGCATCGGCCTCCCTGGGGCCTAGAGCAATTTCAAGCACAATGGAATCACTGTGCGACTCGGGTAATGGCGTAAAATCCAATGGCTGGAGCAGGCGCCGTGCGCCAAGGCGAACGGAAACTGCTCTAGCGGTACGGGTCGGTCTGGCTGAGGAAACGGGCGACATAGTCGCCGACGCCGTCCTCGATCGACCGGAACGGTTGGTTGTAACCGGCTGCGGCGAGGCGGTCCATGCGCGCCTCGGTGAAATACTGGTAGCGCGGGCGCAGCCCTTCCGGCATCGGCACGAATTCGATCCGGGGCGGCCGATCGCAGGCGGCTGCCAGCGCCTCCACCAGGGCGCGGAAGCTGCGGGCCTGGCCGGTGCCGACATTGTAGAGGCCGCTTCGCGGCCGGGCGCGCAGCAGCCAGAGGGCGACGTCGGCGCAGTCGGCCACATAGACGAAGTCGCGCAACTGGCCGCCGTCGGCATAGTCCGGCCGGTGGGACTGGAACAGCTTTACCGTCTCGCCGGCGGCGACGGGGGCGTGGTTCTTGGCGACGATGCTCTGCATGTCGCCCTTGTGATACTCGTTCGGGCCATAGACGTTGAAGAATTTGAGCCCGGCCCAGAAGGGCGGCTGCGGCCGGCCGCGGTCGCGCTGGTCCACCGCCCAGCGGTCGAACCACAGCTTGGACCAGCCATAGAGGTTCAGCGGCCGCAGGCGGGCCAGCGCCTCGGCGCCGTCGTCGTCGTCGAAGCCGGCGCTGCCGTCGCCATAGGTGGCCGCCGACGAGGCGTAGACCAGCGGGATCTGCCGCTCGGCGCAATAGTCCCAGAGCAGGCGCGAGGTCTGGAAATTCTGGCGCACCACCGCATCGCCGTCGCGGACCGTGGTCGACGAGATCGCGCCCATATGCAGCACGGCCGAGAGGGGCTGCCGCGGCAGCCAGTCGGCCAGCGCCTCCGGCGCCACCACGTCGTCGACCAGGTGATGGGCGAGGTTGCGCCATTTCTCGTCGCAGCCCAGCCAGTCGCAGACGGTGACCGGCTCGGCCCCGCTCTCCCGCAAGGCCGCGACCAGATTCGAGCCGATAAAGCCGGCGCCGCCGGTAACCAGGATCATGGGGCACTCCGAATGCGGGAAGCCAGCGCCGCAGGGCGCCGGGGGCGTTGCCTGCAACATAGTCACGCTTCGCCGTTGGGCCTATAGTCGATGGCGTCCCAGGGTTCGCCGCTGAACGGGCGCGCGCGGGACGAACCGGTGCACCGGGCCAAGGAGATTTTCGGCGGATGAAAACCGACAGCACGGCGGCGGCCGGCGAACTGGAACGCCTTTGGGATTTGGCCGGCGGCGCAGCCGACGCGCTCGACCGGGTGGTGCTGACCGGCGACGAGCCGGCGCTGCCGGGCCTCTACAAGGTGGGCGTGCAGGCGCAGGCGGCGATTGCGGCCACCGGTCTGGCGGCGGCGGAACTGCACCGGGCGCGGGGCGGGCCGGCCCAGGACGTGGCGGTGAGCATGCGCCACGCGGCGGCGGCGTTCCGCTCGGAACAATATGTGCGCCTGGACGGCAAGCCGACCCGGGATTTCTTCGATTCGATCCACGGCTTCTACAAGTGCGGAGACGGCGGCTGGGTGCAGGTGCACGCCAACTATCCGGCCCACCGCATGGCCGTGGCCGAACTGCTGCACTGCGCCTATTCGCGCGAGGGCGTGCAGCGCGTGTTCGACGGCATGGCGGCGCAGGCGGTCGAGGACCTGCTGGCGGCGAACCGGCTGCCGGTCGGACGCATGCGCTCCGAAGACGAATGGGCCGCCCACCCGCAGGCGGCGGCGCTGGACGCGCAACCGGTGCTGATCCTGGAGAAGATCGGTGAGGCGCCGCCGCGGCCGCTGCCGCCGGTGGGCGCCCGGCCGCTGGAGGGGCTGCGGGTGCTGGACCTGACCAAGGTCATCGCCGGGCCGGTCTGCGGCCGCACGCTCGCCGAGCACGGCGCGGACGTGCTCCAGGTCACGGCGGCGCATCTGGCCCATGTGATGCCGCTGGTGATCGACGCGAACCGCGGCAAGCGCAGTGCCTATCTGGACCTGCGCAAGGCGGATCAGGTGGAACGGCTGAAGGCGCTGGCGGCCGACGCCGACGTGTTCGCCCAGGGCTATCGCCCCGGCACGCTGGCGGCGCGCGGCCTGGGGCCGGAGCATCTGGCGGCGATCCGGCCGGGCATCGTCTATGTCTCGCTCTCGGCCTTCGGCCACCAGGGGCCGTGGGCGGCGCGGCGCGGCTTCGATTCGATCGTGCAGACCTGTTCCGGCATCGGCCATGCGGGCGGCGTGGCGGTCGGCAAGGACGGCATGAAACACCTGCCCTGCCAGGCGCTGGACCATGCCAGCGGCTATCTGATGGCGCTGGGCGCGATCATGGGCCGGCTGCGGCAGGCGCAGGAGGGCGGCTCGTGGCTGGCGCGGGTGTCGCTGGCGCGGACCGGGCGCTGGCTGCAGTCGCTCGGCAAGCAGGATGCCATGGGCGCCGACGACATGACGCTCGCGGCCATCGGCGACCTGATCGAGGATTATGGCGCCACCGCCTTCGGCCACATGACCGGCGTGAAGCCGGCGGCCGAGTTGAGCGCCACGCCGGGACACTGGGCCACCCCGACCGTGCCGCCGGGTGCGCATGCGCCGGAATGGCGGTGACGAGGGTTCGAGCGGCCCCGAAATCCCATGGCATAACCGACCCACCAAAAAGAGCCTGTTTCCCGGACGGTGCGGAGCGCCGGTCCGGGATCGCTTTCGGCGCGCGAACACGGACGGGGCGGTGTTCGAAGGATGAGGCCGGCCCCGGATGCCCGCTTCGCGGGGCTCCGGGGTACATGCATGCCCGCTCCGCGGTCTCCGGGGATCAGGGCGAGGCCGCTGGCAGGATCGGGCGGAGATAGGGCGCGATGCCGGCGGTGCGGTCCCAGTGCTTGGGGTAGCCGAGCGAGACTTCCTCATAGCGCACGCCATCCCAGTCTTCGGAGCGGCGGATGTGCAGATGGCCGTAGACGACGGTGCGGGCGCGGAAGCGCTCGGCCCAGCCGGCGGTGCGTTCGGTGCCGCACCAGGGCGCAAAACGCGGGATGCGGCGCAGGCGCACCAGGTCGCGGCGCAGCGGGTAGTGGTTGATCAGCACCGTCGGCAGCGCCGGCTCCAGGGCGGAAAGGCGGGCCTCGGCCGTGGCGCAGAGCGCCCGGCACCAGTCCTCGCGGCTGGCATAGGGGGCGGGGTTCAGGAACAGTTCGTCGGCGCAGGCCGCCCGGCCCTCGCGCGCCCAGGCCACCACGTCGGCGCGAGCCACCTCCGCCGGGCGGAAGCTGTAGTCGTAGAGGGTGAAGAGCGGCGCCAGCACGCAGGGGCCGCCGTCGCCGGTCCAGACCGGCCAGGGGTCTTCGGGGGTGGCGACGCCGTAGGAGCGGGCGAGTTCGACGATGGCCCGGTATTTCGCATCGCCGCCGAGGCCGGCGAATTCCGGGTCGTCGGTCACGGTCCAGAGATCGTGGTTGCCGGGCGTCCAGATCACGCGGGCGAAGCGGCGGGTGAGCGTCCGGAAGGCAAGGTGGAAATGCTCGCTGCGCTCGGCGACGTCGCCGGCGAGGATCAGCCAGTCCGGTCCGTAATCCGGCAGCGCCGCCAGCGCGTCGCGGTTGATGGCGGAGGCAAGGTGCAGGTCGCTGATGGCCCAAAGTCGCATGGGGCGGCACCCTAGCGGCTGCGGCCGCGGAGGGCCAGGGCGGAGCGCGTTGCGGCGAGGGCGGTGTTCGGGTGTGGTGTTTGTGGAGGGCTCCCGATCCATGAGGCCCGGTGTTTCCCGGGCGAAGCGGAGCGCAGACCCGGGATCGGTGAGAGGGGGAGCGAACACGGGCCGGGCGGTGTTCGCTAGAGGGGACCGGCCCCGGATCGGTGCTCCGCGCCGTCCGGGGTACACGGACCGTTTCGTGACGCCCAGAGGGGATGGCGGGTGGCTCGCCTCAGTGGGGCTTGCCGAGGTCTTTCACCATGTTGGCGCTGGTCTCGGTGACCTTGCCGGACTTGTAGTCGGTCAGGCGGTAGGCCCAGCCGGCGAGGTGCTTGTTCAGGGCGGCGATCTCGGCGGTGACCGCGTCGGCTGTCTTCACCTGGTCGGCGATGCGGCCGGCGGCGGAATCCTCGCCCTTCTTTGCCTTCGCGAACGCGTCGAGGCCGTCGACCCGCGGGCTGGCGGCGGCGGCGGCCTTGACCCAGGTGTGGTCGTCCTGCTTCACCGCGGTCAGGGTCAGGGTCAGGCCGTCATAGGTGCGGTAGGTGCTGACGACCGGATCGGCGGTCCAGGTGACCTCTTGGGCGGGGCGGACATCCTCGAAAATCAGGAAGTCGGTGACGTTCGCCATGTTGTTCATCTCGTTCGGCGCCTTGGGTTCCTTGCCCTCCGGCACCGGCGAGGCGTAGGCCATGTTCTCCGCGCCCAGGTCCGGCCGCTCGACCGTGAAGGTGTCGCCGTCCGGATGGGTCATGGTCACGCGCAGGATGCGGCGCGAATCGATGTTGACCACGTCGCGGTCGAGCCATTGCAGCGTGCGCCGCGGCGGCTGGAACGAGCCCGAGGCGAGCCAGACCTGGGTGTCGCCATGCTTGCGCACGAACACGCCGGCGCCCATGTCCTTGGGCCGGGTCAGGCCGATCAGCAGGTCGGCCAGCGGCTTGTCCCCGGCCTTGGCGGTGAAGCGGATCGAATCGGTGTTGCCGCCGTCCTTGGGCGTCACGTCCTGCACGTGCAGCGCGGCGAAGTTCTCGGGCTTCTGCGTCTTGGGCTCCAGCGTTTCCATGCTGGCGAGTTCGACCAGGGCGTCGCGGATTTTGTCGAAGTCGGCCTTGTAGCCATACTTCTCCGCGACGGTCCAGGTATCGCCCTCTTTGGTCATGGTGACGGTGCCGTCCGACTGGGTGGCGACGCGGACGCTGGTGGCGTCGTTCACCCGCTCCAGCAGGCCCGGATAGAGCGGCTGGCGCTGCCATGGGTCGGCAATGGTCGCGTCCCGTTCCAGGGTGGCGTAATAGGCGCCGCCGGCCACCGCGACGGTGACCACGGCGAGGGCGGCGAAGGCGATCGGTTTCATGCCGTTGGGCCTCTTTCTGCGATCAGGCGGCGCGGTTGGCGTGGCGGCGCATGTTGCGGCGGACCAGGGCCAGGACCAGCGCGAACACAGCGACCAGCACCGGGACGGCGGCGATGTTGATCAGCTTCACCCAGTCGGTGACCTGCTCCACGTCCTTGCGCAGCTTGTATTGCACGTCGCGCAACTCGCGGCGCAGGCCGACCGCCTTTTCGCGGAAGCGGGCGATCTCGTCCTTCTGCTGCTGGCTCAGCACCACGCCGCTGTCGCCCTTGACCTGGGTCTGGAGCTTTTTCAGCGAGGCTTCGGCCTGGTTCAGCTCACGCACCAACTCCTGCTCCTTCTGGCGGAAGTCCTGCTCGGCCTTGCGCTGGATCGCCTGGATATAGGTGAAGGGCCGCTGGAACACGCCGCGCGAGCGCAGGCTGATCAGCGCGTCCGAACCGGACAGGTTTTCCGTGGCGTTCACCAGCAGATTGCCGTTGTCGGCATAGGGGGCGGCGATCTTCTTGCCGAAAAAGTCCTGCACCCGCACCCAGAGCCCGTCGGCCAGGAAGTCCACGTCGGCGACGACGATGGCGTTGAGCGGCGCCTTGGATTCGGCGATGTGGGCGGCCTTGGCGGCGTCCCACTTCTTTGTCTCCGCGTCGAGCTCCGCCTTCTTCTTGGCCGTGTCCTCGCCTTCCTTGGCGTTGGCGATCGCCTTTTCCAGCTGGTCGATCATCGGCGGCTTGGGCGGGCCGTCCGGGAAGGCGGACTTGACCGGGCCGCGAATGCGCGCGGCGAGGGTGTATTTGCCGTCCGGCTTGAACGTGTTGGTCTGCTCCAGGATCTGGGTCGAGCCCTGCTGCGCCAGGGAGAGATCGCCCTTGCCGCCCTCGGCGGAGGTCCAGAGCAGCGGCGTGAAGGTGGTGGTGGCGCCCTTTTCCGGGTCGAGATGGCCGGGCGAGGCCAGGTTCAGCAGCGAAAGCTGGCTGGTGACCAGGTCCTGCTGGCTCATTTCCTCCGGCCCGAGGGCGAGCCAGAGCGGGTAGTCGATGGCGGCGACCCGGGTCTTGACCGGCCCCTGGGTCGGCACCTGGACTCGGCGGGCGAGCTTGGCGTCGCCGATCACGTCGCCCGGCGGCATTTCCAGACCCCAGGCCTTCAGCAGCTTCGGCAGGTTGGAGGCGGCGACGATGTTGGGCGACGGCCCGCGGCGCATTTGCGGGTCGCTGGCCTGCACCTCCGAATGCGGGTCGATCAGCACGACGACCCGGCCGCCCTTGAGCGCGAACTGGTCGATGGCATAGCGGGTGCGGTCGTCGATCTTGTCCGGGTGGATCAGCAGCAGCAGGTTGGCGTCGTCCGGGATGACCGCGTTGGTCATCGGCAGTTCGCGGACGTCGAACAGCTCCTTCAACTGGCCCCAGACCGCCCAGGAATCGTCCGGCGCGCCGGGCACGGATTTCGCGTAGGGCGAGCCGGAGACGGGCAGGCCGCTGATGACGGCGGCCACCGGCTTTTTCGGGTGGGCGAGATTGTAGACCAGCCGGGTCAGATCGTATTCGAGGAAGGCCTCGCGCTTCTGGTCGAAGAAGGGAATGATCTGCTGCTGGTCGGTGGAATTGGTGCCGGCGAGGCCGAAATAGACCAGGTCGCCGCCCTGGTCGATCGGCACGCCTTGCAGGCCGACGGCGACGGCCAGGTCTTCCTCGTCGGTGAAGGGCTGGGGATCGTGGATTTCCAGCCGGACCTTGCCGCCGGCGATGCGGGCGTATTCCTCCAGCATGTCGCGCACGCGCTGGGCATAGACGCCGATATCCGGCAATTCCTCGGCGATGCGGCTGGAATAGTAGAAGCGCAGCGTGATCGGCTCGTCGATCCCTTGCAGCACCTCCTTGGTGCCCTTGGAGAGGGTGTAGAGCCCGTCCTCGGTCAGGTCGACCTGGGAGGAGCGGAAAAGCTGGTTCGAGAGCACCACGACGGCGACGAACAGCGCCGCGATGACGATCAGTCCCAGCACCGACAGCAGGTTGCGCTGGCGGACGGGGTTTTGGGCGGGGTCTGCCATCGGATCAGTCCGCTTTCTTCAGGTCGACGACGAGGACGTTGGCGGCGAGCCACGCGGCGATCAGGGCCACGAAGAACACGGCGTCGCGCAGGTCGATCACGCCCTTGGCGATGTTCTGGAAATGGTTCAGGAAGCTGAGGCTCTGCACCGCGCTGACGACGGCCTGCGGCGCCCAGCCCTGGACCAGGCCGACGACGACGCCGGAGCCGCCGGCGGTGAACAGGAAGCTGACCGTGATGGTGAGCACGAAGGCGATCACCTGGTTCTTGGTCACGGCCGACAGGCACGAGCCGATGGCGAGATAGGAGCCGGCCATCAGCAGCGAGCCCAGATAACCGGCGGCGATGACGCCGTTGTCGGGCTCGCCCAGCACGTTGACGGTGATCCACATCGGGAAGGTCAGCGCCAGCGCCAGGCCGACAAAGGCCCAGGCGGCCAGGAATTTGCCCACCACCGCCTGGGTGATGCTGATCGGCAGGGTCAGGAACAGCTCGATCGTGCCCTGCTTGCGCTCCTCGGCCCAGAGCCGCATGGAAACCGCCGGGATCAGCAGCAGGTAGAGCCAGGGGTGGAACAGGAAAAAGGTCTGGAGGTCGGCGTTGCCGCGCTCGATGAAATAGCCGAGATAGAAGGTGAACGACCCCGCCAGCGCCAGAAAGATGATGATGAAGATGAAGGCGACGGGGGTGGCGAAATAGCCGGCGAATTCGCGCCGGAACACGGTGGCGATCGGGCCCATGGCTCAGGCGGCCTCCCGCGCTTGCGGCTGGGTCAGGCGGCGGAAGACTTCATCCAGATTGCCGCGTTCGGTTTGCAGATTGCTGATCGGCCAGTGCTCGGCCGCGGCCCGCTCGGCGATGGCCGTGGCGATGTCGGTGCCGGGGGCGGGGAAGACGGTGAGCGACACGCCCGCGCCGTTGCGCTTGCCCTGCTCGACCGCGCCGATGCCGGGAATGTGGCTGAGCGCGGTCTTGATCGCCTCGGTCTGGCCGGCCGGCAGCGTCAGGCTGACGGCGCCGTGGCGGGGCGAGCGGGCGACCAAGCCCGCCGGCGTGTCGTCGGCGATCACCTTGCCCTGGGCGATGACCACGGCGCGCGAGCACACCGCCTCCACCTCCTCCAGGATGTGGGTGGAGATGACGATGGCCTTGGTCGGCGAGATTTCGTGGATCAGCTTGCGCACCTCGTGCTTTTGGTTCGGGTCCAGGCCGTCGGTGGGCTCGTCCAGGATCAGCACGTCGGGGTCGTGCAACAGCGCCTGGGCCAGGCCGACCCTGCGCTTGAAGCCCTTGGAGAGGGTGTCGATCGGCTGCGCCAGCACGCTTTCGAGCTGGGTCATGGCGATGGCCCGGTCCACCCGTCCGCGCCTGTCGGCGCCACGCAGGCCGCGGGCGGCCGCGACGAAGTTCAGGAAGCCGCGGGGCGTCATGTCCGGATAGAGCGGGGCGCCCTCGGGCAGATAGCCCAGATGCCGCTTGGCGGCGATGGGATGGTCGAGCACGTCCTGGCCGCAGATCGCGGCCCGGCCAGCGGTCGGGCGCAGGAAGCCGGTGACCATTTTCATCGTGGTGGATTTGCCGGCGCCGTTCGGGCCAAGGAAGCCGAGAACCTCGCCCCGGCGGACGGTGAGGCTGACCGAGTCAACGACCGTCTTGGCCCCGAACACCTTGGTCAGGCTTTCGGTGGCAATCATCGTGTCCATGGTGGCGTGACGCCTCCCTTTGCATCCGCGTGCGCGCAACTGTGACCAGTTCGCATGAGGCGGCTTGCCCGGCATCGTGTCGCGCCGCGGTCAGCGCCACCTGAGCGCGAGGTAGGCTATCGTCCAACATGTTGCAACGGGACGATTTGGCACTGACGCCGTTGTCAAAAGTCCAGGATCAGGCAGGTGGTGCTGCCATGGGCCAGCAGCTTGCCGTCGGCGTCGACGATCTCGCCTTCGGCCGTGCCGGTGCGCCGGCCGACATGGCGGGCGCGGGCCTCGCAGCGCACCGGGCGGCCGTCGAGCCGGGCCGCGCGGACCATGTTGATCTTGAATTCGAGCGTGGTCTGGCCCTTGCCCGCCGGCAGGGTCGACTGGATCGCGCTGCCCAGCACCGAGTCGAGCAGGCTCGCATACCAGCCGCCGTGCAGCGTGCCGAGCGGGTTGGAAAAGGCGATGTGCGGCGTGCCGGCGAAGACGACGCGCCCGGCCTCCGCCTCCTCCATCCAGAGGTCGAGCGACTCCATCATGGTCGAGCGCGGCAGCGTGCCGGCCTTCATGCGGTGCAGCAGCTCCAGATAGGGCAGGTCGCGGGCGGCCTCTGCCAGCGTTTCCGGGTCGGTGTAGCGGATGGTGCGGGTGGGCATGGGCTCGGGTTCGGCTGGAAAAAGGCCCCGGCAGCGCGCGGGCGCGTCGCCGGGGCCGGAACGGACGGGCGAACGGCCGCGCTACACGGCGCAGTGGCCGCCATCCACCACCAGTTCGGCGCCGGTGATGTAGCTGGCCTCGTCGGAGCAGAGGAACAGGGTGGCGTTCGCCACCTCCCACACCTCGCCATTGCGGCCGAGCGGCACGCGCTTCAGCATTTTGGCGCGGGTCACCGGGTCGGCGGTCTTGCCGCTGGTGCGCATGGGCGGCATCAGGCCCGGATGGACGCTGTTGACGCGGATATTGTCCGGCCCGAAGCGCGAGGCCGCTTGCTTGGTCAGCAGGCGCACCGCGCCCTTGGATGCGTTATAGCCCGGATGAATGAAGCCCTGGCCGACAAGACCGCTGATGGACGAGATGTTCACGATCGCGCCGCCGCCCTGCTTTTTCATCTCCGGCGCGCAGTATTTGATGCCGAAGAACGGGCCGGTGGAGTTGATGGTCATCAACCGGTTCCACATTTCGGTGTCGTCCAGGTCCTCGGCCGCGCTGCCGGAAATGCCGGCATTGTTCACCAGCAGGTCGAGTTTGCCATAGGCATCGACCGCCGCCTTGACGGTGGCGGCCCAGTCGGCCTCGCTGGTGACGTCCAGATGATGGAACAGGGCGGTCAGGTTCTGGCTGGTCAGCTGCTGCGCCAGCTCCTGGCCCGCCTGGTCGTCGACATCGGCGATGACGACCTTGGCGCCCTCGCGGGCGAAGATTTCGCAGGTGGATTTGCCCATGCCATGGGCGCCGCCGGTGACGATGGCGACTTTGTCGGCGAGACGCATTTCTCAGGCTTCCTTCCGGTTGGTTCGGTTCGCGTGTAACCGCTGGGCCGAGAGTGTTCCACCCGGAACGAGCGCCGACAAGACCGCGCGCGCATATCCCCCGCAACCGCAGGCGCCGCCGCGCCCGCGGCGCTGCCGCCTCGGGCTGCGGCCGGCGCCCGGTCGGGCGGGTCGCCTAAAGCCCCGCGCCCTCGTCCAGGCCCAGCATGAGGTTGAGGTTCTGGACCGCGGCACCGGAGGCGCCCTTGCCCAGATTGTCCAGCACCGCGATCAGGCTGGCCGCACCGGTCTTCGGGTTGCCGTGGACCGACAATTCCAGACGGTTGGTGCCGTTCAGCCGCTGCGGCCAGACGCGCGCGCCCTCGGCCTCGGCGGTGATCACGGCGACGAAGCGGGACTCGCGATAGGCCGCGCGCAATGCCGCCTCGGCGGCGGCGATGCCGTTGGCGCCGAGTTCGGGCAGATGCACCGCCACGGCCATGCCCTGGGCGTACTGGCCGACCGAGGGCACGAACACCGGGGCGCGGGCCAGCCGGCCGTGCCGGGTGATTTCCGGCAGGTGCTTGTGGGCCTGGCCGGCGGCATAGAGAAACGAGCCGGAGACGTCGCCGGACTCGAACTCCGCGATCATCGCCTTGCCGCCGCCGGTATAGCCGGACACGCCGGAAATCGCCGGCGGGTGGTCCGGGTCGATCAGGTCGGCCTCGACCAGCGGCCGGATCAGGGCGATGGCGCAGGTGGACCAGCAGCCGGGGTTCGAGACCCTCTGCGCGTCGACGATGGCGTCGCGCTGGCCCGCCGCCATCTCCGGAAAGCCGAACACCCAGTCGGGGTTCACCCGGTGCGCGGTGGAGGCGTCGATCAGGCGGGTGCCGTGCGGGGCGGCCAGCGCCGCCGCCTCGCGCGCGGCGTCGTCCGGCAGGCAGAGAATGGCCACGTCGGCTTCGGCCAGCGCCTCTTCGCGGGCGGCCGGGTCCTTGCGGCGCGCGGGATCGACCTGCACCAGCGCGATGTCCGTGCGCGGTTGCAGCCGGTCGCGGATCTGGAGGCCGGTGGTGCCGGCTTCGCCGTCGATAAACACTTTGTGGACCATTGCGCGACTCCCGATGCGGCGCAGGCGTGGGGCCTGGCGCGTTGCGCGACCCCGCCAAGGGGGCGGGGAGGGCTTTTGAGCGGACCTTACATACGGTGCAACGGTGCGCGCGCCAACGGTTCTCTGGTCGCGGCCCGAGGCTCCGGCGGGTTCAGCGGGTGAAGACGATATCGCCGCGGGAGCTGAGCGTGACGGCGCCGAAGCAGTCGGCCGGCGTCTCGGCCGGGGCTTCGGCCTGGCATTCGGTGATGTCGTTCAGCAGCACCTCGCCGACAGTGCCGCAGTCGAGGTCCGGCATATCGAACACGTGGATCGAGGTCTTGTGCGCCCGCAACGGCGCCAGGTCGACCAGCACCCGATCGTTGATGATGCCGTCCTTGTCGAAGAAGGCGAGGTCGATCTTGAAGGCACTGTAGGCGATGTCGCTCTGATTGCCGACGCGAATGAACACCTGGCAGACATCGTTGCGTACCGCGATGCTGTTCAACTCGATCTTGATGGCGCCGTCGTCCGCGGCTGCACTGCCGGCCCACAGTACCATCATCAACACCAACAACTTCTTCACTGCGCGGTCTCCTTCGCGGTTCTTGCGGGCCGAATCGTCAGACCTTGCCGACTTATCAACGGCCCCGGATAGCGTGACACGCCGGCAAAGGCAATGGCGATGGCGGCCGGAGCGCCCGCTTTCGCCCGAGAAGGCTTGCGCGGGCGCGGCCGAAGCCGCACTTTGGCCGCCGCCGGTTGCTAGGGAGATCAACACACGATGGCGTCGCTCCAATGGCCGAACGGGGCCAAGCTTGCGCTCTCGCTGGTCGTCAATGTCGAGGAAGGGGCGGAAGCCCGCGTCGACGAGGGCGACAAGCGGCCGGAACCGGTGGACGAGCTGGGCATCGCCATCCGCCACCCGATCCGCAATTACGGCAACGAGAGCAACTACGCCTACGGCATCAAGGCGGGCGCGCCCCGGGTGATGCGCCTGTTGCGCCAGCACGGCGTGCGCGCCACCTTCACCGCCGCCGCCCAGGCGCTGGAGCGCGCGCCGGAGCTGGCGCGCCAGATCGTGGCGGGCGGGCACGAGGTCTGCTCGCACGGCTACAAATGGGTGCACCAGTTCGGCCTGGACGAGGCGGCGGAGCGGGACTTCATCCGCAAGGCCGTGGCCTCGATCCGCGCCAGCACCGGCGAGCGGCCCCATGGCTGGCTGTCGCGCTATCTCCTGACCGACAACACGCGGCGGCTGCTGATCGAGGAAGGCTTCACCTATCACATGGACGACTATTCCGACGACCGGCCGTTCTGGAACGACCCGGCGGCGCGGGACATCGTCATTCTGCCCTACGCGCTCGATAGCAATGACATGAAGATGTGGACCGACCCGGCGATGACGCCGGCGCAATGGCTGGACTATGCGGTCGACACGTTCGACTGGCTCTATGACGAGGGCGCGGCGGGCGAGCCCAGGATGATGAGCCTGGGCGTGCATCTGCGCATCATCGGCCGGCCGGGTCGCATCGGCTATTTCGCGAAATTCCTGGACTATGTGGCGACCAAGCCGGACGTATGGGTCGCCACACGGCGCGAGATCGCGGACCATTTCCGCACCCAGGCCGTTTGAGAGGGCGTCCCTCGATACGCGCCTGCCCCCTCCCTCGCTTCATCCCGAGTAGCGCCGCAGGCGCGTATCGAGGGACGTCCCGCCACGCCGCCCCGAAGCCTCCCTCGATACGGCGCATTGCGCCTACTCGGGATGAAGCGAGGATTGCGCGGGGCCACGGATCGGAGGCCGGTGCGCACGCTTTTCCTTTGCCGCCTCTGCCGGCCATCCCCTCTTGCTTCATCCCGAGTAGGCGCAATGCGCCGTATCGAGGGAGGTTTCGCGGCGACATGGCGGGACGTTCCTCGATACGGCGCATTGCGCCTACTCGGGATGAAAGGGCGGGGGTGAGGCGCCGGTCGCCCGGCATCGTGCGAGGATGGTTTCGCGGGCGAGTCCGGATGCTGTAGGGTTCCGGGCACGCCATTCAGCGCCAATTGAGGACCCGCCCCATGGACGGCATCGCCCGTTTCGCCGCGCACGTCGCCGATACCCCGTTCGAGGCGCTGTCGCCGGCGGCGGTGGCGGCGGCCAAGACCTTTCTGCTGGACAGCCTGGGAGTCGGCCTCGTCGGCAGCGTCGGTCCCTATGCGGCGGAGTTGGTGGCGCTGAACGGCGGCGAGGCGGCCGCGGTCGGCTCTGCCAGGGTGCTGGGGCAGCAGGCGCGGCCCGTGCCGGCGCCGGGGGCGGCGTTCTGCAACGCCTACCAGATCCACAATTCCGAGTTCGACTGCGTGCACGAGGCCGCGGTGGTGCATCCGATGGCGGTGATGCTGGGCGCGATCCTGGCCCAGCTCGACCGCTCGGGCGGCCAGGCCAGCGGCCGGGAGCTGCTGGCAGCCATCGCGCTGGGCGTCGACGTGGCGGCGGGCATCGGCGTCGCCAGCAAGGCGGGCCTGCGCTTTTTCCGGCCGGCCACCGCCGGCGGCTTCGGCGCGACCCTGGCGGTGGGGCGGCTGATGAGCTTCGACGCGCAGGGCCTGACCGATGCCGCCGGCATCGCCTACAGCCAGATGGGCGGCACCATGCAGGCGCACACCGAGGGCTCGCCGGTGCTGGCGATGCAGGTGGGCTTCAACGCCCGCAACGCCATCACCGCCTGCGACATGGCCGCGGCGGGCATTGCTGGGCCGCAGAATGTGCTGGAAGGGCCGTTCGGCTATTTCCCGCTGTTCGAGGGCGCGTACGACCTGGCGCCGGTGCTGGAGAGCCTGGGCCGCACCTGGCGCATCGCGGAGGTGGCGCACAAGCCCTTCCCCTCCGGCCGGGCGACGCACGGGCTGGTGGACGCGGCGCTGCAATTGCAGCGGGAGCTGGGCTTTGCCGCTGCTGACGTCACCGCGGTCACCGCCGCCGTGCCGCCGCTCACCCACCGGCTGATCGGCCGGCCGGTGAAGGACGACATGGCCGTCGGCTATGCCCGGCTCTGTGGCCAATATGCGGTGGCGAGCGCGCTGATGGGCGGCGGGCTTGGCATTGCCGACTTCGCGCCGGCGGCGTTGGCGGACGCGGACCGGCTGGACCTCGCCCGGCGCGTGAGCATCGCCGCGGATGCGAATCCGGACCCGAACGCGCTCAGCCCCGTCACGGTGACCGTGCGGCGGACCGACGGCAGCGAGCATGCGCGCACGCTGACGGCGATCTATGGCAACCCGGCCAACCCGATGACGCGCGCGGCGCATCTGGCCAAGTTCCGCACCAATGCGCGGGCGGCGGCGCGGCCGCTGGCGGACGAGGCGATTGCAGCGCTGATCGCCCTGTTGGATGATCTGGACCGTCAGCCGAGCACCCAGCCGCTGCTCGCCCTCATCCACGGAGAGAGGCCATGACCGTCACCGACATCCCGCCCGAACCGGAGGTGGCATTGCCGGCCTACTGGGCCGGGTTCGACCCACGGCAGGCGCTGGCGGACTATCCCATCGGCGACGCCTTCCTCGCCGGACCCGCCCAATGGTCGGCGGACGAACTGCGCGCTGTGCAGGAGCGGCGCTTCCAGCGCGTGGTGGCGCGGGCCTGGAGCGTGCCCTTCTACGAGCGCCGCTGGCGCGAAGCCGGGCTGTCGCCGTTCGACATCCAAACCCTGGAAGACCTGCCGAAAATCCCGCCCTTCTCCAAGGCCGACCTGATGGCCTCGATCGAGGCGCTGCCGCCCTGGGGCGACTATCACGGCCTGGACCACAACAACCCGCAGAGCTTTTTCCACACCACCAGCGGCACCACCGGCGTGCCGCAACCCCTGTTCTTCGGGCCGAGGGACCGGGAGATGCAGAATCTGCTGCTGGCACGGGCCTATCGGTTGCAGGGGCTGGGCGACCAGGATGTGGTGCACTCGGTCTATGGCTTCGGCATGGTCAATGGCGGCCATTATGTGCGTGAGGCGGTGACCCATTTCACCAGCGCGCTGTTCCTGCCCGCCGGCACCGGCCGCGACCTGCCGAGCGTGCAGCAACTGCACCTGATGCAACGCTTCGGCGCGACGGTGCTGGTGGGCTTTGTCGACTACATCAAGCGCCTGGCAGAGGTGGCGCGGGAGCAGGGGCTGGACCCGGCGACGGACCTGGGCGTGCGCCTGATCGCCGGCCATCTGGGCAACGAGGACCGGGCGGCGCTGTCGGCGCTCTGGGGCGGGGCCGAGTGCTTCGACTGGTACGGCGTCGGCGACACCGGCATCATCGCGGCCGAAGGACCGGCCCATGACGGGCTGCACCTCTGGGAGGACGCGCATCTGGTCGAAGCGCTGGACCCGGAGACGCGGGCACCGGTGGCGGACGGGACGCCGGGCAATCTCTGCACCACGGTGCTGTTCAAGGACGGCGTCTACCCGATCATCCGCTTCGACACCCAGGACGTGACGACGCTGCTGCCGCCGGCGGGCGACATCAATTTCCGGCGCATGGCCGGCTTCCAGGGCCGCAGCGACAACATGGTGAAGCTGCGCGGCATCAACGTCTATCCGACCGCCATCGGCGCCCATCTGGAAGGCGTGGCCGAGGCCACCGGCGAATATGTCTGCCGCTGGACACGCGACGGCGCGCGCGAGGAACTGACCGTGCTGGTGGAGGTGCGGGGCGCCGGCGCCGGCCTGGACGCCCGGCTCCGCGGCCTGCTGCGCGAGCGGCTGGGGGTCGAGGTGGCGGTGGAGTTGGTGGCGCCGGGCGCGACCGCACCGCTGACGGAGATCGAGCACCGGCAGAAGCCGATCCGGTTGGTGGACGAGCGCGGGTAGCGGCGTCCCTCGATACGGCGCTGGCGCGCCTGCTCGGGATGAAGCCGGGCTGGGAGAGGATGAAGCGGGGCTGGGAGAGATGGAGGCCTCAGGGGCCGGGTTGCGGGCGCTGGGGTTGGGTCGCGGGGCTTCTGCCCTGGTTTTGCTTCATCCCGAGTAGCGCCGCAGGCGCGTATCGAGGAGGCGGCGCGGAGTTGAGGCGTCCCTCGATAGGGCGCTGGCGCGCCTGCCCGGGATGAGAGGGGAGGGGCGCCGGGAGAGTGTCGCGAAGAAGAGAGAGGGGTCTGTGACCACGCCGCACAGGCCCTTTTGGTGTGTCCCGGCCTTGAGCCGGGACCGGCCGGCGGATGCGAACACCAACCGCGGCGGTGTTCGCACGATGACACCGGCCCCGGATGGCGGCTCCGCCACCTCCGGGGAACGGGATTAGTAGGCGTATTCCGTGAACAGGGGGTCGACGCTTTCGTTCCAGCGCTCGTGATAGGCGCGGAGCTTGGCGGCGGCGGGGGATTCGCGGGTGGCGACGATCTCGTCCAGCACGTCCAGGAAGCCGGTCTCGTTGTTGCCGGCGCCGTCGAGCCGGGCGCGCGCCTGCAGGCCGGAGCGGGCGATTTTCATCACCTCGCCGCCCAGGTCGGCCAGGGTGCGGCCGCGGAACGGCGTCGCCAGGCCCAGGCGCGGCGCCTCGTCGCGCAGCCGGTTGCGCTCCTCCGCCGTCCAGTCCTTGACCAGGTCCCAGGCGGCGTCGAGCGCGCTCTGGTCATAGAGCAGGCCGACCCAGAGCGCCGGCAGGGCGCAGAGCCGGCGCCAGGGGCCGCCGTCGGTGCCGCGCAACTCCAGATAGCGCTTCATCCGCACTTCCGGAAAGGCGGTGGTGACGTGGTCGGCCCAGTCCTCCATCGACGGCCGGTCGCCCTTGCGGATGACATGGCCCTGGTCCTCCGCTTCCAGCTCGCCGGCCAGGAACTGGCGGAAGGAGCGGCCGGCGAGGTCGACATAGTCCTGGCCCCGGTGGACGAAATACATCGGCACGTCGAGGATATAGTCGGTGTAGCGCTCGAAGCCGAACCCGTCCTCGAACACGAAATCCAGCATGCCGCTGCGATCCGGGTCGGTGTCGGTCCAGACATGGCTGCGATAGGACATGTAGCCGTTCGGCCGGCCCTCCTTGAAGGGCGAGTTGGCGAACAGCGCGGTGGCCAGCGGCTGCAGGGCCAGGCTGACGCGGAATTTCTGCACCATGTCCGCTTCGGAGCCGTAGTCGAGATTGACCTGCACCGTGCAGGTGCGCAGCATCATGTCGAGCCCGAGCGTGCCGACCTTGGGCATGTAGTTGCGCATGATGCGATAGCGGCCCTTGGGCATCCACTGGATGTCCTCGCGCCGCCATTTCGGGTCGAAGCCGATGCCGACCATGCCCAGGCCCAGGTCGTTGCAGACCGTGCGCACCTGGTCCAGATGGGTGTGCACCTCGCGGCAGGTCTCGTGGATCGTCTCCAGCGGCGCGCCGGAAAGCTCGAACTGGCCGCCGGGCTCCAGCGTGATCGAGCCGCCGGCATGGTCGGTCAGCGCGATGGTGTTGCCGTTTTCCTTGATCGGCTCCCAGGCATAGCGCTCGGCCAGGCCGCGCAGCAGCGCGCCGATGCCGTCCGGGCCCTCATAGCCGGGACGGGTCAGGTCCTTCAGGCGGAACACCAGCTTTTCGTGTTCGGTGCCGATGCGCCAGTCTTCGGGCGGCTTGTTGCCCGCCGCGAAATAGGCGACCAGCTCATCCTTGCTTTCGATGGGGGCGCTGTCCGAATGTCCTGCCATGCACGCTGCCTTACAGCACCAGGGGGTAAAGAGAAGCCCGTCAGGTTGCGCGCACGGGACGGTCGCCGTCACCGGCCAGCGCCTGGCCGATGGCCAGGGCGGCGATGGCGGCGGTTTCCGCCCGCAGAACGCGCGGCCCCAGGGCCACCCGGCTAACAAAGGAGACTTCGCCGAGCCCGTCAAGTTCGCCCGACGCAAAACCCCCTTCCGGCCCGATCATCAATCCCCAGGGACGGGGTGGGGCGGTCTCGTCCGGCCCGTAGAGGCCGTCGAGGGCATCGGCGATGGGCACGCCGCCGCCCTGCTCGTCGCACCAGAGCAGGGTACGGTCCGGCGGCCAGGCGGCCAGCAGATCGCCCAGGCGCTGCACGGGTTCGATGGTCGGCAGGTCGAGGCGCTCGCACTGTTCGGCGGCCTCGATGACGATGCGGGCCAGGCGGTCCGGGTTCAGGCGCTCGGCCATGGCGCGGGCGCTGGCGACCGGCAGGAATTTTGTCGCGCCCAGCTCGGTGCCCTTTTGCAATATCCACTCCAGCGCCGGGCGTTTCGGCACGCCGAAGGCGAGCCAGGGGCCGTCGGCGGCCGGTTGCGGCCGCAATCGCTCTGCCAGTTGCAGCGTCGCGCGGCGGCGGTCGTCGCCGGCGACCCGCGCCCGCCAGAGCCCGTCGCGGCCGTTGAACAGCAGCACCTCGGCGCCGGGGCCGCGGCGCATCACCCGCAGCAGATAATGGGTCTGCTCCGGCCCCAGCGCCACGGCGGCACCGGGCGCAAGGGTCGCGTCCACGAACAGGCGCGGCGCGCTGGAAATCGGAGTATGATCGTCGCCTGACATGGTCGAACTATGACCCGATTTGCCCCTGGCCCGAAATGACATCTGCGCGCACCAGTCTTTCCCGCGATCCGCACAAAGCGACCGACATTCGCCGCAGCGTGGCCGAGCGGTTGTTGCCGGCCGCCCTGCACCCGTATGCGCGGCTGGCGCGGCTGGACCGGCCCATCGGCACCTGGCTGCTGCTGCTGCCCTGCTGGTGGGGGCTGGGGCTGGCGGTGAGCGGGGCCGGCGCGAGTGGGGGCGGCGCGAGCGGGGCCGGTGGGAGCGGGGTTGGTGCGAGCGTCTGGGCGGCCATCGGCTATGGCCTGTGGTTCGCCCTGGGGGCGCTGGCCATGCGCGGCGCCGGCTGCACCTACAACGACATCGTCGACCGGGATTTCGACGGCCGGGTCGCGCGGACGGCGCTGCGGCCGATCCCGGCGGGCGAGGTGAGCGTCAGCCGGGCCTGGATGTTCCTGGCGCTGCAACTGGCCGTCGGCGCCGTGGTGCTGTTCGTGCTGAACCCGGTGGCGATCCTGATCGGGTTCTGCTCGCTGCCGGTGGTGGCGGCCTATCCCTTCGCCAAGCGCGTGACCCACTGGCCGCAGGCGGTGCTGGGCCTGGCCTTCAACTGGGGCGTGCTGGTGGGCTTCGCCGCGCTGACCGCGGGCCTGACCCTGTCGGCCGCTCTGCTCTATGCCGCCGGGCTGGCCTGGACGCTGGGCTATGACACGATCTACGCCCACCAGGACAAGGAAGACGACGCGCTGATCGGCGTGAAGAGCACGGCCCTGTTGTTCGGCGCCCGCACCCGGCCCTGGCTGGTGGCGTTCTATGGCGCCGCGACGCTGCTGATCGCCGCCGCCGGCGGGCTTGCGGGGCTGGGCGTCGGCTTCTGGATCGGCCTCGCGCTGCTGGCCGCCCATTTCGGCTGGCAGGTGGTGGCGTTGCGCCTGGACGACCCGGACGACTGTCTCGCCAAGTTCAAGGCCAATCGCGACGCCGGCCTGATCGTGACCGCTGCACTCCTCTTTGGTGGACTCTGACGCCCTTGGACCTGGACGACTTCATTCGCGCCAACACGACCGTCACCGCGCCGAAGCTGGTGCCGGAAATCCGGCTGCACCTTGCCACCGAACTGACGCCGCTCTGGCACGCCACCGAATCCTATCTGAACCAGATCAACATTAACGCGCCGTTCTGGGCCTTTGCCTGGGTCGGCGGGCAGGCGCTGGCACGGTATATCCTCGACGATCCGGAGGCGGTGCGGGGCCTGCGGCTGGTCGATATCGGCAGCGGCGGCGGCATCGTCTCCATCGCTGCGGCGCTGGCGGGGGCGGAGCATGTGACCGCGCTGGACATCGACCCGGTGGCCGGGACGGTCTGCCGGCTCAACGCAGAACTGAATGGGGTTGCGGAGCGCATTTCCTGCGAGACGGCGGACGCCATCACCTATGACTTCGCGCCGTTCGACCTGATCCTGGTCGGCGATGTCTGCTACACGCGCGGCGAGTCGGCCGACCTCGCCGATCATCTGCGCGAGGCGGCCGCGCCGGTGCTGTTCGGCGACCCGGGCCGGCAGTTCCTGCCGCGCCGGGGCATCCGCCAGGTGGCGACCTACACGGTCGAGACCTCCCGCGAGATCGAGGCCAACGCGATCACCGAGGCCAGCGTCTGGCGCATGATCGGGCTTTGAGAGGGCACTTGAATCCCGGAGCCTGCGGAGCGGGCATCCGGGACCGGTTGCGGCGTGCGAACACCGGCAGCGGCGGTGTTCGAAGGATGACACCGACCCCGGGTCGCGGCTCCGCCTTGCCCGGGGAGCATCGCACCGGGAGTGGCAGGCTGCGCAGGGAAAACCGGAGCGGGGGAGGAGGCTAGGCCGCCTTCGGCGCTTGCCCCAGGTCGAGCACCAGGCCCTCCAGGCCGGGCCTGGCGGCGGGATAGACGTCGGTGACGAGCGGGTCGTGGCCCGGCACCAGGAAGGCGCGGTCGCCGGCCAGCCTGGCGCAGGTGCGGTAGCCCTCCAGCATCTCGGCCATGTCGTAGAAGACGATGAAGGGCAGTTCCTCGTCGACCTCCTTGAACAGGTGGATGGCGTCGCTGGCCAGGAACACCGGCCCGCGCTCGGTGTTGACCGTCAACCCCATCTGGCCGCGGGAATGGCCGCCGATCAGGTGATAGTCCAGGCCCGGCGCATAGCTGCCGTCGCCATGGATGAATTTCAGCCGGTTGTCGTAGAGCAGGCCGACCAACTCCTCCACGTCGTCCTGGTGGTAGGCGGTGCGGAAGAAGGGGTGGGTCATGTCGCGGCCGGTGATGGACTGCATCTCCAGGTCCTGGATGGTGAAGGTGGCCTTGGGGAAGCGGTGCAGGTTGCCGACATGGTCGAAATGGGCGTGGGTGAGGATGACCTCGTCCACCTGTTCTGCGTCGATGCCGACCTTGCCCAGCAGGTCGACCGGATCGGCGAGCCAGGTGCGGTTCATGCTCTGAACCTTGTCCTGGGTCATGCCGGTGTCGATGACGATGGCCCGGTCGCCGTTCACCACCGCCCACATGAAATAGTCGAGGCCGCGGCAGATTTCGTTCGGATTGCCGCCGATGAAGGTGTCGCTCATCAGCCGGTTTTCGTGGCGGCCATAGCAAAAGGCGTAGAGATTCCAGGTGGGCGTGGCCATGGGGCGGGGTCCTCGGAAACGGTCGTTCGGCGCACTGGTTCGGGGGTGGGCGCGGTTGGCCGGGCACTATCGGCCAGACCGCCCGCGCGTGCAAGGCGTGGGCAATCGCGGCCGACCGTGCGACAATCCCGAACGGCCATTGCGGCGGCGCGGGGGATGGATTAAATTGGTATATAGGATACCGAATAAAGCGAGGTCGGCCGATGAGCCCGAACGAACGCCGGTCCGTCATTGCCGCGGAGATCGCCGAGCGGACCGGAATCGACGCGGCGATGATCCAGCGGCTGGTGCATGCCTTTTATGCCCAGGTGCGGCGCGACCCGTTGCTGGGCCCCGTGTTCGAGGCGCGCATCGGCGACTGGGACGTCCATCTGGGGCGCATGTGCGCCTTCTGGTCCTCGGTCGTGCTGATGACGGGGGCGTATCACGGCCAGCCGATGGTCAAGCATGCGCCGCTGCCGGTGGACGGCGTGCATTTCGACCGCTGGCTCGCCCTGTTCGAGGCGACGGCGATGGCGGAGTGCCCGCCGGTGGCCGCGGCCCATTTCGTCGACCGCGCCCGGCGCATCGCCGCCAGTTTGGAACTGGGCATCGCCGTCAGCAACGGACTGAGGCTCGCGCCGGGCGAGCGGCTGAACCGCCCGGACGTGCATGCGCCCGTCCCGGCCCGGTGAAGGAGGCCGGACCATGACCAACGACAAAGACCCGAACGCCCCCGGCGAGTTCGCCTCGCCGCCCTGTTTCATGCACGAGGTCGACCCGGTCTATATGGGCCTGGCGCCGGCCGACACGCCCCGCGAAGGAACCGCCGCCATGAACGCCCCGCCGCCCACCGCCTCGACCGCGTCCGCCAGCCTGTTGCTGCGCCTGGGAATGGCGCTGATGGACGATCTGCCGGACGCGGTGATCTATTCCGACGCCGACGGCACGATCCAGTTCTGGAACGCCGGTGCCACCCGCATTTTCGGCTTCACGGAAGCGGAGGCCCTGGGCCGGTCGCTGGACATCATCATTCCGGAGCGCCTGCGCGAGCGCCACTGGCAGGGCTATCGCAAGACGATGGAAACCGGCCAGTCCAGCCACGAGCCCGACGAGATCCTGTCGGTGCCGGCGATGAACAAGGCGGGCGACAAGCTCTCGATCCAGTTCACCATCGCCGCCGTGAAAGGCGAGGACGGGCGCGTCTGGGGCGTGGTCGCCCTGCTGCGCGACGCCACCGCGACCTTCGACGAGTTGAAGCGCCTGCGCAAGGCGGCGCGGGCCGCGGGCTAGGTCGCTTTCGGCACTGCTTTCCTGCCCCATCTCCCGCACAAGCGGGAGCCCATGCCTGAGAGCTTCTCACAGGACACGGACTCTGTATGGGTCTCTCAGGCATGGGTCCCCGCTTCCGCGAGGACAGGGGAGATGGGGGTGTGCCAGCGGGAAAAGAACCCGCTCTAGGCGGTCTTGCCGGTGCCGTACACCTCGGCCGGGTCGAACAGCTTTTCGGTCTCCTCGAAGGCCAGGGGCTGGCCGCTGCCGCCGAGCGGCACCGAGCGGTAGAAGCAGGAGCGATAGCCGACATGGCAGGCGGCCTTGCCCTGGGGGTCGACCCGCAGCCAGAGGCAATCCTGGTCGCAGTCGACCCGGAGTTCGACCACTTTCTGCACATGGCCGCTGGTCGCGCCCTTGTGCCAGAGTTCGCCGCGCGACCGGCTCCAATACACCGCCTCGCCGAGGCGGATGGTTTGGGCCAGCGCCTCGGCGTTCATATAGGCGAACATCAGCAGTTCGCCGGTGGCGGCGTCGGTGGTGACGCAGGGGATCAGGCCGGCCGCGTCGAATTTCGGCGCGAAGCCGGTGCCTTCCTCCACCGCGGCTTTGGTTTCGCGCGGCGCAAAAGAGTGTTCGGTCATGGGAAAAATCCGCTGCCGGTTCCGGTGTTGGGATGCGTTCTGCTCGTGCCTATACTATAGAGAGCCTGTCAAGCCCCACAGAGAAGCACGACCCCAATGGAATCCTGGGACACACGCGACCCCAACCAGCGCCTGCCGGTCTCGATCCTCACCGGCTTTCTCGGCAGCGGCAAGACCACGCTGCTGAACCAACTGGTGAAGCAGCCGGACATGGCCGGCACGCTGGTGATCGTCAACGAGTTCGGCGAGATCGGCCTCGACCACCTGCTGGTCGAGGAGGTCTCGGACGAAATGGTGCTGATCAATGCCGGCTGCCTGTGCTGCACGGTGCGCAACGACCTTCAGGAAACCCTGATGAAACAGGCGCTGGCGGCGGAGCAGGGCAAGATCCCGCCTTTCCACCGGGTGGTGATCGAGACCACCGGCCTGGCCGACCCGGCGCCGATCCTGCACACGCTGATGGCCGACCCCTATGTCAGCGGGCGCTATCGCATGGACGGCGTCATCACCACGGTGGACGCGGTGAACGGGTCCGCCACGCTGGACAGCCAGTTCGAAAGCGTGAAGCAGGCGGCCGTCGCCGATCGCCTGGTGCTGACCAAGGCGGACCTGGCCGACGCGGCCACGGTTGCGGCGCTGAAGGAGCGGCTCAAGACCCTCAACCCCGGCGCGCCGATCCACGAGGCCGAGAACGGACGGATCGCGGCGGCGCTGCTGTTCGACGCCGGCCTGTTCGACCCGAAGAACAAGATCGCCGACGTCGAAAAATGGCTCCAGGCCGAGGAGATCGCCGCGCGCGAGGAGGCGGAGCACGGGCACCATCACCATGGGCACGATCACGATGAGCATGACCACGGGCATGAGGAGCATGGGCACGGCGACCACCACCACGACGTCAACCGCCACGACGAGTCGATCCGCGCCTATTGCCTGACCCTCGACGAGCCGATCGAGGCGCATGCGTTCGAGGAATGGATCAACATGGCGATGATGCTGAAAGGGCCGGACCTGCTGCGGGTCAAGGGCATCGTCAACGTGAAGGATTTCGACGGCCCGGTGGTGGTGCACGGCGTCCAGCACGTGTTCCACCCGCCGGTGATGCTGGAGAAATGGCCGTCCGACGACCACCGCACCCGACTGGTGTTCATCACCCGCGACGTGGAGAAGGAATTTTTGGAGCAGTTGCTGAACAGCTTCACCGGGCCGGAGCGCCGGCGCGTGAATTTCGTTTAGAGGACCGGTAACGGAAAAGAGCCCATTGGTTTCATCCCGAGTAGCCGGCATTAGCCGGCGTATCGAGGGAGCGCGGCCCCCGATACGGACCTTCGGCCCTACTCGGGGTGAAAAGACAGAGGCGGCGGACAGTCAAAGACAAGGAACCTCCATTGCCCAGCATTCAAGAGGTCCAGGACGAGCTGATCGAGGAATTCGCCTTCTTCGACGACTGGATGGACCGGTACCGCTACATCATCGACCTGGGGCGCAACCTGCCGGAGTTTCCGGCGGACAAGCAGACCGACGCCTACAAGGTGCGTGGCTGCCAGAGCCAGGTCTGGTTCGTGGCCGAGCCCATGGGCGACGGGCGCCTGCGCTTTCTCGCGACCAGCGACGCGCACATTGTCAGCGGCCTGATCGCCATCCTGCTGCGCATCTATTCCGAGCGCACGCCCAAGGAAATCCTGGCGACTAGGCCGGACTTCATTGCCGCCATCGGCCTGGACGAGCACCTCTCGCCCACCCGCAACAATGGCCTGCATGCCATGGTCACCCGCATCTTCGCCGAGGCGAAAGCCGCCGCGGCCGCCGCCTGACGAGACCCACACCACCATGAGCGAAGCCGCCAAGATCAAGGCTCTTTACAATGCCCGCATCATGGAACTGGCGGACGATATCCCGCTGCAGGGCCGGCTGGACGATGCCGACGCCAGCGCCAGCGTGCGCAGCCCGCTCTGCGGCTCGCGCATCACGGTCGACCTGAAGGTGCAGGACGGGGTCGTGACCGACTACCGCCACGTGGTTCGCGCCTGCACGCTGGGCCAGGCCGCGGCCTCGATCATGGCGCGGCACGTGGTGGGAGCGTCGGTGGCGGAGCTGAAGCATGCCGGTGCCGCCATGCGCGCCATGCTGAAAGAGGGCGAGCCGCTGCCGGCCGATGTCTGGGACGACCTGGAAGTCCTGACGCCGGTGCGGGAGTTCAAGAGCCGCCATGGCAGCGTGCTGCTGAGCTTCGACGCCGTGGAAAAGGCGCTGAAGACGATCGGCGCGGCGTGAGCGGCGGGGCCGATGGCCCAAGCCGTTTCATGCCCCCTTTGCGTCATCCCTCTGTGCTTCATCCCTCTGTGCTTCATCCCTCTGTGCTTCATCCCGAGTAGGGCCGGAGGCCCGTATCGAGGGACGAGGGCACCCGCGTCCCTCGATACGCCCCGGACTGCGTCCGCGGCTACTCGGGATGAAGCATGGGGCGGTGGGAAATGAACGGCGGCCGATGGTGGCGGCGTCCCACCGCCGCCCCGCCGGCCGCCCGGATCAGACGATGCCCTTGGCCTTGAGCGCGGCGAGGTCGGCCTCGCTGACGCCGATGCTGCCATAGACCTCCGCATTGTGGGCGCCGAGTTTCGGTGCGACGGTGCGCACGGCGACGCCGCCGCCGCCGCTCTCCGTGCCGGTCATCCGGATCGGCGAGCGGATATGCGGCACCTCGCCCAGTTCGTCGTCATGGGCGGTCACCACCATGCCGCGGTGCTGCACCTGCGGGTCGGCGAACATGTCGGCGTAATTGTAGACCGGGCCGCTGGGCACGCCGGCCTCTTCCATCACGCTGACCCAGTGGTCGGTGGTGTTGGTCTTCAGCACCGCCGTGATCGCCGCCTCCAGCGCTGCGCGGTTCTTGACCCTCATGGCCGACGAGGGCCAGCGTGGGTCGTCCACCCATTCCGGATGGCCCAGCGCCGCGGCCGCGCGGGCCCAGATCTTCTGGTTGCCGGCGCCGATCATGATATAGCCGTCGGCGGTCTCGAAGCGCTGGTAGGGCGCGTTCTGGCGGTGGCGCGAGCCCTGGCGCGTCGGCTCCTTTTTCTCCGGGTCGGCCAGATAGCCGGCGCTGGTCCAGGACGAGAGGCCGATGGCGGTCTCCAACAGCGAGGTCTCGATCAGGCAGCCCTCGCCGGTCTTTTCGCGCTGGTAGAGCGCCGCCAGCACGCCGTGGGCCG
This sequence comes from Alphaproteobacteria bacterium, assembly GCA_020638555.1. Lineage (NCBI taxonomy): Bacteria > Pseudomonadati > Pseudomonadota > Alphaproteobacteria > Alphaproteobacteria bacterium. The sequence goes on along the minus strand of JACKII010000005.1, from coordinate 160,980 downwards.
AGAACATGCCGGTGCCGAGGTCGGTGATCGGCAGGCCGACGCTGGTGGGCGGGCCGTCCGGCTCGCCGGTCACGTGCATGATGCCGCCCATGCCCTGGGCGATCAGGTCGAAGCCGCCGCGGTGCGCCAGCGGGCCGTCATAGCCGAGGCCGGAGGACTGGCAGTAGATCAGGCGCGGATTGACCTTTTTCAGGTCCTCGTAACCGAGACCGGCCCGCGGCATTACCCCCGGGCGGTAGTTCTCCCAGAGGATGTCGACGGTCTTGACCAGGTCCAGGAACAGGGCCTTGCCCTCGGGCTCCTTGTAGTTGAGCGTGACGCTTTTCTTGTTGCGGTTGATGTAGCGGAAGAACGGGTTGCGTTCGGACTGGTCGCCCATGCCGCGGGTGGAGTCGCCGCGGCCTGGGCGTTCCACCTTGATCACTTCGGCGCCCATGTCTGCGAAGATCAGGGTGCCGAACGGGCCGGCCATGTGCTCGGTCATGTCGAGCACGCGAATGCCAGCGAGAGGGCCTGGATGGGTGGTCATGGTCGGGGGGCTCCGGAATGTTGGGGCTTCACCCTGAGTAGGCGCGAAGCGGCGTATCGAAGGGTCGTTTGCGTGCCCGCTGCCGATCCTTCGATACGCACCGGCTTTCAGCCGGCGCTACTCAGGATGAAGCGAAATGGACGATGCGCGTTGCTATTCCGCCGCCGTCACGCTTTCCAGCGTCGGCAGGTTGTAGCGGTCTTCCGGCTTCTCCCAGCCCTTCCAGACCGGCTTGCGCTTTTCGGCAAAGGCGGCGCGGCTCTCCATGCGGTCGCTGAGGGCGCCGTGCTCGTGCAGCGCCTTGGCGAGCTTGTGATAGGGCGCGGCCGGGTTCGGGCGCACGGTCTTCATCATGTGCAGGGTGTTGACGCGCGCCGCCGGCGGCAGGGTCAGCAGGTGCTCGGCCATTTTCATGGCTTCCGGCATCAACTGGTCCGGCTCGACCAGGCGGTTGAGGAAGCCCAGCTCGTACATGCGCTCGGAGGTGATGCGGAAGGCGAAGGCCATTTCGGTGGCGATGGGGAAGGGCAGGTTTGCCACATGGCCGTGATTCCAGCCGCCCAGCATCCAGCGCTTGGCCTCGCTCATCTCGAAGAGGGTGCCGCGGACGGCGACGCGCAAGTCGGTCCGCTCCACCAGCATGAAGCCGCCGCCCATGGCATAGCCGTTGATGGCGCCGATCACCGGCTTGGTCAGCGTCTCGCGCATGAAGGGGTCGGGCTTGGCCGTGGGCTTGGAGAAGCCGGGCTTGCCGGCCTGCAGCGCCTCCTTCATGTCTTCGCCGGCGCAGAAGCCGCGGCCGCTGCCGGTGAAGATGGCGACCTCCAGGTCCTTTGCGTCCTCGAAATGGTTCCAGGCTTCGGAGAGCTGGCCGCGCAACTCGTTGTTGAGCGCGTTCAGCGCGTCCGGACGGTTCATGCGGATGACGAAGATTTCGCCATGTTGTTCGGTTTCGACGACGGCCATGGAAGTCCCCTCGGGCAGGTGAGCGTGCGGTGTTTCCCGTCACTCTACCGGTTCTGCCGGGGAGCGCCAGACGGTAGCCGCTGTGTCCCGGCCGAGCCGAAGGCGCGTGCCGGGATCGCTCGCTGTCGCGAACACGGGCAGCGCCGGTGTTCGAAGGACGAGACCGGCCCCGGATGGCGGCTTCGCCACCTCCGGGGTACAGGCCCCGGATCGGCGCTTTGCACCGTCCGGGGTATGGAGGCGGCTAGAGCTTGCCGGCCTGGATCGCGGCCCAGGTCTGGTCCAGGGTCTGGCCCATGATCTCGACCATCTGCTTGATCTCGGCGGGCTTCATGATCAGCGGCGGGGTGAAGCCGATGCTGTCCCCCATGGCGCGCACGATCATGCCGTTCTCGCGGGCGAGATTGTCGATATAGGGCCCCACCTTGCGGGCCGGGTCGAAGGCCTTCTTGCTGGCCTTGTCCTCGACCACCTCGATGGCGGCCACGAGGCCGACACCGCGCACCTCGCCCACCAGCGGGTGGTCGCGGAACTGGCCGAGCCCGTCCTGCATCAGCGGCGAGATCGCCTTCACATGGCCGATCATGTCGATCTCGTCATAGATTTTCAGGGTCTCGACCGCGACGGCGGCGGAGACCGGGTGGCCGCCATAGGTGTAGCCGTGGCCGAAGGGCGGGCCGCCGTCCGCGGTGCCCTCTGCGATGCCCTGATAGACCTGGTCGGAGACGAGCACCGCCGAAATCGGCAGGTAGGACGACGACAGCGCCTTGGCGCAGACCAGGATATCCGGCTGGATGTTGAAGGTCTCCGAGCCCCACATATTGCCGGTGCGCCCGAAGCCGCAGATCACCTCGTCGGCGATCATCAGGACGTCGTATTTTTTCAGCACCGCCTGCATTTTCTCGAAATAGGTGCGCGGCGGCACGATCACGCCGCCGGCGCCCATCACCGGCTCGGCGATGAAAGCGGCGACCGTGTCCGGCCCCTCGTCGACGATCATTTTTTCCAGGCTGGCGGCCAGCCGCGTCGCGAAATCCTCCTCGCTCTCGCCGTCGGCCGCATTGCGGTAGTGGTGCGGCGTGTCGGTGTGGAGGATGCCCGCGAGCGGCAGGTCGAAGAATTTGTGCATGTTCGGCAGGCCGGTCAGCGAGGCCGCCGTGCGCGTGGTGCCGTGATAGGCCTTCAGGCGCGAGATGATCTTCTTCTTCTGCGGCCGGCCCACCGAATTGTTGTAATAGTGCACCAGCTTGACCGCGGTGTCGTTCGCCTCCGAGCCCGACGACTGGAAAATCACCTTCGAGACCGTCTGCGGCGCCAACTCCACCAGCCGTTCGGCCAGGTCGACGATGGGCGTGTGGGTCTTGTAGCTGAAGGTGTGGTAGTAGGGCAGTTCCAGCATCTGCTTGTAGGCGGCCTCGGCCAGGCGCTTCTCGGAGAAGCCCAGCGAGGCGCACCAGAGGCCGGCCATGGCCTCCAGATATTTTTTGCCCTCATCATCATAGACATAGACGCCCTCGCCCCGGGTCAGCACCAGCGAGCCGGTCTCTTCGTGCTGGCGGAAATTGGTGTGCGGGTGGATGTGGTATTTGATGTCCCGGGCGGTGGGGGAATTGGGCATGAAATTCATGGGGGGCTCCGTCGGTGGCAAGGGCTGGAGGGCGCGCGTCCCGGTGCTGAAACACGTATGCTTGTAAGCCGCCGAATTGTAGCCCCTTTCGCGGGAGGGGGATAGGCGGGAGTGGGGAGGCTGCGATTCCGTTTCGTCCCACATCTATGGCTATCGGATCATAGACGTTCATCGCGGCCGCAGGATTTGGCTGGACCTCTCGGGAACCTCCAATTCGCGGACTTGCTCCCTGAGAATTCGCAAGAATTTTAATGAACCGCTATTCCGGAATTGAAGGTTCCATAGGTCTCGGATTTGGGGCGTCTGGCAACAGCCAGCCCCTTGCCCTCACTCGCTCGCCACGGCACGCTACCACCAGCCGCTAAACATTTCCCGCTCACCCGAAAGCCCCGCCGCCATGCCGAAACCCCTCCGCGTTGTCGTTGCCATGATGAAGCACGAGACCAACACGTTTTCGCCGGTACCGACGCCGCTCGGGCGGTTTGCCTCGGGGCAGGCGGAGCCGTTCCGCAATGACGAGGTGGTGCGGGCGTTCCAGGGCACCAACTCGGGCGTCGCCGCCTTTCTCGACCTGGCGCGAGAGGCCGGGGCGGAGATCGTGACGCCGATTGCCGCCAGCGCCCGCCCCTCCGGCCCGGTCGAGACCGCGGCCTATGAGGCCATGTGCGACGCCATCTGCGAGGCGGTCGCCCAAGGCTGCGACGCCTGCCTGCTCGACCTGCACGGCGCCATGGTCACCGACGACCTGGAGGATGGCGAGGGCGCGCTGCTGGCTCGCCTGCGCGGCATCGCGCCGGACCTGCCGATCGCCGTGGCGCTCGACATGCACACCAATCTCTACCCGGCCATGGTCGAGAACTGCTCGGTGCTGGCGGGCTTTCAGACCTATCCGCACATCGACAATTACGACACCGCCATGCGCGCCGGCCGGCCGCTGTTCGCCATGCTGCGGGGCGAGGCGACGCCCACCATGGCCTGGGGCCAGCGGCCGATGCTGCCGCACGTGATGTGCCAGGGCACCGGCCGCTTCCCGAACAAGGACCTGCAGGCCCGCACCCGCGCAATGGAACAGGAGCCGGACGTGCTGGCCGCCACGCTCTTTGTCGGCTTCCCGCACGCGGATATCAGCCAGGCCGGCCTCTCCGCCGTGGTGGTGACCGACAACAACCCGGAGAAGGCGGAACGCTACACGCAGGAACTGCTGGATTTCGCCTGGAAACACCGCGCCGACTGGGTCTACCGGATCGAGCCGCTGGAGCGCTCGCTTGCCCGGGCGGCGGCAGTCGAAGAGGGGCCGGTGGTGCTGCTGGACCATTACGACAACGCGGCGTCCGGCGGCACCATGGACACGATGACGGTGCTGGGCGCGATCCTGGATGCGGGGCTGGAGAATGTCGCGGCCTATGCCATCTGCGACCCGCGCGCGGTCGCCGAGATGATCGCCGCCGGCGTCGGCAACGAGGTGACGGTGAGCCTCGGCGGCAAGATGTCGATGCCGTCGCTGGGGCTCCAGGGCCAGCCACGCGAGGTAACGGGCCGGGTCAAGCTGATCCACGACGGCCGCTACCGCAACCAGGGGCCGGCTTCGACCGGGGTGTTGTTCGACCAGGGGCCGACGGTGGTGCTGGACACTGGCAAGGTCGAGATCGTCGTGATCAGCCGCCAGAACGAGCCGAACGACGAACAGGCCTTCCGCGCGCTGGGCATCGACCCGACGCGAAAGCGGTTCCTGATGCTGAAAAGCCGGGTCCACTTCCGCGCCGGCTTCGAGGCGATGGCCAAGGACGTGATCGAATGCGCCGGCACGGGCGTCTGCACCAGCGACTATGGCCAGCTGACCTTCAAGAATGTCCGCCGCCCGATCTATCCGCTGGACGAAATGTAGGGGGCGGCGTCCCCGCCGTTCGGCTCAGCCCGGCCTGGCGCAATCCAGCAGCGGGCCGAGCTGGCGGATGCGCTGCTGCACCACCGCGGCCTTGTGCGCCACCGCCGGGGACGGGTGCGCGGCGGAGCGGTCGCGCGGGTTCGGCAGGATGGCGGCGAGCAATGCCGCCTCGCGCGGGCTGAGCCGGGCCGCGGACGTGCCGAAATAGTGCCGCGCCGCGGCCTCCGCGCCGTAAACCCCGTCGTCGAATTCGGCCACGTTCAGATAGACTTCCAGAATGCGCTGCTTCGGCCAGAGCGCCTCCAGCATCAGCGCCAGATAGGCCTCCAGCCCCTTGCGCAGCCAGTCGCGGCCGGGCCAGAGGAACAGGTTTTTGGCGGTCTGCTGGGTGATGGTGCTGGCGCCGCGCAACGGGGCGCCGTCCAGATGGTCCTCCCAGGCGGTCCGGATCGCGTCCAGGTCCAGGCCGAAATGGGCGCAGAAGCGGTTGTCCTCGGCGGCGATGGCCGCCTGCGGCAGGCCGGGAGCGATGGCGTCGAGCGGCGCCCAGACATAGCTGAGCGACGCGCCCTCGGCCCGGCGCAGCAGCATCAGCGGCGTCGCCGGCGGCGGCACGAAGCGATAGACCAGGGTGAGCGCCAGCGGCAGCGCCACCAGCAGCACCAGCGCCAGGGCCAGCCCATGCCGCAGCAATCGCCTCACCACGGCCGGTGCCCCGTCGCTTGTCGGGGGCGGGGCCGGCCTGCGCCGACCGGTCGGTCGGGGAGCGGAACCGCCACGCCTAGGGCAGCGCGTCCGCGCGGGTGTAGCGGCGCCAGGCGCTCATTTGCAGGGCGGAGGTCTTGCAATGCACCACCACGGGCCGGGTCTTTACCGCAAAGGCGCGGGCGATGCCGTCGGCCACCTCGTCCTCGGCCGCGATGGTGATGCCCTCGGCGCCGAAGGTGCGGGCCCAGGCCGCGAAATCCGGGTTGGTGAGGCGGGTGCCGTCCAGGAAGGCGCGCTCGGGATAGCGCACATAGGAGTGCATGCCGATGGTGCCGTACATGGAATTGTCGGAGATGATCATGATCGGCGCGGCGCCGTATTGCAGCGCCGTCGCCAGCTCGTTGCCCATCATCAGCGTGCCGCCGTCGCCGATGAAGCAGACCACCTGCGTCCCCGGCCGGCGCAGCGCCGCCGCCACCGCCATCGGCATGCCGGAGCCCATGGCGCCGACGATGGAGGACAGGAACACCTGGCTCTGGCGGAAGCCGATATAGCGGTGGACGAAGCTGCCGAAATTGCCGGCGTCGGAGGTGACGGTGGCGTCGTCCGCCAGGTGCTTGTCCACCTCGCAGACCACGGCGGCGAAGTTGACGCCGTCGGCGGTCGGCTCCCACTCCTTGGCGAGCAGGTCGTTGTGGATTTTGTTGAGGCCCGCAACCCAGTCGCTGCGCTTGGCGGCGTCGGCGGGGGCGCCCCGTTGCAGCAGCGCCTTGACGACCTCATGCGGGCTGGCGGGGATGCCCAGGTCCGGGTTCCAGACCCGGCCGATCTCGTTCGCATCCGGCCAGACATGGACGAAGGGCAGTTGCGGCTGCGGCGCGGCGGGAAAGGTGTAGGACTGGCTGACCGTGTCGGTCATGCGTTCGCCGAGGCAGAGCATCAGGTCCGCCTTTTTCATCTCGCCGATCAGGGCCGGCGGCACGCGAATGCCCATATAGCCGCCATAGTTCGGGTGGCGGGCGTCGAACAGGTGCGGCCGGCGGTGGGTGGGGCTGACCGGCAGCACCCATGTCTCCGCGAGGCGGTTCAGGTCGGCGAGCGCCTGTGGCTCGGCGACGGCGTCGGCCAGCAGGGCGCCGCCCACCAGCACCAGCGGCCGTTCGGCGGCGGCGAGCATGGCGGCGAGCCGGTCCAGGTCTTCGCCGCGGGCGGCGGCGCGGAGCTGCGGGCGCGGCCGGTCGAGCGGCGCGTCGGTCTCCTCGTCGAACACGTCTTCCGGCAGGATGACGGCGACCGGGCCGGGCGTGCCGCTTTCCGCCGTGTGGAAGGCGCGGGCAATGGCCTCCGAGGCGGTTTCCGGCTCGTTCACGTGGATCACCTGCTTGGTGATGTCGGCGAGCAGGACGGAATAATCCTGCTCCTGCAAGGCCAGGCGGCCGAAATCCTTGCGCTCGACCTGGCCGATCAGCAGGACCAGCGGCGTCGCGTCGTGAAAGGCGGAGTGCAGCGCCACCAGGCCGTTGGCAAGGCCGGGGCCGCGGCTCACCATGGCGACGCCGGCGCGGTTGCGCAGCCGGCCGTCCGCCGCGGCCATGAAGCCGGCCCCGGCCTCGTGCCGGCAGACGACGACGCGGATCGTGTTGCGCTCCACCATGGTGGAGGTCAGGCCGATATAGCTCTCGCCCGGGACGCAATAGACCTGGTCGACGTCGTGGGCTTCGAGGCTGTCGCAGAGCAGCCGGGCGACGGTTTGGGACATGGGCGCGGTCTCTCCCCCACCCGCGCTCCCGGATGGCGGTCGGGCCAGGGCGCGTTGGGCACGGGTGCGTTGGGCACAGGGTCGTTGGGCGTGATCGGAACGGCGATCGCCCGCAGTCTAGACCATCGTCCGCCGCAAGCAAATCCTTGCAGCCGTATGCCGGATCGCGGGAGAGGCTGACCCGCAGACAACGAAAAGACCCCCTGGCGCCAGCGCCAGGGGGTCAGAGTGGTATCGCGTGGGCGGCGAGCGCCCGCAAACCCGGGATCAGGCCGAGGCTTCCGCCGGCGCCGCGCCGGCCTTCTTCGCCTGGGCCCGTTCGATGCGCCGCTTGATCTTGCGGGCCTCGGGGGCCAGTTTGCGGTTGGGCGTGCCCAGCAGGAAGGCGTCGAGCCCGCCATTGTGTTCGATCGTGCGCAGACCCTGGGTGCTGACGCACAGCCGCACCCATTCGCCCAGAATGTCGCTCATGACGCGGGTGTTCTGGACGTTCGGCAGAAAACGCCGGCGGGTTTTGTTCATGGCGTGGCTGACATTGTTACCCGTCATCACACCTTTACCGGTAATATCGCAACGGCGCGCCATGGTCGGCCCGATCCTTTAGAGGTTGAATGGCAATGGAAGCGCGCTTCCTACACAATAGAGGCGCCGGGTGTCAACCGGCGGCTGCCGGCTCCACCTCTTCATCCAGCGGCATGGCGGCCACCAGCACCCGAGTCACGTCGGACCCGTCGTCCGACAGCGGCAGCAACAGGCGCTTGTAGACCTGTTCGGTGCCGCCCAGACTGATCTGGTTGATCTGGTACATGGCTTCGCCCTGCTGCTCCACGGCCAGCATGTCCTGCTGGAACGCCGCGCGCAGCAGCGGATGCGGCCGATGGCCGGTGCCGCCCGTGTTCCAGGCCATGACCGGGTCCTGGTGCGGCTGGGCGATGGTGCCGCCGGCGGCCAGATCCACCACGCTCAGCATGGTTTCCTGGGCGGCGCGGCGCAGCAGGCGCGCGCTCAGCTCGGTGATCCGCGGCAGGTATTGCAGTTGATCGCGGCGGCGGGCCCATTCCCGATACAACTCGGCCAGCGGGCCGATTTCGCCGCGCTCCAGCACGGCCGTGTGGAAGGCCACCTTGACCATGACATCGTCGCCGCGCTCGATCCGCACGCGCAGCAACTCGCCCTTGGCGTAGGCCGGGCCCAGTTGCTCCAGGATGGAATCGATCGACTGCGCCTCGCCGGACGGCCCGCCAGTGGTGGGCATTTGTTGCAGATACGAGACGATATACGAGCGCACGGCTGCGGTCATCGACATCTCGCCGCGCGAATTGTCGATCTTGGAGCAGAGCTGGTTCACCGTCAGCCGATGTTCCTCTGCGATCCGACGCAGTGCGTTCCACATGCTTGGTTCCAGCCGCATGGTGGTGCGGCGACCGTTGATTGTGACGCTGCGCATTGCCAAACGGTTGGCAATATCCATGTGGTCGTCGAGTTGGGGGATACGTCCCACTCTTTCCGCCGAACTCATCATGTTCCCTCGTTTTCATTGATCGTGGCGCCGATCAGGCCCGGTGGTTGCGTTACGCCTGTCAGTGCCATGCCGCACGGTGTTGACCTCACCGCACCGCGGCAATTTACGATACTGTTGTATTTGAACATACCACGAATGGTTTTATACCCTGCAATCCCAACAATTCCCAGCATAATTTGCACACAGTGGAATTATTGTGGGGCGGGAGCGTAGGCCCGTATGCCATTGCGGCCGGCAAAATACCAATACAATACGAGGGCTAATGCCAGCACGATGGCGCCGCCGTCACCGATGACGGCGTACAATGGTAGTGCAATCGCCGTGGGCAGTGCGGCGTCGATCACCCCTTCCGTATCCAGCGGCAGGTGGGCGAGGATTCGGCCGTAAGGGTCGATAATCGCAGAGATTCCGGTGTTTGCGACCCGCACCATCGGCAGCCCTTCCTCGATGGCCCGCAGGCGGGCGATGGCCAGATGCTGGTGCGGGCCGGCGCTGGCGCCGAACCAGGCGTCGTTGGTGACGTTCAGCAGCCAGCCGGGGCGGTCCGAGGCGTCCGTCGCGGCGCCGGGAAAAATCGCCTCATAGCAGACAAGAGGGCTCAGGGACGGCGCGCCGGGCACAACCAAGGTTTGTGCGCCGGGGCCGGGGGTGAAGTCGCCGCGGCCCTGGGCGAGCCGCTCCAGCGGCAGCCATTCGCGCAGGGGCACATACTCGCCGAACGGCACCAGATGATGCTTGTCATAGACCGCGACCGGCCTGCCCCGATCGTCCAGCGCCACGACCGCGTTGCCGTAATGGGTGGCATCGATCCGCCGCGGCGTGCCGGTGATCAGCGCCCCGCCCGGCGGCACCACGGTGGCGGCGGCGCGAAGCGCGTCCGGCGTCTCCAGCAGCAGGAAGGGCGTGGCGGCTTCCGGCCAGATGATCTGGGTCACGCCCGCCGCCGCGGCGCCCTCGCTGAGGGCCAAATGCTTGCGGAAATGGGCGGCGCGCAGGTCGGTGCGCCATTTCTCGCGCTGGGGAATGTCGGGCTGCACCAGGCGGAGTTTGACCCCCGGCACGGTCGGCACGTGCGCCGGCGCTTCGGCCAGCCGCCAGGCCCCGCCCGCCCCGGCCAGCGCCAGCGGCAGGGACGCCAGGACGACCACCGCCACGGCCCGGCGGAGCGGCGCCAGCGCCAGCGCAGCCAGCGCCGCAGCCGGCAACACGGTCAGCAGCGACAGGGCATAGGGGCCGATCCAGGCGTCGGCCTGCAGGACCGCGGGAACCCGGTCCCAGGCCTGAACCGGCAGGTTCCATGGGAATCCGGTCAGAATGTGGCCGCGCAACCATTCCGCCGTCATCCAGAGGGCGGCGAACAGGGCCAGGTCGGCGCCGATTCGGCCGGAGCGCAGCCGGACGAAGGCCGCGCCGGCCAGCCCGGCGAGCAGGGCGAGGCCGGCGGCGAGGCCGGCGACCGCGAACGGCTCCATCCAGCCGAACTTGTCGGCCTCGACCAGAAACGCCTCGCCGACCCAGGAGAGGCCCACCAGGTGGAAGCCGAACATGCCGGCCCAGGCCAGCGCGAACCCGGCCCGGAGGCCGCGCGCGCCGGCGAGCAGCAGCAGCAATGGCGCATAGAGCAGGATCAGCGCCGGCGCCACGGCGGTCGGCGGCATGGCCCAGGCCGCGGCGGCGCCGCCGGCGACCAGCAGGGCCATGCGCAGCGGCAGGGGCAGACGCCAAAGGGCGCGCGCAAGCGTGTTCCGGTCGGACATGGGCGTCGGGTCAGGCCATGGTGGCGGCTTGCGGCGGTTCCGGCGGCGGCGGCAGGTTGCGCACGCGCAACCGTTTCAGCCGGCGCGGATCGCCCTCCAGAATCTCGAACTCGATGCCGGAAGGGTGGATGACGATCTCGCCCCGGCCCGGCACCCGGCCGACCAGGTTGAACACCAGGCCGCCCAGCGTATCGACATGGTCCCGTTCCTCGTTGCTCAAGACCTCGCCGACCTCGGCCTCGAAATCCTCCAGAAAGACGCGGGCGTCGGCGATCAGGGTGCCGTCGGGACGGCGCTCCAGCGTGGTTTCCTCGGCGACGTCGTGTTCGTCCTCGATCTCGCCGACGATCTGCTCGACCAGGTCCTCGATGGTGACGAGGCCGTCAATGCCGCCGAATTCGTCCACCACCAGCGCCATGTGCGTGCGCTCCAGGCGCATGCGCAGCAGCAGGTCCAGCACCCGCATGGAGGGGGCGACGATCATCGCCGGGCGCAGCAGCGTGCGCAGCGGCACGCTCGCGCCGTCGCCGGCAACGGCGGGCAGCACGTCCTTGACGTGAATCAGGCCGATCGTGTGGTCCAGGTCGCCCTCGAACACCGGCATGCGCGAGTGGTGGGTTTCGCCGATGCGCTGCACCACGTCCAAAAGCGGCATGTTCACCTCGATGGCGGCGATGTCGGCGCGGGGCACCATCACGTCCTCCACCGTCTGGCCGCGCAGGCGCAGGGTGTTTTCGAGGATCAGGTGCTCGGTCGGGTCGATCGGCTCGCTGTCTTCCTCGTGCCGTTCGGCCAGTTCCTCCAGCGCGTCGCGCAGCGAGGACTCGCCGCCGCGCTGGCGCCGCAACAGGCGCCAGATATCGCGCCAGACCGAGCGGCGGGCGCTGCGGGGCGGGGTGTGGCCATTGCCGTTGGCGTGGCCGTTGGCCGCCGCGGCGGATCCGCCATTGCCATGGCCGCCGGCGCCGCCATTGGCCCCGTTCGGCGCGGTGGCGGGGCTGTCGGCCTGGTCGGCGGCAAAGCCGTTGTGCAGGGAAAGGGCCGTCTCGGCGGAGGCGTTGGCGGCAGGAGACTCCGCCGGCGGCTCGGGGGCCGGCGGAGTGCGTCTAGGCGAAGGGTCGTCGGTCATCGGCGTTGTGGCGGTGCGCTCGGCCAGGCTCAAACGGGGTCGCCGTCGTAAGGATCGGGGACACCGAGGCCGGCCAGGATCGTCCGCTCTAGGGCTTCCATTCTGTCTCGTTCGACGGTGACTTGGTGATCATACCCTAAGAGATGCAAGACCCCATGTACAACCATGTGCGCAAGATGGTGGTCCAGCGTCTTGTTTTGCGCGACCGCCTCGCGCGCCACGGTCTCATAGGCGATGGCGATGTCACCCAGATGACAGGGTTCGCCTTCGGGCGCGGTCATCGCCGGATCGGCGGGGAAGGAGAGCACGTTCGTCGGCCCTTCGCGGTCGCGAAAGCGCCGGTTCAGGTCGGCCAGCGTCGGATCATCGGCCAGGACGATGGCCAGGCCGGCGTCCTCGCCGGTGACGCCGCCGGCGGCGGTCCAGGCGGCCTGGGCGGCGCGTTCGACGCGCGTTTCCACATCCGGCAGGCGCTCGGTCCAGGCTGCGCTGTCGACGGCGATGTCGGCGGCCAGGGACGATTTGCCGCTTGGGATCGGGTCGGCAGGAAGGTCCGGCGGGTCATTCGCTTCCGGCTCGCCCGGCGGGTCGGCCAGGGGCGGCCGGACCGGAACGTCCGGTGCGGCTGGAACGTCCGGTGCGGCTGGAGCGTCCGGAGCGGCCGGAGCGGCCGTCGGGCGGGCATAGGCGGTGACGATGCGGCCGACCAGCGGGTCGCGCACCACGTCGGCGGCGGTGAAGCGCTGGGTCGCGATCTCCGGCAGGCCCTCCAGCCGCCGCACCGCATCGATCAGGCCGGAAACGGTGCTGGGCGGCAGGTCGACCTGGTCCGGGTCGCCGCAGATCACCATGCGGGCGCCCTCGCCGAACCGGGTCAGGAACATCAGCATCTGTTGCGGCGAGGTGTTCTGCGCCTCGTCCAGGATGACGAAGGCATGGGCGAGCGTGCGGCCGCGCATGAAGGCGAGGGGGGCGATCTCGATCGTGCCGGCGTCGATCTGGCGCTGCACCAGATCGCCCGGCAGCATGTCGTGCAGCGCGTCGTAGAGCGGCCTGAGATACGGGTCGACCTTTTCCTTCATGTCGCCCGGCAGGAAGCCGATGCGCTCGCCCGCCTCGACCGCGGGACGGGAGAGCACCAGCCGCTCCACCTCGCCCGCCGCCATGGCGGCGACGGCGGCGGCGACGGCCAGATAGGTCTTGCCGGTGCCGGCGGGGCCGAGGGCGAAGGTCAGCTTGTGCGCCCGCACCTTGCGGATATAGTCCGCCTGCGCCGGGGTGCGGGGCTGGATCTTGCGCTTGCGCGTGGCGATGGTGACGTCGCGGGCGCCGAGGTCGACCCGGGCGTCGCTGGCGACCGCGAATTTCAGGGCGGCGCGGACGGTGCCGGCGTCGATGGCCTGGCCCTGTTGCAGCAGGGTATAGAGCGCGCGCAGCGCCTCCTCCGCCCGCTGTACGGCGCCTTCCGCCCCTTCCACCTCGACCGCGTTGCCGCGCGAGCGGATGCGGACGCCCAGCGCCTCCTGAATCAGGGCGAGGTGCTGGTCGTATTCGCCATAGAGCTGCTGGGCGAGCCGATTGTCGGCGAAGGTCAGCGCCCGCAGGATGTCGCCGGCGCTCAAGCCGCCTCGCGCGCGTCGGAGGAGAGGCCGTGCGGGCCCGCATTGGCGACGGTGATGTCGACGATCCGGTTCAGCCAGTCCGCGGGCGCGGTGGCATGCACCGCGTGCTGCCAGGGCGAGCGGCCGGCGAGCTGGCCCGGCTGGCGACCGGGCCGGTCGAACAGCACCGGCACGGTCCGGCCGAGAAAGCGGCGGTTGAACGCCGCCTGCTGCTCCGATAGCAGCGCCTGCAACGCGGCGAGACGCTCCGCCTTGGCCTCTTCCGGCACCTGGTCCTCGGCGGTGGCGGCGGGGGTGCCGGGCCGGGCCGAGTATTTGAAGGAATAGGCCTGGGCGTAGTTCACGTCGCGCACTAGGCGCAGCGTGTCGGCGAAATCGGCGTCGCTCTCGCCCGGGAAGCCGACGATGAAGTCGCTGGCCATGGCGATGTCGGGCCGGGCAGTGCGCAGCTTCTCGATGATGCGGCGATAGTCGTCGGCGGTGTGCTTGCGGTTCATGGCCTTGAGCACCCGGTCGCTGCCGGCCTGCACCGGCAGGTGCAGGAAGGGCATCAGCGCCGGCACCTCGCCATGGGCGTGGATCAGGTCGTCGTCCATGTCGCGCGGATGGCTGGTGGTGTAGCGGATGCGAGCCAGGCCCTCGATTTCCGCCAGTTCGCGGATCAGCCGGCCGAAGCCCCACTCGCCGCCGGCCGCGCCCTCGCCGTGATAGGCGTTGACGTTCTGGCCGAGCAGCGTGATCTCCTGCGCGCCCGCGGCCACGAGCCGCCGGGCCTCCGCCAGCACGTCCGCCGCCGGCCGCGAATATTCCGCGCCGCGGGTGTAGGGGACGACGCAGAACGTGCAGAACTTGTCGCAGCCTTCCTGCACGGTCAGGAAGGCGCTGACGCCCGCCGGCACGGTTTCCTCCGGCAGGTGGTCGAACTTGCTTTCCGCGGGAAAGTCGGTGGCGACGATGCCGGCGCGGCCGCGCGGGGTGGCGCGGGCCGCCTCCGCCTGGGCGACCAGGGTCGGCAGATGGTGATAGGCCTGGGGGCCGATGACCAGGTCGACCACGGGCGCGCGGCGCACCATTTCCTCGCCTTCCGCCTGGGCGACGCAGCCGGCGACGGCGACGACCACGTCCTTGCCCTCCCGGCGCCGCTCCGCCTGGAGCGCGCGCACGCGGCCCAGCTCCGAATAGACCTTTTCGGCGGCCTTTTCGCGGATATGGCAGGTGTTGAGGATGATGCAGTCGGCCTCGCCCGCGTCCTCGGTCGTGGCGAAGCCGGCTGCGGCGAGGGCATCCGCCATGCGGCGCGAGTCGTAGACGTTCATCTGGCAGCCATAGGTGCGGATGAACAGTTTGCGCGACGCCGTTGCTGAAACAGCGGGGGCCGAAACGGGGGAGGCCGAAACGGGCGATTCGGGAAGGGGGGCAGTCACCGCGGCAGCAAAATCCGGTCTGGTGGTGGTCAGGAGGCGGCCGCGCCGGCCGCCGTTGCGGCGGACCCTAGCGCCGGCTTCGGCTCTGTCAAGCCGGACTCGCGTCCGGTGAGGGAGGCGGCGACGGCGTTCTGGACCTCGTGGAACATGTACCGGGACAGTTCGCGGCGCGAGGCGAAGGCGTCGGCCCGGACGGGATTCATCAGCCGCACCTCGACCCGGGTCTGTCCCAGGCCGGCAAAGGTCCACAAATGCCCGGCCAGGTCCATGTCGCCATACCAGGCATAAAAGGGCCGGAGCGCGTGGCCGATGGGAATGCCGTTCAGATGGGTGAAGGCGATGGAGAGCGGTTGCAGCATCAGCGGCTCTTCGTCCGCGCTGCGTTCGGCGACGCTGAAAAGGGCGCTCTTGAACGGCAGCACGCGGTTGCCGTCGCTGCTGGTGCCCTCGGCAAACAGGATCAGCCGGCTGCCGGACGCCAGCCGGTCGCCGATGGCGTCGCGCTGCCGGGCGGTGCTGGAGCGGCGGCGGTCGACGAAGACGGTGCGCTGCAGCTTGGCGAGCAGGCCGAAAAACGGCCATTTCGCCACCTCGCTCTTGGCGATGAAGCTGACGCCGCCAATGGTCGAGAGCACCGGGATATCCAGATAGGAGGTGTGGTTCGAGACCAGCAGCAGGGGCCGGTCCGCGGCCAGCCCGCCCTTGACCTCGACATGCAGGCCCCAGAGCCGGCAACAGCAGCGATGATAGAAGGGTGGGATGCGTTCGCGCAGGGGCGACTTCACCCAGAGCGCCAGCGCCTGCACCGGAATCAGGGCCGCGGTGAACAGCAGATAGAGCGTCAGCCGCACCGCCGCGCGGATGGTCCGCACCCAGCGGGGGCCGAGCAGATCGTTGATGCCCGACCCGTGGTCCGGGCCGTCAGGAGCGTCGGCTGCCATCTTTGCCCAGAACCGAGAATTGCCGCGCCACCGGGCCGGCCAGCCGATCCGGCCGGACGACGATGCAGACGTCGATGGTGTTAAACTGCTCGTCGATGACCGCGCCGTCGCCGACCATGCCGCCCATGCGCAGATAGCCCTTCAGCAGCGGCGGCAGGGCGGCGCGGGCGGCCTTGGGGTCATAGCTGCCGGGCTCGTGCCAGTTCATGCTGACATAGCGTTTGCGCCGCGCCTTCGGCCTGAGCCGCAGCGGCGCCAGATGATAGTGGCGCAGATAGCTGAGCTCGACGCCGATCGCCTCCGGGTCGGTGCCGTGGAAGCTGGCGCAGCCGAACATCAGCTTGACGTCGTGCACATGGGCGTAGAGGCCGAGGCCGCGCCAGAGCAGGTGCATGGTCATCTGGCGGCGATAGGCCGGCGCGACGCACGAGCGCCCCAGCTCCAGCACCTGCTGGCCGCCGCGCAGCAGGCGGCGGATGCTGAACTCGTCCTGGGTGTAGAACCGGCCCAGCTTCGCCGCCATGTCGCGGCGCATCAGGCGGTAGGTGCCGACAATGGCGGCGTTCGGGTCTTCGACCTCGGTATCGACGACGATCAGGTGATCGCAGCCGGCATCGAAGGCATCGTAGTCCCGGCCGAGCGCTTCCATCTCCGGCGTGGGCCGGGCGCCGTACTCGGTGTAGAACACGTCGTAGCGCAGGCGTTGCGAGGCTTCGATCTCGGCATCGGTTTCGGCCAGCCGCAATTCCAGCGGGCCCGCGGTCAGGTGGATGTCGCGGTCGCGATTGACCAGCGTGTGCGGAGCCCGGCCGTGCCGGCCCATGAAGGGCAGGCCGCCGAAACGCACGGTTGCCGCCTTGGGCGGACGAATGCGCCGCCAGGGGCGGCCCCGTTGAATGGCGCGGCGAAGCGCTAACGGCATGCCGTTGGGTGTCCTTGCCTCATCCCTGAACCCTGGGTCCGCCTTTGGCCCCCTTGTCCGGCGGGCCATGAACGAACCGGCTTGATCCTCGGTTACTCGAAAAACAGAGCGGCTGCAACCGACAGGCCGCAGCCGCTCGATGATCGTGCCGATCGGATGGCATCCGGGATCGTCCCGATCGGACGGCAGTCGGATGGGAAAGGGCGAGGCCTATTCGGCTGCCGCGCGCCGCGCCCGGGTGCCGAGGCCGATCTTCTTGGCCAGGCTGGAACGCTGGGCCGCGTAGCTGGGGGCGACCATCGGATAGTCCGGCGGCAGGCTCCAACGCTCGCGATATTCTTCCGGCGTCATGTTATACGCGGTCTTGAGATGGCGCTTCAGCATTTTCAGCTTCTTGCCGTCTTCCAGGCACACGATATAATCGTTCGTGACGGACTTTTTGATCGGAACGGCCGGCTCGGGGCGTTCCTGGGTCGTGGAAGCAGCGCTTTCCACGGATGCCAAGGTCCGAAAGACCTGATGGATCAGATCAGAAAGTTCGGCGACAGGCACCGTATTATTGGAAACGTGCGCTGCGACGATTTCTGTCGTGTACTCCAAGAGCTCTTTCGTCGACTGCGGCTCGGTCTCGGACATTTGCGGCATACTCCGCCTGCGAAGGATGGGGGGTTGGTTTCTGGCGTCTACTTAGTCATGAATCGGTCATTGTGCAATGGTGTAATTAGGGAGTTAGTGTGGCAATGTGGATTTCAAGGAATGATTGATGGCTGACTATTTTCTAGACATCACTAAACATATGTGCCCAATGACATTCGTAAAGACCAAGTTAATGGTTGAGCGGATGCAGATCGGCGAAACCGCGGAGGTCCGTCTCCGCGCCGGCGAGCCGCTGGAAAATGTTCCCCGCGCCCTGCGCGAGATCGGGCAAGAAATCGTGTCGCTGGAGGAAGACGAGCCGGATATCTGGCTGTTGACCTTGCGCAAACGCCAATAAAGCCCGGCCCGGACCGGGAGGCGAGGGCGGCATTGCGCCGCCGCCCTCATGCCCCGCGGGGCCGGCGATGGGCCTCAGGCGACCTCGAACAGGCCGGCCGCGCCCATGCCGCCGCCGATGCACATGGTCACGACCACGTATTGGACGCCGCGGCGTTTGCCCTCGATCAGAGCGTGACCGACCATGCGGGCGCCGCTCATGCCATAGGGGTGGCCGATGGAAATGGCGCCGCCGTTCACGTTCAGCCGCTCGTTGTCGATCCCCAGCCGGTCGCGACAATAGAGCACCTGAACCGCGAACGCCTCGTTCAACTCCCAAAGGCCGATGTCGTCGACCTTCAGGCCGTGGCGCTCCAGCAATTTCGGCACGGCGAAAACGGGGCCGATGCCCATCTCGTCCGGGTCGCAGCCGGCGACCGCCAGGCCGCGATAGAGGCCCAGCGGCGAGAGGCCGCGCTTCGAGGCCTCCGCGGCGTCCATCACCACGCAGGCGCTGGCGCCGTCGGAGAGCTGCGAGGCATTGCCGGCGGTGATGACGCCGCCCGGCCGCACCGGTTTCAGCCCCGCCAGCCCGTCCAGATTCGTGTCCGGGCGGTTGCCCTCGTCCTTGGCGAGCGTCACCGGCTCGATCGACTGTTCGCCGGTCTCGCGGTTGACGACGATCTTGTCGGCGGCGACCGGGATGATCTCGTCGTCGAAGCGGCCGGCCTGCTGGGCCGCGGCGGTGCGCATCTGCGATTGCAGGCCATAGGCATCCTGCACATCGCGGGCGACGCCATAGCGCTTGGCGACGGTTTCGGCCGTGTCGATCATCGGCATGTGCAGGTGCGGGTGCATGTCCTGCAGCCGCGGGTCGACGGCGCGGAACTGGTTGGCGTGGTCGTTCTGCACCAGGCTGATCTGTTCCAGCCCGCCCGCGACGATGGGGCCCATATGGTCGTCGATCACCTGCTTGGCGGCGGTGGCGATGGCCATCATGCCGCTGGAGCACTGGCGGTCGATGCTCATGCCCGAAACGCTGGTGGGCAGGCCGGCGGCCAGGGCGGCCTGGCGGCCGATATTGAAGCCGGTGGAGCCCTGTTGCAGCGCCGCGCCCATGATGCAGTCTTCGATCGCCCCGGCCTCCAGGCCGGCGCGCTCGACCGCGGCGCGGATGGCGTGGCCGCCCATGGTCGGCGCATCCAGATTGTTGAACGCGCCGCGGTAGGCCCTACCGATCGGGGTACGCGCTGTGGAAACGATGACGGCTTCGCGCATGGGGTCCTCACTGAAGGCTTGGGAGTCTCCGCGTCTGTTCGCGACGCGTTACAGGGGAATGTAAAGAGAATTGTGCTCCGTGGCGAGCGCGCTTACTATCGCGCCTGCATTCAAAGCCGGAGTTGGCGGATGAGCGACAGTATTCAAGTCTTCTGGCAACCGCATTGAACCTCCTGCCTTCGTGTGAAGGACTTTCTGGCGGTCCGTGGGATCGCGTTCGAATCGGTCAATGTGCTGGAGGGTGACGGCCTGGAGAAACTGCGGGCGCTGGGCGCACGCTCGGTTCCCGTGGTCGCGCGCGGCGGCAAGTTCGTCTTCGCCCAGGTGATCAAGGACGTGGTCGCATTCCTGGACCTGCGGGAGGATACCGGCCCGGCGCTCTCGCCGACGGACCTGGCCGCGCGGTACGAGCGGGTGCTGACGGCCGCGGTCGCGACCGTGCGGCAGATGCCGGACGGTGCGCTGGCCAACACGCTGCCGAACCGGCCGCGCTCCTGGCGGGTGCTGATGCACCATGTCTTTCAGATCCCGACCGAATTCCTGGATGCCCTGGCCGAAGACCGGGTGCTGGCCTACGAAAACCTGGTGGCCGGGCCGCCGGCGGACATGGCGACCAGTGCGGCCATTGCCGCGTTCGGCGAGGCCTTGCGGCGCCGGTTTGCGGACTGGTGGCGCGAGGGCGGGCGGGACCTGGACTTTTCCCGGCCCTTCCATGCGTATTTCGGCGAGACGACGCTGCACGAAATGTTCGAGCGCACGGTCTGGCATTCCACCCAGCATGTGCGTCAGGTGCAAAGCCTGCTGCAGCAGGCGGGCATTGCGCCGGACGACCCGCTGGGCCCGGAGGCGATCCGGGGCCTGCCGCTGACCGACAGGGTCTGGGACGAGTAGGCGCGCTTCGGTGCGGCCGGGTGAGTTCCAGGGCGGTTTCGGTACTGGCTGCCCCCCTCTCCTGCCCCATCTCCCGCGCAAGCGGGAGCCCATGCCTGAGAGCTTCTCACAGGATACGGACTCTGTATTGGTCTCTCAGGCATGGGTCCCCGCTTGCGCGAGGACAGGGAAGGTGGGGTGATAAGCCAGCGGGAGAAGACTCCGCCCTAGCCGCCGCAGCTTGGCGTGGCGCCGCGTTTCAGCCGTTCCAGTTTCAGGCGCATGATCATGTCGGGATAGGTGATCTCGGCGCGGGTGATCACGCCGGAGGCCAGCACGGTCTCGGCGATTTCGAAGTCGGGCTCCGGCGTGACGCGGTTCTCGAAAAAGGCGCTGATCACGCGCCAGCCCTCGCCCGGCAGCAGGTCGCCCTGGTCGCCAAGGCCCTTGGGCGGGCCTTCGCGTCCGGCGATGTGGACGCTGACGCCGATCGGGTCGCCTTCGCCCTCGCCGCGCAGCAGGCGATACCACTGATGCCGCTTGCCGCCGCGAATGCCGGCCAGGACCGCGCGCATCTGCTGCCAGGGGAAGACGGTTTCCCGCGGCATGGTCTCGCTCCGCTCCTCCGGCTTGCGATAGCGGACCGCGACCGCGCCATCCTTCGACCGCTCGGCGAGGCCGCTCACCTCCTCGGTGACCTCGCCGTCGATGCTGCTTTCGAGCAGGAAGCGGAAGCGGCTGGCGTCGGCGGCCTCCCAACTGTCGATGCGCACGCTGCTGTCGAAGACCGCGCCGTCCTCGTTGTTGAGGGTCAGGACCGAGTGCTGGGAATAGGCCATGCCCTCGCAATCGCGCCGCCATTCCAGTTGCAGCACGCCGCGGCCGCCGAGAATGCCGCCGCCATTGCCGACGGGCAGCACCTGCATGGAATAGCCGGCGGTGTGCGGGACCACCGCGGCGGCGGGCATCACCCCCGTCGCGCTCGCCGGGCCGCACGGCAGGCCGGACGATACCAGCAGCGCCGTTGCGACGAGCGCGCCGCGCCAGCCCCGTGCGCCATGGCGGGGCGGCGGCGTCACAGGGTCGGTTCGTCCGATTTCATTTTCCACGGGCTGTCGCCTCGGCCAAGTTGGAGTTGTCCCAATAAAACATCTGCCCGGCGCTCTTCCAAGGGGGGTGTCAGAACGACGTAGGCGGCGGGGCTGCCGGCCGGCATGCGGACAACGAAAACCGCGACATGGCTATAGCCGAGCTGCCGGAGTTGAGCCTTCACAACCTGTTGCTGCTCTTCGGCGGCGCTGGCGAGCTGGTTGAAGGCGCCGGCGATGACGCGATAGCCGGCGGGAAGGGGCCTGTTGCGGCGGTGATAGGGCTTGCGGATGTGCGGCGGGCGGGGACGGGCCACCGGGGTGGGCGCGCTGCCGCGGCGGTGGGGCGGGCGCTGCGAGCGCGGCCAGTTGCACGGGCGGTGCGGGCGGCGCGCGGCTGGCGGCCGGCGCGGCCAGTTGTATGGGCGGCGGTGTCTGCGCGGCGCGGCGGCGGCGTTTGCCGCACGGGCAGGGAATCGGGCCGGGCGGGCAGGGGCTGCGCGGCGGGGCCGGGCGGCCGAGGCGACGCCTCCGGGTCCGGATAGTCGTATCGGCGCGGGGCAAAGGCCAGCGTGTAGACCGGGTCGGTCTTTTGCATCGGCCGGCAAACCGGCTCGCCTTCGACGGCGCGGAACAGGGCGCAATCCTGGCGCAGCAGGATCGAAAGGCCGTGGTCGCTCATCGACCGGCCGGTGGTGAGCAGGCTGGCACCGTCGGCGGCATAGCTGGCGATGGTCACCGCCGCCGGCACGGCGCATCCGGCGAGCGTCGCCAGTGCCAGGCCCGCCCCCAGGATTCGCATCAGCCGCATCGCATCCCTCCACCCTCGGATGGTCGCTGCCGTTGGAGCATCGCCCGTGAGCCTAGCGGAGTCCACCCTGCGGCCCGGTTAATGCCGCGGACGGGAAGGGAAATCGGGTGCCCTTCACTCCCGCGCCCTTCACTCCGACGTCCTTCACTCCGGCGGCAGGTCCAGGCGGATCCAGAGTTCCTGCAGGCGGGCGTCTTCGACCGGGGCGGGGGCCTGCATCATCAGGTCCTCGGCGCGCTGGTTCATCGGGAAGGCGATGACCTCGCGGATATTGGGCTCGTCGGCCAGCAGCATGACGATGCGGTCGATGCCCGGCGCCGAGCCGCCATGGGGCGGTGCGCCCAGCTTCAAGGCCGAGATCATGCCGCCGAAGCGGGCATCGACCACGTCGGCGCCGTAGCCGGCGATGGCGAACGCCTTGTACATGATTTCCGGCCGATGGTTCCGGATCGCGCCGGACGACAGTTCCACGCCGTTGCAGACGATATCGTACTGGAACGCCTTGATGGTGAGCGGGTCCTGGGTCTCCAGCGCCACCAGCCCGCCTTGGGGCATGGAGAACGGGTTGTGCGAGAACTCGATTGTGCCGGTCTTGTCGTCCAACTCGTACATGGGGAAGTCGACGATCCAGCAGAACCGGAACGTGCCCTGCTCGATCAGGTCGAGCTGGGTGCCGATCTCGGTCCGGGCCAGGCCGGCCAGCTTGGCGGCGTCCGCGGCCTTGTCGCAGGCGAAGAACACGGCGTCGCCGTCCGCAAGGCCGGCCAGTTCCTTGATCTGCTGCACGCGGGCCGCGTCCAAATTGCGGGCGATGGGGCCGCGCGCCTCGCCGCCTTCGGCGAACTGGATATAGCCCAGGCCGGGCGCGCCCTGGTGGCGGGCCCAGTCGTTCAGCTTGTCGAAGAAGCTGCGGGGGCGGGCCGCCGCACCCGGCGCCGGAATGGCGCGCACCACGGCGCCCTTGTCGATATTGCGGGCGAAAATGCCGAAGTCCGAACCGCGGAACGCCTCGGTCACGTCGGCGATGACGATCGGGTTGCGCAGGTCCGGCTTGTCATTGCCGTATTTCAGCATCGACTCGTCGAAGGGGATGCGCGGGAAGGGCGCGGGCGAGACCTGGCGGCCGTCGGCGAATTCCTCGAACACGCCGTGCAGCACCGGCTCGATGGCGGCGAACACGTCGTCCTGGGTGACGAAGCTCATCTCGAAGTCGAGCTGGTAGAACTCGCCCGGCGAGCGGTCGGCGCGGGCGTCCTCGTCGCGGAAGCAGGGGGCGATCTGAAAATAGCGGTCGAAGCCGGCCATCATCAGCAATTGCTTGAACTGCTGCGGCGCCTGCGGCAGGGCATAGAACTTGCCGGGATGCAGGCGGGACGGCACCAGATAGTCGCGCGCGCCCTCCGGGCTGGTCGCGGTCAGGATCGGCGTCTGGTATTCGCGGAAGCCCTGGTCGATCATGCGGCGGCGGATCGAGGAAATCACGTCCGAACGCAGGCTGATATTGCGCTGCATCTTCTCGCGGCGCAGGTCGAGGAAGCGATAGCGCAGGCGGGTTTCCTCGCCATAGTCCTCTTCGGCGTTGACCTGGAGCGGCAGCACGTCCGCCGGCCCTTGCACCGTCAGGTCGCGAATGCCGACCTCGATGGCGCCGGTGGGCAGGTTCGGGTTCACGGTCTCGGCCGAGCGCGCGAGGCATTCGCCGGTGACGGTGACGACGGTCTCGTTGCGCAGCCGCTCCACCGCCGCGAACGCCTCGGTGCTGCTGGAATCGACGACGCACTGGGTCAGGCCGTAATGGTCGCGCAGGTCGAGGAACAGCAGGCCGCCATGGTCGCGCTTGCGGTGCACCCAGCCGGAGAGGCGGACGGTCTGGCCCACGTCTTGGGCGCGGAGCGCGCCGCAGGTGTGGGAGCGGTAGGGGTGCAGGTCGGCAGTCATCAGGGCCACTCGGAACGCAAGGGTCACGGGGAAACGCGCCCCGATGCGCCCGCAAGGCCCCTTCTGTCAACGCGACCGGTGCGCGCCCCTGGCGTCGGGCGTCGGCAAACGGCCCGCGTCGAGGCCCGAATTTCCGGCAGCGCCGTCGCGATTCCGATTGCGCAACCGGCTGAATGTCGTATCATAATACCGTTAATGCGCAGCCATCGGACGACGGTGGTGCATCGGACGACGGTGGTGCATCGGACGACGGTGGTGCATCGGACGACGGTGGTGCATCGGACGACGGTGATCGGCGCGATGGCGTGAACCCGCCATGGGCCCGGAAGATGCTCTTGGGACAAGGGCGCGGGCGGACGCTGGCGGCAGGACGTGAACAGGGGAGGTGTCGAAGCATGGCAAGAATGGTGTTGGCCGTTGCGCTGGCGCTCGCGGCGGCGCTGCCCGCCCGGGCACAGGGACCCGGCGATCCGTTCCAGGCGGAAACCGTTGCGGCGATGCAGGCGCTCTGCACCGCGGACCAGGGCACGGCGGACGGCAAGTATGCGGTCGGCTTCTGCTATGGCTGGATCGAGGGACTGGGCCAGTTCTATCAGGAATTGCTGACGGACAAGCGGTTCGATTTCCCCAGGGTCATCTGCGCCGGCCGGGAGTTGAGCCGCGAGGAGGTGCGCTCGCAATTCGTCGACTGGGCCAGGCGCCATCCGGCGGATGCGGGTCGCCCGGCGTTGGCCGGGATCGTGGACGCGATGAAGGAGGAATATCCATGTCGGTAATGCGGGCGGTGATCGGGTCGCGCGGGACGAAAGCGGTGGCGGTTGCCGGGATTGCGGCCTGCCTGCTGACGGCCTGCGATTCCGTGGACAACCGAACCGTCAAGCGGGCCGGCGTCGGCGCCGGCGTCGGGGCGGTGACCGGGGGCGTGATCGGCGCCTTCAGCGGCAATTGGGGCGCCGGCGCGGCGGCCGGTGCGGCCATCGGCGGAGCCGGCGGCTATCTCTACGATCAGATCAAGAAAGACAACCACAACGACAAGTGAGCCGCGGTGCGGCGGCAGCGCCCCGGAGCGGGCTTTGCCGCCGGCCCGGCGGGTGGGCGTCCGCTTTCCGCCGCCCGGTCGGTTGCGGTTTCGCCGCCGCCGTTTCCGGCGGAAGCGAGTCTGCGGGATTTGCTTCCGCCCCAGCCTCCTGTATGACGCAGGGGAAGACTGGAAGCGGAACGAGGCATGACCACGCTGATCACCGACAATGCGGCGCTCGCCGCCTTTTGCGCATCGCTGGCCGACGAGGCCTTTGTCACGGTCGATACCGAGTTCCTGCGCGAGAACACCTATTACTCGAAGCTCTGCCTGATCCAGATCGCCGGCACCGAGCGCGCGGCGGCGATCGACACGCTGGCGCCGGGCATTGAGTTGCAGCCGGTCTATGACCTGCTGGCCAATCCCGACGTGCTGAAAGTGTTCCACGCGGCGCGCCAGGACCTGGAGATTTTCTATCACGATATGGGCGGCCTGCCGGCGCCGCTGTTCGATACCCAGGTGGCCGCCATGGTCTGCGGTTTCGGCGACAGCATCGCCTACGACCGACTGGTGGCGGCCCTGACCGGCGAGCAGGTCGACAAGGCCTCGCGCTTCACCAACTGGGCACACCGGCCGCTGAGCGAGGCGCAGATCGACTATGCGCTGGGCGACGTTACCCATCTGCGCGACGTCTATACGGGCCTGGCCCGCCGGCTGGAGGAAAGCGGCCGGGCCGACTGGCTGGCGGACGAGATGGCGGTGCTGACCGATCCCGGCTCCTATGACGCCGACCCGATGCTGGCCTATCTGCGGCTGAAGAGCCGCACCAGCAAGCCCAAATTCCTGGCCGTGCTGCAACAGGTGGCCGCCTGGCGCGAGCGCGAGGCGCAGACCCGCAACCAGCCGCGCAACTGGGTGGTGCGCGACGACACGCTGTTGAACATCGCCGCCCAGGCGCCGACGACGCAGCAGGCGCTGTCGCGCGTGCGCGGGCTCGGCAAGGGGCAGGCGGAAGGCCGGCTCGGCCGCGAGATCCTGGAGGCGGTGCAGGCGGGCCTCGACCTGCCGGCGGACCAGCGGCCGCGGCCGCGCTCGCCCCAGCCGGAGGGCGCGCGGGCGACGGCGGCGGCGGACCTGCTGAAAGTGCTGTTGAAGGCCTGCTGCGACCGCGAGGGCGTGGCGCCGAAGCTGATCGCCAGCAGCAGCGACCTGGACCGCCTGTCCACCGGCGAGCGCGAGGGCATGGCGGCGCTGGAAGGCTGGCGCCGCGACGTGTTCGGCCAGCACGCGCTCGACCTGATGGAAGGCCGGCTGGCGCTCACCTATCGCGACGGCGAAATCGCCTGGCTGATGGCGGACGACTGAGGGCGCACGGCCGGTCGGTGTTTCCCGGCCGCCGCAGAGCGGTGCGCCGGGACCGGTGTCATCCTTCGATCACGGCCGCTTCGGGTGTTCGCACGTCGACACCATTTTTCCCCGTTTCTCCCGCGGAGGCGGGAGTCTATGCCGGAGAGGTAAATCCCAAAGTCCGAACCCTGTAAGAGGCTCTCTGGCATGGGCCCCCGATCGGGTCGGGGGCGATGGAGAGTGGGTGTTATGACCCCGCCCGCTGCGCCTCCACCTGTTGCTCGCGCAGGGGCAGTTCGGCGAGGATGGCGTCGCGCTCTTCCTCGGTGAAGCGCGTCCATTTCGCGATTTCCGGCAGGGTGCGGTAGCAGCCGTCGCAGAATTTCGTCTGCGGGTTGACGCTGCAAATGCGGATGCAGGGGGAATAGATCGGCTTGTGCATGATCCCTCCCTTACCACGGCGTGCCGTGCTAGACCAAGACTTCCGCATCCCGAACCCGCAGGGGAGTTTGTCGCCATGGCCGATCCGCAACCGATCCGGGACCTGGGCCTGGGCTTTTACTTCGACGACCTGGAACTGGGCCAGCGCTTCCGCACCGTCGGCCGCTCGATCTTCGAGGCCGACCTGATGACCTTTATCGGCGTCACCGGCATGCAGGAGGTGCTGTTCAACAATCTGGCCTATATCGAGTCCGAATCGCCCACCGGCGCCCGCATCGTCCCGGGCCTGATGGCGCTGGGCATTGCCGAGGGGCTGGTGCTGGGCACGACGCTGCAAAAGACCGGCCTCGCCTTCCTGAACATGACCATGGACATCAAGGGGCCGGTCTGCATCGGCGACACCATCCATGTGGAACTGGAGGTGACGGAACTGCGCCGCGCCTCCAAGGGGCCGCGCGGGTTGGTGCGCACGAACAACCGCATCCTCAACCAGCACGGCGATTGCGTGATCGAATACGCGCCGTTGCGCCTGATGAAGGCGCGGGAATAGCCGCGGCTTGGGGGCGCCCGGCCGGATGCGCCGCCCCGCTTCCATGCGCGGCCTGGAGGATCTGGCGCGGGTCCGTCTCTCGCCGCATTTCTTTCTGCGCGACTTCCTCTATAGCGAGATCGCGGCGCTCTACGGCATTCCCAACATTCCGGACGATCCGGACCTGGCCATCGCCGCGGGGCGGCGGCTCTGCGCGGAGTTGCTGGAGCCGCTCTGGCACAGTTTCGGCGGTCTCCATCTGCGTTCGGGCTTTCGCTCGGTCGCGGTGAACGACTTCGGCAATGCGCTCGACCTGAACTGCGCCCAAAGCGAGAAGGACTTCGCCGGCCATATCTGGGACCGGCGCGACGCGGCCGGGCGCATGGGCGCGTGCGTCACCGTGGTCGTGCCCTGGTTCCTGCCCCTCTACGAGGCGACCGGCGACTGGCGGCCGCTCGCCTGGTGGGTGCACGACCATCTGCCCTATCACCGCATGCTGTTCTTCCCGAAGCTGGCCGCCTTCAACCTGACCTGGCGCGAGGCGCCGGAACGGCGCATCGACAGCCACGCAGCACCGCAGCGCGGCTGCCTGACCCGGCCCGGCATGGCCAACCACGCGGGTTCGCACGCGGCGGCATACGAGGGCTTCCCGCCGCTGTGCCGCGGCTGATGCCAACGGCCTAGGCGTTTGATCGGCGGCGCCCGGTGTGTCCCGGCCGCTGCGGAGCGGCGTGCCGGGACCGGTGTCAGCCCTCGAACATCGTCGCCGCCGGTGTTCGCGCGCCGCGAGCGGCCCCGGATCAGCGCTCCGCACGGTCCGGGGAACACGGGGCGCCAAACGGTTTCCGCCCGAGATGGTGCCCGGCACCAGCGCCGGCGAAGGCCGCCGCCGCTTCGGGGCTCAGAGCTTGGCGATCACCTGGCGGGCGAAATCCTCGGTCAGGCGGAAGGCGACGTCGCTCGGCAGGCTGAAGACCACGCCGGTCAGCCCCTGGCGTTCCAGGTCGCGCAGGCGCTCGACGATCTCGTCGGCATGGCCGGCAATGCAGAAATTGCGGATGATCTCCGGCGTGATGAAGCGGGCCTCGTCCGGGTCGAGATAGCTGTAATGGCTCTGGTGCAGCGCCATGTGCCGCGTGGCCGCGTCGCGGCTGGTGTGGAAGGCCATGTACTCGTCCCAGATCGGCCGCACATAGTCCGGCGGCTCGCGGCCAGTCTCGCGCACGAAATCGACCAGATAATGCACGTTCGCCATGATCGCCGGGCCGCATTCGGCGACGACCCGCTCGGACGCCAGCGTCTCGCCCGGCCGCAGCATCAGCAGGTTGGCGAGCGCGTAGGTCTGGAAACCCTCCAGCGTGCGGCCGGCCGCCTCGGCGCCGCGCTTCGCATGGGCCAGCACGCCGGCAATCGGGCCGCCGCGGGGAATGCCGGTGACGACGCCGTCGCCGAACTCGCCGGCCAGCGCCTGCGCCCGCGGACCGAAACCGCCGACCATGATCGGGATCGGGTGTTCCAGGTCGATATAGTCCAGATGGGTGTTCTGGAAGCCGATCGTGTGGGTCTCGCCGTTCAGCGAGTATTCGACCTGCTCGCCCGCCAGCAGGCCGCGGACGACGCGCAGATATTCGCGGAATTCGGCGACGCGGGCCGGGCGCTGGCCGAGCGTGCGCATGGCGGTGTTGCCGGTGCCGGTGCCGAAAAACACGCGGCCGGGCGCCAGCCGGTTGATGGTGGCGATGCCCCCCGCCGCCACCGGCGCCAGCCGCAGGCCCGGAATGGCGAGGCCGGTGCCGAGTCGGATGCGCGTGGTCTGCTGGGCGGCGATGGCCATCATCGCCCAGATGTTGGAGCGCATTAGCGGCGAATCCGGGAACCAGGCGAAGTCATAGCCCAGCTTTTCCGCGTGGGTGACATAGCCGATATCGTTGATATAGCCGCAACTGACGCCGAATTGCATGGGCCTGGCTCCCGGGTTTTGTTGGTGCGGGAATTATGGGTGCGGCCGTGCGGCCGGCACAAGGGGGTGATGCGGCGGCCGGCGGGCGGATTCCCTCCTTGCCAAAATTGTGCGGCGCACACAAAACTACGGGATGCCGTCCACGCCGCTCCATGTCCTTGTTCTGGATGCCAACACCCTGCGCGCCGCCGTCATCGAGGACGGGCTGCGCGAGGCGGGGGATTTGCGCGTCACCGTGCTGACCGAGACCGAAGGGCTGGTCGAGAACATCGTGGCGCTGGACCCGGACGTGATCTTCATCGACCTGGAAAACCCGAACCGGGACCAGTTGGAGCACATGTTCCAGGTCTCGCGGGCGGTGCGCCGGCCGGTGGCGATGTTCGTCGACCGCTCCGACACCGCGGCGGTGGAGGCGGCGATCGAGGCGGGCGTGTCCGCCTATATCGTCGACGGGCTGCGCAAGGAGCGGGTGAAGCCGATCCTCGACATGGCCATCAGCCGCTTCAACGCCTTCGACCGGCTGCGGCGCGAGCTGGAGGCGACGAAATCGGAACTGGCCGAGCGCAAGCAGATCGAGCGCGCCAAGACCCTGTTGATCAAAAGCCGCGGCCTCTCGGAACCGGAAGCCTATGCCCTGCTGCGGCGCACGGCCATGAACCAGAACCGGCGCATCGCCGAGGTCGCGGAAAGCCTGGTCATGGCCGCCTCGCTGCTGGGCAAGGGGCTGGGCAAGGGAGAGAGCCGATGAGCGGACCGGACGCCCCCATCCGGATCGGATACATCCCGCTGCTGGATGCGGCACCGGTCCTGGTCGCTGCCCGCAAGGGCTTTGCCGCGGCGGAGGGGCTGG
The DNA here is from genome assembly GCA_020638555.1 of Alphaproteobacteria bacterium. Taxonomy (NCBI): domain Bacteria; kingdom Pseudomonadati; phylum Pseudomonadota; class Alphaproteobacteria; species Alphaproteobacteria bacterium. The sequence goes on along the minus strand of JACKII010000005.1, from coordinate 131,087 downwards.
ACCTCGCGCTGGTGCGGGAGACGTCATGGGCAACGATCCGCGACCGGCTGGCGGTCGGCCATCTCGACGCCGCCCACATCCTGGCGCCGATGCCGATTGCCGCCAATCTGGGCCTGACGCCGATGCCCTCGCCCATGGTCGTGCCGATGACGCTGGGCATTGGCGGCAACACGGTGACGGTCTCGCGCGCGCTCTGGCAGAGCCTGGCGGCGCAGGGCGCCCGGCCGGACTTCGACCCCGCCGCCGCGGCGGCCGCCCTGGCGGCGGAGGTGCGGGCGCGCCGGAGCGCGGGCGGGGCGACGCTGACCTTCGGCATCGTGCATGCCTTTTCCACCCACCATTACGCGCTCGCCTACTGGCTGGCGCATGCGGGCATTCAGCCGGGGCGGGACGTGGAGTTGACGGTGCTGCCGCCCTCGCTGATGGAGGCAGCGCTGGCCGGCGGGCATATCGACGGCTTCTGCGCCGGCGAGCCCTGGGGCAGCCTGGCGGCGGAAGGCGGGGCGGCGATCCTGACCACCGGCGCCCATATCTGGCGCACCAGCCCGGAAAAGGTGCTGGGCGTGCGCGCCGCCTGGGCCGAGTCGAATCCGGATGCGCTCGCCCGCCTGCTGCGCGCGGTCTGCCGCGCCGCGGCCTGGTGCGATGCGGCGGAGAACCGGGCGGAACTGGCGGCGTTGCTGGCGGAGCCGGCCGCCGTCAACCGCCCGGCGGCCGTGATCGGGCGCAGCCTGGCGCGCCGGCTGCCGACGCCGGACGGCGGCGAGCGGGCGGTGGCGGATTTCCTCACCTTTGCCGACAAGGCCGCAACCTTCCCCTGGCTCAGCCACGCGCTCTGGCTTTACACCCAGATGGTGCGCTGGGGGCAGGCGGAGCACTCGCCCGCCAATCTGGCGCTGGCGCGCCGCACCTATCGGCCGGCGCTGTACCGGGCGGCGCTCGCCGGGCTGGATCTGCCGGTGCCGGCGGCGAACGCGAAGGTGGAGGGCATGCTGGACCGGGCGACGCCGGTGGGCTCGCCCAGCGGCACGCTCTGGCTCGGGCCGGACGGATTTTTCGACGGCCGCGTGTTCGACCCGGACCGGATCGACGCCTATATCGCCGCGGTTTCGGACCCGATTTAGCCGGCTGCCCATTTCGCGGGCGCACTTGCTGCGTTGCACAATTCCGCGGCACTTGCCCCTGTCCATCGCAACAAGTCGCCGCGCGCATCGGCAGCGGTTTTCGGCGGCCTCTCCAATTTTTAATATTTTACAAATAGTTAACAGTTTGGCACGGGGGTTGCTTGTGTGAGGGCGCAGGGCCAATGACGGTTCCTGGCACATGATCCACTGAATCTGACGGATTTCGGCAACGCCGCCGACCCCCTTGTTCCGCATCCGGGAACGGGAGGGGTCTGGCGGCTTTTTTTTCGTCGTGTCGCGCCGTCGGCGTCCGGCCAACCGCAACGGAGGTATTGATGAGCAAACCGGCAAACCCCTGGCCCAGCCCCGCCCGTGCCGTGCGCGATCCGGGCCGCGGCGGCGCCTTTTCGCGGCGCTCGCTGCTGGCCGGCGCGGCCGCGCTCGCCACCGCCGTCCTGATGGCCGTTCCGGCCGCGGCCGACATGCTGCCGGTCGAAAAGGACGAGCTGAAATTCGGCTTCATCAAGCTGACCGACATGGCGCCGCTCGCGGTCGCCTACGAGAAGGGCTATTTCGAGGACGAGGGCCTGTTCGTCACGCTGGAAGCCCAGGCCAACTGGAAGGTGCTGCTGGACCGGGTCATCACGGGCCAGTTGGACGGCGCCCACATGCTGGCGGGCCAGCCGCTGGCCGCCACCATCGGCTTCGGCACCAAGGCCCACATCGTCACGCCCTTTTCCATGGACCTGAACGGCAACGGCATCACCGTCTCGAACGAGGTCTGGGAGATGATGAAGCCGCACATCCCGACGCGGGCCGACGGCCGGCCGCAGCATCCGATCAGTGCGGCCGCGCTGAAACCGGTGATCGGCGCGTTCAAGGACCAGGGCAAGCCGTTCAAGATGGGCATGGTCTTCCCGGTCTCGACCCACAATTACGAGCTGCGCTACTGGCTGGCGGCGGGCGGCATCAATCCCGGCTTCTATGCGCCGACCGATGTGAGCGGCACGATCCTGGCCGACGCGCTGCTGTCGGTGACGCCGCCGCCGCAAATGCCGGCGACGCTGGAGGCCGGCACGATCAACGGCTATTGCGTCGGCGAGCCCTGGAACCAGGCCGCGGTGTTCAAGAAGATCGGCGTGCCGGTCATCACCGATTACGAGATCTGGAAGAACAACCCGGAAAAGGTGTTCGGCCTCACCGCGGAATTCGCCAGGGAGAACCCGAACACGGTGCTGGCGCTGACCAAGGCGCTGATCCGGGCGGCGATCTGGCTGGACGAGAACGACAACGCCAATCGGCCGGAAGCGGTCGAGATCCTGTCGCAGTCCAACTATGTCGGCGCGGATTATGACGTGATCGCCAATTCCATGACCGGCACGTTCGAGTACGAGGCCGGCGACAAGCGGCCGGTGCCGGACTTCAACGTCTTTTTCCGGCATTTCGCCACCTATCCCTATTACTCGGATGCGGTCTGGTATCTGACCCAGATGCGCCGCTGGGGCCAGATCGCCGAGGCGAAGCCGGACGCCTGGTACGCCGACACCGCGAAAAGCGTCTACCGCCCGGACATCTACCTGAAGGCCGCCCGCCTGCTGGTGGACGAGGGGCTGGCGAAGGACAGCGATTTTCCCTGGACCACGGACGGGTTCCGCGAGCCCACGCCCGCCGCCGACATCATCGACGGCATTCCCTATGACGGCCGCCGGCCGAACGCCTATCTCGACAGCCTCGCCATCGGCCTGAAGGGCGATCAGCGGGTCGAGGGTGGCGCCGTGCTGGGCCAGTTGAAGCCATAGGCCAGGGGGAGAATTCCGCATGACCGCGACCACCGCATCCATCGACCCGACCGAAGCCCTCGCCCGGCGGCAGGCCAGGCGCGAGCGCCTGTATGCGCGGCTGAACAAGGCCGGCGGCCTGCTGGGCGTGTTCGGCCTGGGCTTTGTCGTGCCGCTGATCAAGCTTGGCCTCGGCGACACGCCGCGGCACCAGTTGCGCGAACTGCGCCAGCAATTGTTGGTGCCGCTGCTGGGCATCGTCGCCTTCCTGGCCGCCTGGGCCTATCTGGCACCGCAGGTGCAGACCTCGCTCGGCGCCATTCCGGGGCCGGTGCAGGTGTGGGAGCAGGCGGGTAATCTGTGGGACGACCATCTGGCCGAACGCGAGAAACAGGCCGCCTTCTTTGAGCGGCAGGAGGCGCGCAACGCCAAGCTGATCGCTGCCGGCAAGGCGGATCGGGTCAAATACCGGGATTACACCGGCGCGCCGACCTATCTGGACCAGATCCTGACCAGCCTGAAGACGGTGGCGCTGGGCTTCGTTTTCGCCACCATCGTCGCCGTGCCGCTGGGCATTGCCTGCGGCCTGTCGCGGGTGGCGAACGGCGCGCTGAACCCGCTGATCCAGATTTTCAAGCCGGTCTCGCCGCTGGCCTGGCTGCCCATCGTCACCATGGTCGTCTCCGCGGTCTACAGCAATCCCAGCGACGCGCTGCCGAAATCGCTGCTGATCTCCGCCGTGACGGTGACGCTGTGCTCGCTCTGGCCGACGCTGATCAATACGGCGCTGGGGGTCGCCAGCATCGACAAGGACCTGCTGAATGTCGGCCGGGTGCTGCAACTGCCGACCGGGCGGACCATCACCAAGCTGGTGTTGCCGAGCTCGCTGCCGCTGATCTTCACCGGCCTCAGGCTGTCGCTGGGCGTCGGCTGGATGGTGCTGATCGCGGCCGAGATGCTGGCGCAGAATCCGGGCCTGGGCAAATTCGTCTGGGACGAGTTCCAGAACGGCTCCAGCCAGTCGCTGGCCAAGATCATGGTGGCGGTCGTGACCATCGGCCTGATCGGCTTCCTGCTCGACCGGCTGATGTTCGCGCTGCAATCCGCCTGCACCTTTTCGACCAACCGCTAAGGGGAGGACGGAACCATGGCATTCCTCGAACTCAATGGCGTCGCCAAGGGCTATGGCGAGGGCGCCGAACGCACCGAGGTGCTCTCGGACGTGAACCTGCATGTGGAAGAAGGCGAGTTCGTCTGCATTGTCGGCTTTTCCGGCTCGGGCAAGACCACCCTGGTCTCGACCATTGCCGGTCTGGCGCCGCCGGACCGGGGCGAGGTGCTGCTGAAGGGCGCCCCGATCCGTGGGCCGGGGCCGGACCGGGGCGTGGTGTTCCAGACGTATTCGCTGATGCCCTGGCTGACGGTGGCCGGCAATATCGCCTTGGCGGTCGACCAGGTGTTCGCCAGGGACAGCCGCCAGGAGCGCAAGGCGCGGGTCGCCCGCTATATCGCCATGGTCGGCCTCAGCCACGCCGCCGACCGGCTGCCGGCGGAATTGTCCGGCGGCATGCGCCAGCGGGTGGCGGTGGCGCGCGCGCTGGCGATGAGCCCGGAAATGCTGCTGCTGGACGAGCCGCTCTCGGCCCTGGACGCGCTGACCCGGGCCAAGCTCCAGGGCGAGATCGCGCGCATCTGGCAGCAGGACGCGCGCACGGTGGTGATGATCACCAACGATGTGGACGAGGCGATCCTGCTGGCCGACCGCATCATCGCGCTGAAGCCGGGGCCGAACGCGACCCTGGGCGAGGAGTTCCGGGTTTCGATCCCGCGGCCGCGCGAGGCCGCGGCACTGGCCGACGATCCGGAGTTCCAGCGCCTGCGCGCCGCCATCACCGGCTATCTGATCGACATCGCCAGCGAGCGCGGCGTCATGGGCGAGGGCGGACTGGTGCTGCCGAACGTGGTGCCGATCGACCTGCAAAAGCGCAAGCGGGAACGGCCGCTGCCCCAGGCCTATCGCGACGCGGCGGTGACGCGGGTCGAGCAGCGCTATCTCGAATACTCCAACCTGAAAAAGGTCTACCCGACGCCGAAAGGGCCGCTCACCGTCGTCGAGGACGTGAACCTGAAGGTGCACAAGGGCGAGTTCATCACCGTCATCGGCCATTCCGGCTGCGGCAAGTCGACGGTGCTGTCGATGACCGCCGGCCTGACCGAGATCGACGGCGGCGGCATCATCCTCGACAGCCAGGAGGTAACGACCGCCGGGCCGGACCGGGCGGTGGTGTTCCAGGCGCCGTCGCTGTTCCCCTGGCTGACGGCGCGGGAAAACGTCACCCTGGGCGTCGACCGGGTGTTCCCGCACGCGAGCAAGGCCGAGCGGGACGACATCGTCGCCTATTATCTGGAACGGGTCGGCCTGGCCGATGCCATGGACCGGCAGGCGGCGGACCTGTCGAACGGCATGCGCCAGCGGGTCGGCATCGCCCGCGCCTTTGCGCTGTCGCCGAAGCTGCTGCTGCTGGACGAGCCGTTCGGCATGCTCGACAGCCTGACGCGGTGGGAATTGCAGGACGTGCTGATGGAGGTGTGGAGCCGGACCAAGGTCACGGCGCTCTGCGTCACCCACGATGTCGACGAGGCGATCCTGCTGGCCGACCGCTGCGTGATGATGACCAACGGCCCCAACGCCAAGATCGGCAACATCATGTCCGTCGACCTGCCGCGCCCGCGCACCCGCCGGGGGCTGCTGGAGCACGCGGACTATTACGCCTACCGCCAGGAATTGCTGGACTTTCTCGAAGCCTATGAGGGCGGGGCCGACCCCGACCCGGCGGTGCTGGACACCATCAAGCGCAAGAACCGCCGGGCCTGTGCCCCCGGCTGCGAAGCGGCCTGAACGGGAGAATTGCGATCATGACCCAGAATCTCGTCGTCATCGGGGCCGGCATGGCCTCCGGCCGCGCGCTGGAGCACCTGTTCGAGGCCGCGCCGGACGCCTTTGCCGTCACCCTGTTCGGGGCGGAGCCGCGCGGCAACTACAACCGCATCATGCTCTCGCCCGTACTCTCCGGCGAAAAGACCTATGAGGAGATCGTCACCCACGACGCGGCCTGGTATGCCGACCACCGTGTCGCCTGCCGCTTCGGCGAGACCGTGACCCGGATCGACCGGGCGCGGAAGGTGGTGGTGTCGCAGGGCGGCGAGACGCCCTACGACAAGCTGCTGATCGCCACCGGCTCGGCGCCCTTCATCATCCCGGTGCCGGGCAAGGACCTGCCCGGCGTCATGACCTATCGCGATCTCGACGACGTCAACCAAATGCTGGCGGCGGCGAAGACGCCCGGCGCCAAGGCGGTGGTCATCGGCGGCGGCCTGCTGGGGCTGGAGGCGGCGGCCGGCCTGCTCGCCCGCGGCATGGACGTGACCGTGTTGCACCTGATGGGCCATCTGATGGAGCGCCAGCTCGACCCGGCCGCCGGCCATCTGCTGAAATGCGACCTGGAGCGCCGCGGCATCCGGGTGATGACCCGGGCCTCGACCAAGGCGATCCTGGGTCATGACAAGGTCGACGCGGTGCTGCTGGAGGACGGCACGGTGCTGGACGCCGACATCGTCGTCATGGCCGTCGGCATCCGCCCGGAAACCCGCATCGCCACCGACGCGGCCCTGGTGGTCGAGCGCGGCCTTGTCGTCGACGATCGCATGCAGACCTCCGACCCGGATATTCTGGCCATCGGCGAATGCGTCGAGCACGACAACGTGGTCTGCGGCCTGGTCGCCCCGCTCTACGACATGGCCAGGGTGGCCGCCAAAACCCTGCTGGGCGAGACAGCGGCCTACAAGGGCTCCGAGACCTCGACCAAGCTGAAGGTCACGGGCGTCGACCTGTTCAGCGCCGGCGACTTCGCCGATGGCGAGGGGCGGGAGGAGATCGTGCTGCGCGACGCCGCCCGCGGCGTCTACAAGCGCCTGGTGTTGCAGGACAACCGCATTATCGGCGCGGTCATGTATGGCGAGACCGCCGACGGCTCCTGGTTCTTCAACCATGTGAAAGAAAAGACCGACATTGCCGAGATCCGCGACACGCTGATTTTCGGCCCGGCGTTCGCGGGGGGCGCCGCCGCGGACCCTATGGCGGCCGTTGCGGCCCTCGCCGATGACGGCGAGATCTGCGGCTGCAACGGCATCTGCAAGGGCAAGATCGTCGAGGCGATCACGACCAAGGGCCTGACCACGCTCGACGAGGTGCGGGCGCACACCAAGGCCTCGTCGTCCTGCGGCACCTGCACCGGCCTGGTCGAGCAGGTGATGAAACTGACCCTCGGCGACGCCTACAACCCGGCCGCGGTGCAGCCGATGTGCGGCTGCACCGATTTCGGCCATGACGACGTGCGCCGGCTGATCGTCGCCAAAGGGCTGAAAAGCATCCCGGCGGTGATGCAGGACTTGCAGTGGAAGAGTTCCGGCGGCTGCGCCAAGTGCCGGCCGGCGCTGAACCATTACCTGGTCTGCGCCTGGCCCGGCGAATACGAGGACGATTACCAGTCCCGCTTCATCAACGAGCGCGTGCACGCCAACATCCAGAAGGACGGCACCTTCTCGGTCGTGCCGCGCATGTGGGGCGGCATGACCTCGTCGGCGGAATTGCGGGCGATTGCCGACGTGGTCGACAAATTCGCCATTCCGGCGGTCAAGGTCACCGGCGGCCAGCGCATCGACATGCTGGGCGTGAAGAAGGAGGACCTGCCGGCGGTCTGGGCCGACCTGAACGCCGCCGGCCTGGTCTCCGGCGCGGCCTATGCCAAGGGGTTGCGCACGGTGAAGACCTGCGTCGGCAGCGACTGGTGCCGCTTCGGCACCCAGGACTCGACCGGGCTCGGCATTCAACTCGAAAAGTTGATGTGGGGCTCGTGGACGCCGGCCAAGGTGAAAATGGGCGTCTCCGGCTGCCCGCGCAATTGCGCCGAGGCGACCTGCAAGGATGTCGGCGTGATCTGCGTCGACTCGGGCTACGATATCCATTTTGCCGGCGCAGCGGGCCTCGACATTCGCGGCACCGACCTGCTGGGCCATGTCGCGACCGAAGCCGAAGCGATCGAGGCCATAGCCGCCCTGGTCCAGCTCTACCGCGAACAGGGCCGCTATCTGGAACGCATCTGGAAATGGGCGAAGCGGGTCGGCATCGACACCGTGCGCGAACAGGTTCTGGACGATGCCGACCGCCGCGGCGCCCTCTATGAGCGCTTCCTGCTGTCGCAGCGCTACGCCCAGACCGACCCCTGGGCCGAGCGGGTGGCGGGCAAGTTCGCCCACGAATTCGCCCCGCTCGCCGACCTCTCCCAACCGCGCGAGGAGGCGCTGGCATGATGATCGCCAAGACCCCGGCCTGGATCGATATCGGCCCGCTGGAGGCCATCCCGCGCGAAGGCGCACGGCTGGTCAAGACCGGCGCCGGCTGCGTCGCCCTGTTCCGCGCCGCCGACGACCGCGTGTTCGCGCTCGACGACCGGTGCCCGCACAAGGACGGGCCGCTCAGCCAGGGCATCGTCCATGGCGGCTCGGTCACCTGCCCGCTGCACAACTGGGTCATCGACCTGGCAACCGGCGAGGCGGAAGGGCCGGACGAGGGCCGCGTCGCCACCTATCCGGTGCGGGTGGAGGCGGGGCGGTTGCTGCTGGACCTCGCCGCCCTCGGCGCGGCGCGGGCGGCGTGAGGGCGGGGCCATGACGAGCGAGGACGGCTGGACCCGCACCACCTGCCCCTATTGCGGCGTCGGCTGCGGCGTGCTCGCCCGGCCGGCGGCGGACGGGCAATCGGCCGAGGTCCGGGGCGACCCGGACCATCCGGCCAATTTCGGCCGGCTCTGCTCCAAGGGCTCGGCCCTGGGCGAGACGCTGGGCCAGGACGGCCGGCTGCGGCATCCGCGGGTACACGGGCTGCGCACCGGCTGGGGCGAGGCGCTGGACCTGGTGGCGGACCGGTTCGCCGCCGCCATCCGCGAGCACGGGCCGGACAGCGTCGCCTTTTATGGCTCCGGCCAGATGCTGACCGAGGACTATTACGTCGCCAACAAGTGGATGAAGGGCTTTGTCGGCACCGCCAATATCGACACCAACAGCCGGCTGTGCATGGCGTCATCGGTGGCCGGCCACAAGCGGGCGTTCGGGTCGGACACGGTGCCGGGCTGTTACGAGGATCTGGAGCAGGCCGATCTGGTGGTGCTGACCGGCTCCAACCTCGCCTGGTGTCATCCGGTGCTGTTTCAGCGCCTGGCGGACGCCCGGCGTGCCCGCGGCACCCGCGTCGTCGTCATCGACCCGCGCGAAACCGCCACCTGCGAGATCGCCGACCTGCACCTGCCGCTGGCACCCGGCAGCGACGTGGCGCTGTTCAACGGCCTGCTGCACCATCTGGCGCTCGGCTGCCATCTGGACCGCGGCTATCTGGACCGCCACACCGCCGGCCTGGAGGCGGCCCTGGATGCGGCGGCGGGCATGAGCCTGGGCCGGGTGGCGGGCCTGACCGGCCTGGAGCCGGTGGCGATCATGCGCTTCTGGTCCTGGTTTGCGGAGACCCGGCGCACGGTCACCGTCTACAGCCAGGGCGTGAACCAGTCCTCGGCCGGCACCGACAAGGTCAATGCGATCCTGAACTGCCATCTGGCCACCGGCCGCATCGGCCGGCCCGGCATGGGGCCGTTCTCGGTCACCGGCCAGCCCAATGCCATGGGCGGGCGCGAGGTGGGCGGGCTCGCCAACATGCTGGCCGCGCACATGGACCTCGCCAACCCGCAGCATCGCTGGCTGGTGCAGACCTTCTGGAATGCGCCGCGCATGGCGGCCTCTCCCGGCCTGAAGGCGGTGGACCTGTTCGAGGCGGTGGCGGACGGGCGGATCAAGGCGCTCTGGATCATGGCAACCAACCCGGTCGACAGCCTGCCGGAGGCGGACCGGGTGCGCGCCGCGCTGGCGGCCTGCCCGTTCGTGGTCGTCTCGGACATGACGGCGGCCACCGACACCGCCGACCTGGCCCATGTGCTGCTGCCGGCCGCGGCCTGGGGCGAGAAGGACGGCAGCGTCACCAACTCCGAGCGCCGGATTTCGCGCCAGCGCCGCTTCCTGCCGCCGCCGGGGGAGGCGCGGTCGGACTGGTGGCAGATCTGCGAGGTGGCCCGGCGCATGGGCTTCGGCAACGCCTTCGCCTATGCCGGGCCGGCGGAGATCTTCGCCGAGCACGCCGCGCTCACCGGGCTGGCCAATGGCGGCGCGCGCGACCTGGACCTGTCCGGTGTCGCCCGGCTCTCGGCGGCCGACTATGCGGTGCTGGCGCCGTTCCAGTGGCCGCGGCCGGTCGGCGATGCCGCCGGGCGGTCCCGGTTCTTCGCCGATGGGCGCTTCTACACCGGCGACGGCAGGCGCGCCTGGTGCCGGTGGTCTATCGCCCGCCGGTGGAGGCGCCCGACGCGGCCTATCCGCTGCGCCTGACCACCGGGCGCATCCGCGACCAGTGGCACACCATGACGCGCACCGCCCGGACGCCGCGCGCTGATGGCCCATAGCGCCGAACCCTTCGTCGAACTGCACCCCGACGATGCCCGGCGCTTCGGCATCGCCGACGGCGGCCTCGCCTGGGTCGCCACCGCCCGCGGCCGGGCGGTGGTGCGGGCGGTGGTGAGCGAGCGGCCATTGCCGGGCACGCTGTTCCTGCCGATGCACTGGACCGACCAGTATGCGAGCCGGGCCCGGGCCAGCGCGCTGATGGCGGCCCACACCGATCCGATCTCCGGCCAGCCGGAGCTGAAGCACACGCCGGCGCGCCTCGCCCCTATCGCGCCGCCTGGCACGCCTTTGCCGTGCTGGCGGAGCCGCCGGAGCCAGGCGCGTTCGACTATGCGGCGATGGCGCCCGTCGCCGGTGGCTGGCGGCTGGAATGCGCCGGCACCGCGCCGCCGGCGGCCTGGGACCGGTTCGCGGCGGCGCTGTTCGCGCCCGCGGACGGGGCCGCGCTGGAGGTGCTGTCCTATTGGGACAACGCCCAGGGCCAGCACCGGTTCGCCGCCTTTCGCGACGGGCGCTGCGCCGGCCTGCTGTTCGCCGGGCGCGAGCCGGTGCGGGTCTCCCGCACCTGGGCGGCGGAGCAGTTGGGCGCCGCCTGCGCCGCGGAAGACCGCTTCCGCCTGCTGGCGGGTCGGCCCGGCGCGGACCGGCCGGACCGCGGCGCCATTGTCTGCGCCTGCCTGAATGTGGGCGCGAACGAGATCGCCGCGGCCGCGGTCGGCGGTTGCGCGAATGTTGACGCGGTGGGCGCCGCCACCGGCGCCGGCACCAATTGCGGCTCGTGCCGCGCCGAAATCGGGAGGCTGATCCATGACCACGCCCTTGCGGAAGCCGGCTGATGCCGCCCCGAACCGGCTGGGCAGACTCGCCAAGCTGCCGGTGTTTTTCGATCTGGCTGGCCGGCGCGCGCGGCGGTGGCGGGCGGTTCAGCGGCGGCGGCCTGGAAGGCGGAATTGCTGGCTGCGGCCGGCGCCGATGTGACCGTCTACGCCGCCGACCTGGAGCCGGAAATGGCGGCGCTGCTGCAACGGGGGCGGCTGCCGGGTCGCTCCGCCATGCGGCGACAGGGCCGGATGCGGCGCGGCGCTGGCCGGGGCCGCGCTGCTGGTCGCCGATGCCGCCAGCGACGCGGAGGCGGCTGGGCTGGCGGCGCTCGCCCGCGCGGCCGGCGTGCCGGTGAACGTGATCGACCGGCCGGGGTTCTGCGACTTTCAGTTCGGCGCCATCGTCAACCGCTCGCCGGTGGTGATCGGCATTTCCACCGATGGCGCCGCACCGATCCTCGGCCAGGCCATCCGCCGGCGGATCGAGGCGCTGCTGCCGCCCGGTCTCGCCGCCTGGGCGGCGCTGGCGCAGCAGGTTCGCGGCCAGGTGGCGGCCTCGCTGCGGTCGGGTGCGGCCCGCCGCCGCTTCTGGGAGCGCTTCAGCGACCGGGCGTTCACCGCGCCACCACCGGCCGATGATGCGGCCGATGGTGCGGACGATGCGGGCCGGTTGCTGGCCGCGGCCGCCGCCGCTCCCGCCGCACCGCGGGGCCGCGTCACCCTGGTCGGTGCCGGTCCGGGCGATGCGGAACACCTGACGCTCAAAGGCCTGCGCGCCCTGCAGTCCGCGGACGTGATCCTGTTCGACGATCTGGTCGGCGAGGATGTGCTGGATCTCGCCCGGCGCGAGGCCAGGCGCATGCTGGTCGGCAAGCGCGGCCGTCGCGACAGTTGCCGGCAGGAGGACATCAACGACCTGATGGTCAAGCTCGCCCGCCAGGGCAAGCATGTGGTGCGGCTGAAATCCGGCGACCCGATGGTGTTCGGCCGGGCCGGCGAGGAAATCGCCCGGCTGGAGGCGGACGGCATCCCGGTGGCCGTCGTCCCCGGCATCACCGCGGCGAGCGCGCTGGCGGCGGGCCTCGGCGTTTCCCTGACCCACCGCGACCATGCCCAGTCGGTGCGCTTCGTCACCGGTCATTCCCGCCATGGCCGCCTGCCGGAGACGCTTGACTGGCCCGGCCTCGCCGACCGGCGCACCACGACCATGGTCTATATGGGCGGCGGCACGGCGGCGGCGTTCGCCACGCGCCTGATCGCGGCGGGCGCGGCGCCGGAAACGCCGGTGGTGGTCGCCCGCGACGTCTCCCGTCCGGGAGAGGCGGTGGAGACGGGGTCGCTCGCCTGGCTTTGCGAGCGCGGACGGGCGGCGGTCGACGGCGGGCCGGTGCTGATCGGCATCGGCGCGGTGTTCGGCCGGGCCGAAGCGCCGGCGCGGCGGGAGAGGCCGTCCCTCGCCATCGCAGTTTGACGTACGACGATGGAATAAGGGCGATGCGGCGGCAAGCCGATTGTCGGCGCCGGTGCCGGGGGTTAACCTGACACCGTATCCCCCCTTTGGGACATGGCCGACCCGATCCTCCGATGGCCAGCCCCAGCCGTTCCGCTCCCCCTGCCGGAGCCCGTGCCAGGATCGCGATGAGAGCCCTAGAACCGATTGTTGCGTTTCGTGGTGTCGAGAAGACCTATGACGGCCGGGTGAATGTCGTCGACAATCTGAACCTGGACATCGAGCGGGGCGAGTTCCTGACGCTGCTGGGGCCGTCCGGCTCGGGCAAGACCACGACGCTGATGATGCTGGCCGGCTTCGAGGCGCCCACGGCGGGCGACATTCTGCTGGCGGGCCGCTCGCTGGCCTCGGTGCCGGCGCACAAGCGCTCCATGGGCATGGTGTTTCAGAACTATGCCCTGTTCCCGCACATGACCGTGGCCCAGAACCTGGCCTATCCGCTGAAGCGGCGCGGTGCCGGCCGGCAGGCCATCGCCGAGGCAATCCGCCGGGCGGTCGACATGGTGAAGCTGACCGGGCTGGAGGAGCGCTATCCCGCCCAGCTGTCCGGCGGGCAGCAGCAGCGGGTCGCCGTGGCGCGCGCCCTGATCTTCCAGCCCGACCTGGTGCTGATGGACGAGCCGCTGGGCGCGCTGGACAAGAATCTGCGCGAGCAGATGCAGTTGGAGTTGAAGCACCTGCACGGGCAGTTGGGCACCACCGTCGTCTATGTCACGCACGACCAGAGCGAAGCGCTGACCATGTCGAACCGGGTGGCCGTGTTCCACGAGGGCATCGTGCAGCAGTTGGATACGCCGGAAGCGCTCTACGAAGAGCCGACGAACAGCTTTGTCGCCAATTTCCTGGGCGAGAACAATGCGCTTGCCGGCCGGGTCGAGGCGGCGGACGACGGCGACGGGCTCTGCCGGGTGCGGCTCGACACCGGCGAGGTCATCCGCGCCCTGCCGGTCAGCCCGGCCGCGGACGGGCGCACGCTGGTCTCGGTCCGCCCGGAACGCCTCAGCCTGCTGCGCGACGGCGATGGCGAGACGGCTGGCAACCGCATCGCCGCGCAGGTGGTGGAGACCATCTATTTCGGCGACCATGTGCGCCTGCATGTGGCGGCGGGCGCGGACCCGATGATGCTGAAACTGCCCTTGGGCGCCGCCGACGGTCTCGGTCCCGGCGCCGCGGTGCATCTGGGTTGCGCGCCGGACCATTGCCGCGCCCTGGACCCATCGGCATGAGCGCCGGCGAGGTCAGCCTGCGGGCCAAGCTGCGCGCCGCCAGCCGGCGCAAGCAACTGACCGCGCTGATGCTGCTGGCGCCGGCCCTGGTGCTGATGCTGCTGGCCTTTGTCTGGCCCATCGGCTCGCTGCTGACCAATGCGGTGCACGCGCCGGAGTTTCGTCAGGCGACGCCGCACCTCTCCGCCTGGCTGGATGCCTGGGACGGCAAGGCCCTGCCCGGCGAGGAAGCGTTTGCGCTGCTGGTGCGGGATTTCCGCGCGGCTTATGCCGACAAGACGCTGCCGCGGGCCAGCACGCGGCTGAATTACGAGGAAAGCGGGCTGCGCAGCCTGGCGATGAAGACCGGGCGCCGGGCAAAGCGGCTGGAGGCGCCCTACAAGGACGCCGTCATCGCCATCGACCCGGACTGGGGCAAGCTGGAAACCTGGCGCTCGCTCAAGGCCGCCAGCGCCCGCCTGACCGACCGGTTCGTGTTGCAGGCGGTGGACCTGGAGCACGATTTCGACGCCGGCATCCGCAGCGTGCCGCCGGAAAAGCAGGTCTATATCGACCGGCTGGAGGTGACGTTCTGGATCGCCATCGTCGTCACCCTGCTGTGCGCCGGCATCGGCTATCCCATGGCCTATGTCATGGCGATGGCGGGCAAGCGGACCGGGCGGCTGCTGTTCATCCTGGTGCTGCTGCCGTTCTGGATCTCGCTCCTGGTGCGCACGGCCGCCTGGGTGGTGCTGTTGCAGAAGGAGGGCATCATCAACGGCGCCCTGCTGGCGCTGGGGCTGGTGGACGCGCCGCAACAGCTGATCTTCAACCGCATCGGCGTCTATGTCGCCATGGTCCATATCTTGCTGCCCTTCCTGATCCTGCCGCTCTACAGCGTGATGAAGAGCATTCCGCGCGACCATGTGCGGGCGGCGGCCTCGCTGGGCGCGCCGCCGCTGAGCGCCTTCCTGACCGTGTATTTCCCGCAGACCATTCCGGGCCTGGGTGCCGGTTGCCTGCTGGTGTTCGTTCTTTCCATCGGCTTTTACGTGACGCCGGCGCTGGTCGGCGGCAGCGCGGACCAGATGCTGTCCGCGCTGATCGCGCAGTCGGCGCTCGGCACCGCCAACTGGGGGCTGGCGAGCGCGCTGGCGCTGGTGCTGTTGTGCTGTGTCGCCGTCATCTATCCGATCTTCGGCCGCTATGCCGGCGCGAAGAACCTGCGGCTGGGCTGAGACGATGGCCGCGGTCCGCCCCTATCGATCCCCGCCGGAGCGGCTCGGCGCCGCCGCGATCCGGGTGCTGGCCGGGCTCGGCTTCGTCTTCATGCTGGCGCCGATCCTGGCGGTGGTGCCGCTGTCGTTCAACGGCGGCACCTATCTGAGCTATCCGCTGCAAGGCTTCTCGTGGCAGTGGTACGAGGCGGTGTTCGCGCCCCGGCCCTGGATGCCGGCGCTCTGGAACAGCGTCATCGTCGGCGCCGGCACCACCGTGCTGGCCACCACCATCGGCACGCTGGCGGCCTACGGCCTCGCCTATGCGGACTTTCCCGGCAAGCGCTGGGTCGGCGCGCTGCTGGTCAGCCCGATGGTGGTGCCGATCGTCATCACCGCGCTGGCGGTCTATCTGGCCTTCGCCCCCTTCGGCCTGGTGCATTCCTTTCTGGGCCTGATCGTGGCGCACACGGTGCTGGCGATCCCGTTCGTGGTCATCACCGTGACCGCGACGTTGCACGGCTTCGACCGCAACATGGTGCGGGCCGCCGCCAGCCTTGGGGCGGGGCCGCTGACCGGCTTTTTCACCGTCACCCTGCCGCTGACGGCGCCCGGCATTCTCTCCGGCGCGGTGTTCGCCTTCGTGACCTCGTTCGACGACGTGGTCGTGGCGCTGTTCCTGGCCGGGCCGGAACAGTTCACCGTGCCGCGGCGCATGTTCAACGCCCTGCGCGACAAGCTCGACCCCAGCATTGTCGCGCTGGCGGTGTTCCTGGTCGGCATTTCCGTCGTGTTGCTGGTGACGATGGAATTGCTGCGCTGGCGCTCCGAGCGCTTGCGGAACCGGCGCCCGACCTGAAATGATCCCAACCGGCACAATACCCACAAGGAGGCTGCCCCCAATGAAACGCCGAATGAAACCCTTGTCCCTTCTGACTGCCGCGGGGCTCCTGGCCCTGACGGCGCTGGCCGGCACGGCCCAGGCGCGCGATTTCACCATTGTCGGCTGGGGCGGTGCCGCCCAGGACCGCCAGCGCGACATCTATTACGCGCCGTTCGCCAAGCAGGAGGGCATTCCCTTCAAGGAGGACACTTATCTGGGCGGCTGGGGCCAGTTCCAGGCGATGCAGGAAACCGGACAGGTGCCCTGGGACGTGGTGCAGGTCGAAACCGCCGAGATGATCCGCGGCTGCGAGGAGGGCGTGTTCGCCCCGCTCGACTGGTCGAAGCTGCCGCCGAAGGACAAGTTCATCAAGAACGCCACCAGCGAATGCGGCGTCGGCGTCATCGTCTGGTCGGTGCTGATGGCCTATAACGGCGACCGGTTGCAGGGCAACGAGCCCACCGGCATGGCGGATTTCTGGGACACCAAGCGCTGGCCCGGCAAGCGCGGCATGCGCCAGGGGCCGAAGCTGAACCTGGAAATCGCGCTGATGGCCGACGGTGTCGCGCCGGACGACGTCTACAAGGTGCTGTCCACCGACGAGGGCGTGGACCGGGCCTTCGCCAAGCTCGACGAGATCAAGCCGCTGGTGCAGTGGTGGAAGGCCGGCGCCCAGGCGCCGGAATGGCTGGCTGCCGGTGACGTGGACCTGTCCATTGCCTATTCCGGGCGCATCGCCAACGCGCAGAAGACCGGCGTCAACCTGAAGCCGATCTGGGACAACACCGTCTATGCCATCGATAGCTGGGTGGTGCTGGCGAAGTCGCCCTATATCGACATGGCGCACAAATACATCAGCTTCGCCAGCGACCCGGCCCGCCAGGCCGAGGCGGCGAAGCGCCTGCCCTACGGCCCGACCCGGGTCGAGGCGGCGGCGATGTTGCCGCCGGACGTGCTGGCGGGCATCCCGGCCGGCCCCAACCTGACCACCGGCCTGTTCGGCGGCTCGCAGGAAGCGAACGACTTCTGGGTCGACCGGCTGGAAGAGCTGACCGAGCGCTGGAACGCCTGGGTCGCCAAATAACGCCGAAATGAGTGCCGCCCGGTTCGGCCCGGGCCTTGGCGTTTGCGAAGGCAGCGCCCGATCCCCTGGGATCGGGCGCTGTTGCCGTTTCGGGGGCGGCGATGCGCCCCTCGATACGGGCCTGCGGCCCACCTCGGGGGGAAGGGCGGACTGGGGACAAGCGGGCGGCGCTCCATCGCCACCCTTCAGGGCCGCATGGTGCCGCCACCCGTCCGCTTCATCCCGAGTAGGCGCGACAGCGCCGTATCGAGGGACGCAGCGCTCTGCCCCCTCTCACGCCTGGGCGCGGATGGCGCGCACCATGGCCTCCACGGCGGCGTCGGGGGGCGTGCCGGTGTCCCGCACCAGGGTGCGCCAGGTGAAATGGCTGAGCGCCAGCGCCAGCATCGGCCGTTCCGCCGGCGACAGCGGCTCGCCCAGCACGGCGGCGCAGGCGGCCATGGTCGGGCCGAGGCGCAGCGCCACGATCTCCCGGGTCGGCGCGTGCGATTCCGCATCGCGCAGCACGCAGGCGGCCAAATCCGCGTTGCGCGCATACCAGTCCCAAACCGCCGCGAGGCCCGTGCGCAGCCGCTCCGCCGCCGGTTCGATGCGGCGCCAGGGCTCCGGGTCGGGCAGGGGGCTTCTTGCCAGCGCCTCCGCCGAGCAGGCCAGCAACAGGCTCCATTCATCGGGAAAATGCGCATAGAGCGTGTGCCGCTGCACCCCCGCCTGCTTTGCCACCCTGCTGAGGCTGGTCTGCGCCGGGCCGATGCTGCGGTGCAGGTCGACCGCGGCATCGACGATCCGCTGCCGCGTCGCGGCTTCCTGCGCGGCGCGCCGTTTTTTGACATAGGGGCGTTTGCCAGGGGACGACCCGCCCGGCGACGGATGGCTCCGGGCGGGGGAGTTGCGGGTCGATGTCGGCATATTCACTGTACAGGCTCGTGCATTAAAACTTGATCGCGGTCCAAATTTCATTATACATATATGTATAATGAAAATGATGCCCTGTCAGCAGCTACCGAGGGAGGCCTCTCATGGCGACGCGGATCGATGAAATTGCCGACGGTGTCTTTCGCCTTTCGACCTTCGTGCCCGAGATCGGGCCGCCGGCCGGCTTCACCTTCAACCAGTTCCTGATCCGCGGCGACGAGGCGTTGCTGTTCCACACCGGGTTGCGCGGCCTGTTTCCGTCGGTGCGCGAGGCCCTGGGCCGGGTGTTGCCGCCGGACTCGCTGCGCTGGATCAGCTTCGGCCATTACGAGGCGGACGAGTGCGGTGCGATGAACGAGTGGCTGGACCTGGCGCCCCGGGCCGAGGTGGCGCACGGCCAGACCGGCTGCATGGTGTCGCTGAACGACATGGCCGACCGCCCGCCGCGCGTGTTGCAAAACGACGAGGTCATCGACCTCGGCAACGGCAAGCGGGTTCGCTATCTCGACACCCCGCACGTGCCGCACGGCTGGGACGCCGGCCTGCTGTATGAGGAGGCTAGCGGCACGCTTCTCTGCGGCGACATGTTCACCCAGTTCGGCGGCGGGCCGGGCGACCCGGCCCTGGTCGAGAGCGACATTGTCGGCCCGGCCATCGTCGCGGAGGACGCATTCGGCTATTCCTGCCTCGGTCCCACCATGGGGCGCACCATCCGCGGCGTCGCCGGGCTGGCGCCGCGCACGCTGGCGCTGATGCACGGGCCTTCGTTCGCGGGCGACGGCGCGGCGGCGCTGAACGCCCTGGCCGACGACTACGACCGGCGCGTCCGCGCCGCCTGATCCCGGATCAGGCGCCAGACCCGCTCCGGCGTTGCCGGGCCGTCCAGGGCGGTGACGCCATAGGGGCGGAGCGCGTCCAGAACCGCGTTGGCGACGGCGGGGAAGCCGGCAATGGCGCCGGCCTCGCCGGCCCCTTTCACGCCCAGCGGGTTGGTGGTGCAGGGGGTGCCGGCCAGCGTCAGGTCGAACGAGGGCAGGTCGTCGGCACGGGGCAGGGCATAGTCCATGAACGAGCCCGCCAGCAACTGCCCGCTCGCGCCGTCATAGACCGCGTGCTCCAGCAGCGCCTGGCCGACGCCCTGGGCGATGGCGCCGTGCGCCTGGCCGTGCACCAGCAGCGGGTTGATGACCGTGCCATAGTCGTCCACGGCGGTGTAGCGCTCCAGTCGCACCGCGCCGGTCTCGGGGTCGACCTCGACCTCGGCCACATGGCAGCCGTTCGGAAAGGTGTGATGCTCGCGGGTGAATTCCTGGAGCGTGTCCAGCGGCTCGCCCTGGCGGCGGGCCTCGGCGGCCACGGCCATCAGGCCGATGCGGCGGTCGGTGCCGGCGATGCCGAACGTGCCGTCCTGGAAGTCGATGTCGGCGGTCGCCGCCTCCAGCATCTGCGCGGCGACGCGGATGCCCTTGGCCTTGATCTGTTCGACCGCGCGATAGATGGCGGTGCCGGCCATCAGGGTGGCGCGGGAACTGCCATGGCCGCCGCCGATGGGGATCAGGTCGGTGTCGCCGGCGCGATAGCGGATCGCCTCGGTCGGGAGGCCCAGCAGGTCGGAGATGATCTGCGGGAAGCTGGTCTCGTGGCCCTGGCCGATGGCCTGGGTGCCGGTGGTGAAGGTGAGGCGGTCGTCCGGGTCGAAGCGCAGTTCCACATTCTCGACCGGCGCGCCGAACGTGGCCTTCATGTGATAGGCGATGCCGAGGCCGCGCGCGCGGCCCGCCGCCGCCGAGGCGGCCTTGCGGGCGGCGAAGCCCGCCGAAGCGCGTGCCATGGCGGCGGCGACATTCTCCGGAAAATGGCCGCTGTCGATGACGGCGCCGACGGCGTTGGTGTGCGGCATGGCCGTCGACGGGACCAGGTTCTGCCGGCGCAACGCCGCCGGGTCGCGGCCGGTTTCGGCGGCGGCCCGGTCGATCAGGCGTTCCATGATGTTGGCGAACTCGCCGAAGCCCGGCCCGCGGGTGACGCCGGTCGGCACCGTGTTGGTGTAGACCGCGCCCACATCCACGTGCAGCGCCGGGATGCGATAGGGGCCGCCCGGCAGCTTCACGAACTGCTCGGTGTAGATGCGGGCCATGCTGCCGGTCAGATAGGCGCCCAGATTGCCGCGGCTCCAGACCTTGAGCGCGGTGAAGCGGCCGTCCGCGTCCAGGGCCAGCTCGGCGCGGGCGTCGTTGTCGCGCGCCTGGTGGTCCGAGACGAAGCCCTCGCTGCGGCTCGCAACCCATTTCACCGGCCGGCCGGTGGCGCGCGCAGCCCAGCAGAGCAGCACCATTTCCGGATACATGAAATTCTTGACGCCGAAGCCGCCGCCGACGTCGGGCGCGTGAAAACGCACGTGCGCAGGCGTCACCCCCAGCGTCTCCGCCACCCGGTCGCGCGCGGCGTGCAGGCTTTGGGAGGAAACGTGCAGCGTGTAGCGGCCGGTGGCGGGATCGTAGAGGCCGATGCCGCCGCGCGGCTCCATGGCGTTGGTGGCGACGCGATGATTGTGCAGGGCCAGCCGGGTCACGTGTGCCGCGGCGCCGAGCGCCGCTTCGGTCGCCGCCGCGTCGCCCACGGCCCATTCCAGGCAGACCCGCTCTGGCTCGCCGGTGGCGAGCGCGGCCGCGATGCTGGTGACGGCGGGCCGGGGGGTATAGTCGACGGCGACCTGCTCCGCCGCGTCCAGGGCCTGGGCGCGGGTTTCGGCGATGACCAGCGCCACCGGCTCGCCGGCATAGCGCACCCGGTCCCGTGCCAGCGGGTGCTGGCTCGGATAGCGGAACGGTTCGCCGGAATAGACGTTGACGCGTTCGTAGGGCAGCATCGGGCCGATGCCGGCGCCGGCGAGATCGGCGCCCGTCAGCACCGCCACCACGCCGGGAGCGGCCAGGGCCGCCGCGGTGTCGACCCGGTCCAGGTCCGCATGGGCATGGGGCGAGCGCACCACCACGGCATAGGCCAGGTCCGGCAGGCGCATGTCGTCCAGATAGCAGCCGGCGCCGATCACGAACCGGGCATCTTCGACGCGGCGCGGACTGTCGCCGATTTTCAGCTTGGGCATGGGCGGGCCTTCCTCCGGGCCGGGCATTCGGATCGGGCCGCGGCGCCTTGTTGGCGCCAGTGTTGCCCCGCTCGCCGCCGCGGTCAATCTTGCCGCCCGGGCGCGGGAGTGTCACCCTGAGAGGGCGGCGTCCGTCGCAGGGGCGCGACGCCGAAGGAGGTTCGCCCATGCAGATCCATCGTGCCGGCTGGACCGGCTCCCGCACCGCGCCCGCCGATGCCTTCACCGGCACGGTGCGGCTCGACCCGCTGATGCAGTCGGAGGCACCCGGCCGCGCCTCGGCCGCGCTCGTGACGTTCGAGCCCGGCGCCCGCACCAACTGGCACACCCATCCGGCCGGGCAGATCCTGGTGATCACCGCCGGCCGCGGCTGGGTGCAGAGCGCCGGCGGCCCGCGCCAGGACGTGGCGCCCGGCGATGCGGTATGGTTTCCGGCCGGCGAGAAACACTGGCACGGCGCCACCGCCACCACCGCCATGTCGCACATCGCCATCACCGAAAGCGTCGACGGCAGCCCGGTCACCTGGCTGGAGCCGGTGAGCGACGCCGACTACACCGCGGCTTGAGGGCCGCCGGCTACACCGCGGCCTGAGAGCCGCCGGCTACACCGCGGCCTGAGAGCCGCCGGACGGAAGGACACTTGCTATGAACCACGTCGCCTCGCCACTGGTCACCCGCACCGATGTGGGGCCGGTCAGCCACGTCACCCTCAACCGCCCGCAACAGGGCAACAGCCTGTCGGAGGCGACCATCGACGCGCTGCACGCGACGCTCTGCGACCTGCGCGAGGCGCGGGACATTGCGGTGATCGTGCTCTCCGGCACCGGCAAGCGCATTTTCTGTGCCGGCCATGATTTGAAAGAGTTCATGGAGGATGGCGGCACGGCCGAGTTCTCCAAGGCCATCGCCGAGAAATGCTCGGCCATGATGCTGGCCATCCGCGAGCAGCCGCAGATTGTGATCGCCAAGGTGGAAGGGGTGGCGAGCGCCGCCGGCTGCCAGCTTGTGGCCGCCGCCGATCTCGCCATTGCCGAGTCCGGGGCGCGCTTTGCGACGCCGGGCGTGAATATCGGCCTCTGGTGCCTGACGCCCATGGTGCCGCTCAGCCGGGCCGTGCACCCGAAGCACGCCATGATGATGCTGGCGACCGGCCGGCTGTTCGATACCGGGTTCGCCCTCGATATCGGCCTGATCAACGAGGCGGTCGCGCCGGAGGACCTGGACGCGACGGTGGAACGCCTGGCCGGCGACATCGCCGCGAAATCCACCTACACGCTGGCGGTCGGCAAGGCGGCATTCTATCGCCAGCTGCAAATGTCGATCGACGACGCCTACGAGTACGCGGGCAATGTCACCGTCCGCAACATGGCCCACCACGACGCGCGCGAAGGCATCCGCGCGTTTGTCGAGAAACGGCCGCCGGTCTGGAAGGGCCGCTGACCGGCAGGATCGCTGACTGGCAGGATCGCTGACGGGCGGGGTTACTGACGGACGGGGTTGCCTTGTGGCCGGGGTGCGTCCAGGCTCCGGTTTCGCGTTGATTCGCTGGTCTTTCCTTCTGCCGTCGGGATAGTCGCCCATGAAAGCCGTTGTCGTCACCGAAGCCGGTGTCAGGATCCAGGACGTTCCCCGGCCCGCGCCGAAGCCGAACGAGGTGCTGGTGCGGGTGCGGGCCTGCGGCCTCAACCGGGCCGACCTGATGGTCGCCTCGGGCATGGCCCATGGCGCCTCCGGCGGGGCCGGCACCATTGTCGGCCTGGAGTTCTGCGGCGAGATCGTCGATCTGGGCGCCGAGGCCAAGGCCGAGAGCACCCTTGCGGTCGGGGACCGGGTCATGTGCGGCGGCGCCGCCGGCTGGGCCGAATATGCCGTCGCCGACTGGGGCCGGGCCGCAAAGCTGCCGGACGCCAACGTCTCGTGGCACGAGGCGGCGACGCTTTCGACCGCGCTCAACACCATGCACAACGCCGTCGCCACCGCCGGCCGCATGACGGCGGGCGAAAGCGTGCTGGTGCAGGGGGCCAGTTCCGGCGTCGGCCTGATGGCGATGCAGATCGCGAAATTCCTGGGCGCAAGCCAGGTCATGGGCACCTCCACCAATGCCGAGCGGCGCGCCAGGCTGAAGGATTTCGGCTGCGATCTGGCGCTGGACAGCCGCGACCCCGGCTGGGCCGACCGGGTGCTGGAGGCCACGGGCGGCGCGGGTGTCGACCTGATCGTCGACAATGTCTCCGGCTACACGGTCAACGACTCGCTGCGCTGCACCAAGGTGTTGGGGCGCATCGTCAATGTCGGGCGCCTGGGCGGGTTCCAGGGCGAATTCAATTTCGACCTGCATGCGGCCCGCCGCATCGACTATATCGGCGTCACCTTCCGCACCCGTTCAATGGCCGAAATCCGCGAGATCAACCGCCGGATGCAGGCCGACCTGGGCGGAGCGGTGGCAGAGGGCAAGCTGCGCCTGCCCATCGACAGCGTCTATCCGTTCGAACGGGTCGCCGACGCGCTGGCGCACATGAAGGCGAACGCGCATTTCGGCAAGATCGTGCTGGAAGGCCCGGCCGACTGAGGCGGGCGCCGCCCGCCTTCAACCGGACGCGCGGCCCAGCACCCGGACCGTGAGGCCGTCGCTGTCCTCGCTGACGCGCGCCCGGATGCCGTAGACCGCGTGCAGGCGCTCCGCCGTCAGCACGGCGGCGGGCGGGCCGGCGGCGGCAATGCCGCCGCGGTGCAGCAATACCAGCCGGTCGCACCAGCGCGCCGCCAGCCCCAGGTCGTGCAGCGAAACCAGCACGCCGCGCCGGTCCCCTGCCAGGCGGCGAAAGGCTTCCATCAGGCCCAGCTGGTGCGCCGGATCGAGGCCGGCGGCGGGCTCGTCGGCCACCAGCAAGGGCGCCTGTTGCGCCAGCGCGCGGGCGATCAGCACCCGGGCGCGCTCGCCACCGGACAGGGCCGTCGCCGGCCGGCCGGCGAGAGCGGCGACCCCCATGGTGGCCATCGCCTCCGCGACGGCCTTGCGGTCCGCGGCCGAGGCGCGGGCGAGGCCGCCGCGGTGCGGCAGGCGGCCGAGAGCCACCAGGCGCTCGACCGCAATGGGCCAGGCGATATCCCGCTCCTGCGGCAGCCAGGCGGCGCGGCGGGCGCGTTCCGGCGGCGGCAGGGCGTCCAGGGCGTCGCCGCCCAGAGTGACCGTGCCGCCGGCGCGCGGGATCAAGCCCAGTGCGGCGCGCAGCAGCGTGGTCTTGCCGGCGCCGTTCGGGCCGATCAGGCCGACCACCTCACCGGGCGCGACCGAGAGCGCGGCGCCGTGCAGCACGGTCGTGGTGCCGCGCCGCACGCTCAGATCGGCAACAGTCAGCAGGTTCATGCGGCCTCGCGGCGGGTTTTGAGCACGAGCCAGGCGAAGAAGGGCGCGCCGATCAGCGCCGTGACCACGCCCAGTTTCAGGTCCCGGTCCGGCGCGATCAGACGCACCGCCAGGTCGGCGGCCAGCAGCAGCGTCGCGCCGCCCAGCGCCGAGGCCGGCAGCAGCCGCGAGGGCGCCGCCCCCACCAGCGGGCGCAGCAGGTGCGGGACGACCAGGCCGACAAAGCCGATGGCGCCCGCCACCGCCGTCGCCGCGCCCACCGCCAGTGCGGTGCCCAGCACCGCCAGCAGCCGCACCCGGCCGAGGCGTACGCCCAGCGCCGCCGCGGCGTCCTCGCCCAGGGTCAGGGCGTCGAGGCTGCGCGCGGTCAGGGCCAGCAGCAGCCAGCCCGCCAGCATGAACGGGGCGGCCAGCGCCACATGCTGCATCGACCGGTCGGCGAGCGAACCCAGCAGCCAGAACATGATCTCATAGGCCGCAAACGGGTTCGGCGACAGGTTCAGGGTCAGCGACACCAGGGCGCCCGCCAGGCTGGAGACGGCGATGCCGGCCAGGATCACGGCCAGCGAGCCACCCTCGCGCCCGGCAATGGCGAAGACCAGCGCCACCGCCACCACCGCGCCCGCCAGGGCCATGAGCGGCAGGGCCAGCGGCGCGAAGGCGGCGAGGCCGGTGTAAAAGGCCAGCACCGCACCGACCGCCGCCGCGCCGGACACGCCGATCAGGCCCGGCTCCGCCAGCGGGTTGCGCAGATAGCCCTGGAGCACGGCGCCGGCGAGGCCGAGGCTCGCGCCGACGCCGAAGCCCAGCAGCGCCCGCGGCAGCCGGATTTCGCGCATGACCAGCGCCAGCGCCTCCTGGCCCGGTGCCGGGTCGAACAGCGCCTGCAGGCTCGCCCCGATGCCGGCGCCGGACGGGCCGGTCAGCAGCGACGCCGCAAACAGGGCGGCGGCCGCCAGCCCCAGCAGGGCCAGCAGCAGCGGGTAGCGGATTGGCTCAGTCATGGCCGGGGCGCTTGGCCGCCAGCGCGCGCCGCACCGCCGCCAGCCGTTCGACGGCGTCCACGGTGGCCGGTGTGGCGCAGGTGGAGGCCGCGCCGCTGACGGCGACGCGCAGATTGCCGGCGACGAGGGCGCGCACCGCCGGATGGTCCAGCACCGCCTCGCCCATGGACGGCCGGCCATAGCGCTCCGGCAGCAGCAGCAATTGCGGGTGGGAGAGGGCCAGCAGTTCCAGCGGCAGGCGCGCGGTTTGGGAGAGGCCGCGTTCGGCCGCGATGTTGCGCAGGCCCGCGGCCTCGATCACGGCATGCATCAGCGTGCCCGTGCCGGCGGTGTAGCTGTTGGCGTCGAAAAACACGGCGCGGATCGGCGGGCTTGCGGCGGGAGCGGTCTCTGCCAGCGCCCCGAGGCGGCGTTCGACCGCGGCGGCGAGTCGCTCGGCCCGCGCCGGCCGGCCCAGCAGCCGGCCCATGCGCCGCAGGTCGGCGGCGATGGCGGCCAGGTCGCTGGCGGCGTCGAACCGTTCCAGCCGCACGCCCAGGCGTCGTAGCAGGCGCACGGTGACGGGGGTGGTGTAGGCGCCGGCCAGCACCAGGTCCGGCTTCAGGCGAAACACATCCTCGGCGCCGCCGCCGGTGGTCGGATAGGCCATGGCCGCCTCCGCCAGGGCGGAGGATTGCGGTTCGCGCGCCAGTTGGGAGACGGCGACCAGCTGGCCGGGTTCGGCCACCAGCATGGCCAGCTGGTCGGTGCAGACGTTCAGCGACACGACCCGCGCGGGCGGCGCGGTGCCGGCCTGGACGGGTGCGCTCGCAAGCCAGACCAGCCCGGCGAGCGTCGCCGGAAGCATGCGGCGCCCCGCAAAGCGGATCGCCTTGGAGGCCAGCGGATTCATGTCTGTCTCACACCGACCGCCGTCTCTGCGTCAACCGGGAGGGAAGGGGGCCGGCCTAGGCCGCCTCTTCTTCCGCGGCGCGTTCGGCCTCGCGCTTGTCGAGATAGCGTTCCACCGACTTCACCATGGGCTCCATATGGTTGCCGAAGGTGTGGGTCGCGCCGGGAATGCGCTCGAAGTCGATGGAAATGCCACGCTGGGCGCGCAGCTTCTCCACCAGTTTCTTCACCGCGTCCTCCTGGACGATTTCGTCCTGGCCGGCATGCAGGAACAGGCCGGAGGACGGGCAGGGCGCCAGGAAGGAGAAGTCGTAAATGTTGGCCGGCGCACCGATGGAGAGGAAACCGCCGATCTCCGGCCGCCGCATCAGCAACTGCATGCCGATCCAGGCGCCGAACGAGTAGCCGGCCACCCAGACATTCTTCGCGTCCGGCTTCAGCGACTGCATCCAGTCCAGCGCCGCCGCGGCATCGGACAGTTCGCCTTCGCCCCGGCTGTAGGCGCCCTGGCTGCGGCCGACGCCGCGGAAGTTGAACCGCAAGACGGAAAACCCGCGGCGTTTGAAAATCTGGAACAGCTCGTACACCACCCGGTTGTTCATGGTGCCGCCGTGCTGCGGGTGCGGATGCAAAATCACCGCAAGTGGGCCGTTTTCATCGGCGTAATGGTGATACCGGCCTTCCAGGCGGCCGTCCGGTCCGTTAAAGATGACCTCAGGCATAGGGCTTTGCTCGATCCCTTTATTGGGTTGCTGCGCAATAGCGACACGCGCGCCCTGCGATTGGAACGCCGGCGCGGCATGAGGGTTTTCGCCTTACTGTAAACGGAAATATATAGCACGCACTTCGAAAATTGCACGTGAAAACGACTTTACGATACAATTGCATGTCAATGACCCGCGACGCCGCCTATCTCGACCACAACGCCACCGCGCCGGCAAAGCCGGGCGTTGCGGAGGCCATGGCGGATGCCGTGCGGCTCGGTGGCAATGCGTCGTCGGTACACCAGCGCGGCCGCGCGGCCCGCCGCCGGATCGAGGCGGTGCGGGCGCAACTGGCGGCTGCGCTGGGCGCGCGGGCGGCCGACATCGTCTTCACCAGCGGCGGCACGGAGGCCAACCGGCTGGCGCTGACCGGCGCCGGGCGGGGGCGCTTGCTGGCGAGCGCGGTCGAACATCCCTCGGTCGCGGCCTTCTGTGCGAGCGGGCATCGGCTGCCGGTGGATGCCTCCGGGCGGGTCGATTTGGCGCGGCTCGAGGCGGCGTTGGCGGGCGGCGGCGCGGGCGTTTTGGTCTCGATCATGCTGGCCAACAACGAGACCGGCGTGATCCAGCCCGTGGCCGAGGCGGCTGCCATCGCGCATGCCGCCGGGGCGCTGCTGCATTGCGACGCGGTCCAGGGGCTGGGCAAGCTGCCGGTGGATCTGGCGGCGCTGGGCGCCGACCTGCTCACCGTGTCCGCCCACAAGATCGGCGGGCCGGCCGGGGTGGGGGCGCTGGTGCTGCGGCCGGGGCTCGAACTGGCGGCCAACCGCGCGGCCGGCGGGCAGGAGCAGGGCCGGCGGCCCGGCACCGAGAATCTGGCGGGGATTGCCGGCTTCGGCGCGGCGCTCGACCATCTGGCGGCGATGCTGGCCGATGCGGAGCGGCAACGGGCGCTGCGGCAGCGGCTGGAGGCGGCGGTTCGGAGCGAGGCGCGGGTGTTCGGAGAACAGGCGCCGCGGCTCGCCAACACGGTCTGCCTCGCCATGCCGGGGGTGCCGGCGGAAACCCAGGTGATGGCGTTCGACCTGGCCGGCTTCTGCGTCAGCGCCGGCTCGGCCTGTTCCAGCGGCAAGGTGCAGGCAAGCCCGGTGCTGGCGGCGATGGGCGTCGCCCCGGACCTGGCCGCCAGCGCCATCCGCGTCAGCTTCGGCACCGAGACGACCGCAGACGAGATCGACGCTTTTGCGCGGGCGTGGAAACAGCTTTTTGCGCGCAAACGGGCCGCGTGAGACGGGTGACAGTCGGCCTCGGCGGCCCTATGTGTTGCTGTGTCATGACCCAGGCCATCTATCTCGACTATCAGGCGACGACGCCGACCGACCCGCGCGTGCTGGCGGTGATGCTGCCCTATTTCAGCGAACGGTTCGCCAACCCGCACTCGGTCGAACACGCGCTTGGCCGGGCGGTCGAAGCGAAGGTTGAATCGGCACGTGCGGAAATCGCCCGGCTGATCGGCGCCGAGGCGCGGGAGGTGGTGTTCACCTCCGGTGCGACCGAGGCGAACAACATGGCGATCCTGGGCGCCGGGCGCTTCCGGGCCAGGGCGCCGAAGCCGCGCAGCCATGTCGTTACGCTGGCGACCGAGCACAAATGCGTGCTGGAATGCGTGCGCCAGTTGCAGCGCGAGGGGCTCACGGTCGACATCCTACCGGTGCAGCCGGACGGCCTGGTCGACCTGGACCTGTTGGCCCGCACCGTCACCGAGAACACCGCCCTGGTTTCGATCATGGCGGCCAACAACGAGATCGGCGTGTTGCAGCCCCTGGCCGCGATCGGCGCGCTCTGCCGCGAGAACGGGGCCTGGTTCCACACCGACGCGGCCCAGGCCTTCGGCAAGGTGCCGCTGGACGTCGATGCGCTGAACATCGACCTGCTCAGCGTGTCCGGCCACAAGGTCTATGGTCCCAAAGGCATCGGTGCGCTTTATGTCCGCCGCCGGCCGCGGGTGCGGCTGGAGCCGTTGTTCCATGGCGGCGGCCAGGAACGGGGCCTGCGCTCCGGCACGCTGCCGGCGCCGCTCTGCATCGGCCTGGGCGAGGCGGCGCGCATCGCCGGCGGGGATATGGCCGCCGATGCCGAGCGCCTGGGCGCGCTCAGCGACCGCTTGTTGCAGACCATCCGCCAGGCCCTGCCGGCGGTGCGGGTGAACGGCAGCCGGGAGCACCGCCTGCCGCACAATCTGAACCTGACCTTTCCGGGCGTGGACGCCCAGGAATTGCTGAAAGCCGTGCCGGACCTGGCGCTTTCGACCGGGTCCGCATGCTCTTCGGCGGCGGTGGAGCCGTCCTATGTGCTGGCCGCACTGGGGCTGTCGGAGGCCGACGCCCGCGCCTCGGTCCGGTTGGCGCTGGGGCGGCCGACGACCGGGGCGGAGGTGGACCGGGCGGCGGAATCCCTGATCGCGGCGGCCCGTACCCTGCAACAGGCGCGGCCTGCGGCCGAATAGCGGAGCCGGCGCGGCGACGCCGTGCTTGCGGGCCGGCGTGCATTGCGGCTATGGAGGCGGTATGCCAAAGATTACCTTTATTTCCCCGACCGGCGAGCGCACCACGCTGGAGCCGCCGGCGGGCCTGTCCCTCCTGGAAATCGCCCGCCGGTACAATCTCGATATCGAGGGCGCCTGCGAGGGGTCGCTCGCCTGTTCGACCTGCCACGTCATCGTCGATCCGGAATGGTTCGACATGCTGGACGAGGCCTCCGAAGACGAAGAGGATATGCTCGACCTCGCCTTCGGCCTGACCGAGACGTCGCGGCTCGGCTGTCAGATCATCCTGACGGAGGAACTGGACGGTCTGGTCGTGACCCT
The DNA here is from genome assembly GCA_020638555.1 of Alphaproteobacteria bacterium. Taxonomy (NCBI): domain Bacteria; kingdom Pseudomonadati; phylum Pseudomonadota; class Alphaproteobacteria; species Alphaproteobacteria bacterium. Next base: position 101,049 of record JACKII010000005.1, on the reverse strand, counting down.
GCCCGCCGAAACCCGCAACATGCTGGGATAACGCCCGATGCTGTTCGCCGCCGACAGCCTGTTCGCCCGCCTGCGCGCCGCCGTGCGCCCGGACTGGCACGCCTATGTCGGCCACGCCTTCGTGGAGCGCCTGGGCGCCGGCACCCTGCCGCAGGACTGCTTCCGGCGCTATCTGGTGCAGGATTACCTGTTCCTGATCCATTTCGCCCGCGCCTATGCGCTGGCGGCCTACAAGTCGCGCGATCTGGCGGATATCCGGCAGGCCGCCGACGGGCTGCACACCATCGCCGATACGGAGATGCGCCTCCACGTCGCGTTCTGCGCCGAATGGGGCCTGTCCGAGGCGGATATGGCGGCGGAGCCGGAAGCCATGGAAACCATGGCCTACACCCGCTATGTGCTGGAGGCGGGCAATGCCGGCGACGTGCTGGACCTGCACGTGGCGCTGGCGCCCTGCATTGTCGGCTATGCGGAGATCGGCTCCATGCTGGCGAGCAAGGGCCGGATCGAGGGCAATCCCTACCGCGCCTGGATCGAGATGTACGCCAGCGACGACTATCAGGCCGCCGCCCGCCGCCAGGTCAAGCATATGGACCGGCTGATGGCCCGGCGCAGCGGCGAGGGCCGGTTCGAGGCGCTGGCGGCGACCTTCGGCGAGGCGACGCGCCTGGAAACCGCCTTTTGGGACATGGGGCTCAGGGGATGAGCCTGGCGCTTCAGGACCGGCCCCGCCTCGACCTCGGCCTCGGCAAGCCGCCGGGCCAGGGACGGGTGGTCGTGGCCATGTCGGGCGGGGTCGACAGTTCGGTCGCGGCGGCGCTGGTGGCCGCCGCCGGCTACGAGACCATCGGCATCACGCTGCAACTCTACGACCACGGCGCCGCGGTCGAGCGCAAGGGCGCCTGCTGCGCCGGCCAGGACATCCGCGACGCCCGCAACGTCGCCGACGCCATCGGCATTCCGCATTATGTGCTGGACTATGAATCCCGGTTTCGCCAGAGCGTGATCGACGACTTCGCCGACGCCTATCTGCGCGGCGAGACGCCGATTCCCTGCGTGCGCTGCAACCAGACCGTGAAATTCCGCGACCTGCTGGCCACGGCCCGCGACCTGGAGGCGGATGCGCTGGTGACCGGCCACTACATTCGCCGGATCGACGGCGCACACGGGCCGGAACTGCACGCCGCGCTCGATCCGAGCCGCGACCAGTCCTATTTCCTGTTCGCCACCACGGGCGAGCAACTGGACTTTCTGCGCTTTCCGCTGGGCGGCCTGCCCAAGACCGAAACCCGCGCGCTGGCGGAGCGGTTCGGCCTGCCGGTGGCGGCCAAGCCGGACAGCCAGGATATCTGTTTCGTGCCCAACGGCTCCTACGCCCAGGTGGTGGAGAAGCTGCGCCCCGGCGCGGCGGAGCCGGGCGACATCGTCGACCGCGACGGCCAGGTGCTGGGCCGGCACAAGGGCATTCTGCACTTCACCATCGGCCAGCGCCGCGGCCTGAACCTGGGCAACACCGACGGCACGGGGGAACCGCTCTACGTGCTGCGGCTCGATGCGGCCACGCGCCGGGTGGTGGTGGGGCCGAAAAGCGCGCTCGGCCGGCGCTATATCCGGGTGGGCGAGGTCAACTGGCTGGGCGATGCGCCGCTGGGGCCGGAGCCGGTGGCCTGCCGGGTCAAGCTGCGCTCGACCATGGCGGCGGTCGCCGCCAGCATCCGCGGCGATGGCGCCGGCGGTGCGCATGTCGTGCTGGAGGCGCCGGAATTCGGCGTCTCTCCCGGCCAGGCCTGCGTCGCCTATGCCGGCAGCCGGGTGCTGGGCGGCGGCTGGATCGCCGGCACCGCGGAGGAACCGCCGGCATGAACCGTCGCGAAACCCGCCAGCGCCTGCGCGCCATGCGCCGGGACTTGTCGCCGGACTGGATTGCCGCGGCGTCGGCGGACATCGCCGCGCGCCTGGACCGGGCGCTGCCGCAGCTGCGCTCGGCCCGGTTTGCCTTCACCTGGCCCATGGCGGGCGAGCCCGACCTGCGCGAGGCCGCCGGCCGCTGGGTTGCCGCCGGCGCGCGCGCGGCCCTGCCGGAAACCGTGCGCGGCCGGCCCCTGATCTTCCGTCCCTGGACGCCCGGCTGTGTCCTGCGCCCCGGCGTGTGGGAGATTCCGGTGCCGGTCACGGCCGAGACCGTGACGCCGGACATCCTGCTGATCCCGTGCCTCGGCTTCGATGAAGCCGGCTATCGCCTCGGCAATGGCGGCGGTTATTACGACCGCACCCTGGCGGCCATGGTGCCGCGGCCGCTGGCCGTCGGTGTCGGCTGGAGCGAGACCCGTTTGCCCACCATCGCGCCCGAGCCGCACGACATCCCCATGGATGCGATCGTGACCGAGCGCGCGGTGATCTGGCACCGTCCCCCGCCGGCCTGACCGGCTGCGGGAGCCGGCCGGGAGGGATGACCCGCACGCGCGGTCGCCGGCGCTCCGCGTGGGGGCAACAATGCGCCTTCCCGCCTGCCCGCCCTGTGATAGGCTGGGGCAACCGACAAATCCCAGTGAAGGAGGATACGCCCCATGAAAGGCGTGGTGTTCACCGGCGACCGGACGCTGGAAATCCGAGAGTTTCCCGATCCCACCCCCGGCCCGGGAGAGGTGGTGCTGGAAATCAAGGCCTCCGGCATGTGCGGCAGCGACCTGCACCAGTACCGCGCGCCGAAACAGCCGGAAGGCGGCGCCGTCACCGGCGGCGTGCGCCGCATGTCCGGCGTCATCGCCGGGCACGAGCCGTGCGGCGTCGTCGTCGCCGTCGGCGAGGGTGTGAGCGAGAAGCAGGCGCGCATCGGCCAGCGCGTCATGGACCACCATTACGACGGCTGCGGCGGTTGCAAGCACTGCCGCGGCGGCTGGACTCAGATGTGTCTGGAAGGCACCACGGTCTATGGCTCCGGCGGCCATGGCGGCCATGCCAACTATATGAAGGTGCCGGCGCACACGCTGATTCCGCTGCCGGACGCGCTGTCGTTCGAGACCGGCGCGGCCATCTCCTGCGGCACCGGCACCGCCTGGGGTGCCTTGAAGCGCCTGCACCTGGAAGGCGGCGAGACCATCGCCATTTTCGGCCAGGGCCCGGTCGGCCTCTCCGCGACCCAGCTGGCGGTGGCCATGGGGGCAAGGGTGATCGCGCTCGACGTCTCGGAAGAGCGGCGCGAACTGGCCAAGGAATTCGGCGCCCATATCACCATCGACGCGCTCGCCAACGATCCGGTCGAGGCGATCCGCGACCTGACCCATGGCGAGGGTGCGCAGAAGACGCTGGATTGCTCCTCGGCGCCGACGGCGCGGCGGGCGGCGGTGCAGGCGGTGCGCTCCTGGGGCACGGCCTGCTTTGTCGGCGAGCGCGGCATGGTCGAGTTCGACGTCTCCAACGACATCCTGCGCCGGCAGGTGACGCTGGTCGGCTCCTGGACCTTCTCGAAACAGGGGCAGGCGGAGTGCGCGGAATTCGTCGCCGACCATGACATCGCCGTCGACAAGTTGTTCACCCACCGCTGGCGCCTGGACCAGGCGGAGGAAGCCTACAAGCTGTTCGACACCCAGACCACCGGCAAGGCGGTGATCCTGCCGAACGGCTAGGGCGGCCCGCTTCCCCCCTGGCGTCATTGCGAGGCGGCAGAGCCGCCGTGGCAATCCGGACCGGCCTTTCGTGCCCGGTCGCGCGGCTTTTCTGGATTGCCACGCGGGCCTTGCCCACTCGCAATTGCGCCGAGCAAGGGGCACCCGTCACCAACCGATCAGCGGAGCCGCTCCCATGACCAAAATCGTCCGCGCCGAGGCCTATGCCGTCTCGCTCGCCTATGCCGAGGCCAAGTTCTGGACCATCGGCGGCAGCGAGAGCGAAAGCCATTATGTCGTGCTGCGCCTGACCGACGAGGCCGGGCGCGAGGGCGCGGCCGAGGTGGTGTGCAAGCCGGCCTGGAACGGCGCCACCCAGGGCGTGCTGCTGGCGGCGTGCGCGGAGATGGGCGCGCCCCTGATCGCCGGCGCCGATGCGGCCGACGCCACGGCCGGCGCCCGGCTCGCCCGCTCCATCGCCGGGCCGAACGGCTTGCAGGTGCTGCTCGACAATGCCTGGCGCGACCTGAACTGGGCCGGACCGTCAAGGCCGGCGGCCATCGCCAACGCCACGGTGCTGAACCGCGACACGCCGGCGAAGATGGGCGCCGCCGCCCGCCGCTCCCGCGACGAGACCGGCACCGCCGCCTTCAAGATCAAGACCGGCCAGGGCCTGGAGGCCGACCGCGCCGCCATCGCCGCCATCCGCGCGGCGGTGGGGGAGGGAGCCTTGCTCACCGCCGACGCCAACGGCGCCTACACCGCCGCGGACGTGCCGGCACTGGACGCGATCCTGGCCGACCTGGGCGTGGTGTTCTCCGAGGACCCGTGCCCGCTCGCCCCCGACGCGGCGGCGGAGCGGCTGATCCGCGGCGCGAAGGTGCCGCTGCTGGTCGACAAGGCGGGCAAGGCGGTCGATGCCGTCCGCGCCTTCCAGGACCGCGGCGCCACCCATTTCTCGGTGAAGCCGACCCGCATGGGCCTCTCCGAGGCGGAAACGGTGGCGGACATGGCCGCTGCCATCTGCATCGGCACCTCGGCCGAGGGGCCGCTGGGCGCGCTGGTGCAATTGCGCCTCGCCGCAAGCCTGCCGCATCCGGACCGGCTGATCTCGGCCGAGCTGGATTTCCACCGGGAACTGGCCGACCACTATCTGACGGAGCCGCTGGCCATCGGCGACGGCCGGCTGACCCTGCCCGCCGGCCGCAACGCGGCGGCGTGCGTCGACTGGTCGAAGCTGGCGCGGCTTGCCCATACGCGGCGGGAACTGCCGGGCTTGTGAGCCGCGGCGTTTCGGCGTTTCATAGGGGCAACCAACAATGCCCCAGAGGAAACGCCCCGCCATGAAACTGAACGCTTGGTTCCCCACCTGTGATATCGGCGACGATCCGGCCAAGATCCGCGATTGGGCGCAGGCGGCGGAAGACCTGGGCTTCGAATATATCGAGGTGCCGGACCATGTCTTCGGCGCCACCGCGCGCGACGGCTGGACGCCGCGCTATGACGCCCATGCGCCCTTCCACGAAACCTTCACCACCATGGCCTATCTGGCCGCCTGCACGACGCGCATCAAGCTGTCGTCCGGCGTGCTGATCCTGCCGCAGCGCCAGACCGGCGTCGTCGCCAAGCAGGCGGCGGAGGTGGATATTCTCTCCGGCGGGCGGGTGCGGCTCGGCATCGGCGTCGGTTGGAACCATGTGGAGTACGAGGCGCTCGGCTGCGACTGGAAAACCCGCGGCGTGAAGCAGGGCGAACAGATCGAGGTGCTGCGCAAGCTCTGGATCGAGGACCTTGTCACCTTCAAGGGCCGCTTCCACGACTATGTCGAGGTGACCGTGGTGCCGCAGCCGCGGCAACGGCCGATCCCGATCTGGCTCGGTGGCTCGGCTGCCGGCGTCATCAAGCGCGCGGCGCGGCTCGGCGACGGCTGGATGCCGATCCTGGCGCCGGACGACGACGGCAAGAAGGCGCTGGAGACACTGCACGGCCACCTGGACGCCTTCGGCCGCAAGCGCGCGGATTTCGGCCTGGAGGCATGGCTGCGCTTCCACGACAACGCGCCCCAGGCCTGGGCCGCCGCCGCCGACGGCTGGCGCGCGCTCGGCGCCGACATGGCCATGCTCTATCCGATGTGGCGCGACGGCAGCGTCGACAACCAGATCGAAATCCTGCGCCGTTTCAAAGAGGTGGCCGGCGGCTGAGCCGCCTCCGAAGCGACCGGCGGCCAAGCCGCTCCCCGAACGAGCCCCCCGAACGAGCCCCCCGAACGAGCCCCCCGAACGAGAAGGAGGATCGGCCCGATGAACCAAGCCGCCGCCCTCGACCGTACCGCTCTTGCCGACCCCGATCCCGTCGCCCGCGCCCGCGCCCTCGGCCCGGCGCTGGAAGCGGCCTCCGACACCATCGAGACGACCCAGCGCTGGCCGCAGGACCTGCTGGAGCAACTGCACGCGGCCAAGCTGATGCGCCTGTTCCTGCCCGCCTCCTGCGGTGGCGAGCAGTGCGACCCCTGCACCTATTTCCACGCGGTGCAGGAGGTGGCGCGGCACGAGGGCTCGGTCGGCTGGAACATGTTCGTCGCCAACAGCGCGGCCCTGCTGATGGCCTGGCTGCCGCTGGAGAGCGCGCGGACCATCTATGCCGACGACCCGAACGCGCTCATCGCCTGGGGCGCCGTCAACGGCCAGGGTGCCAGGGCCGTGGAGGGCGGCTATGTCGTCAACGGCCGCTGGGATTTCGCCAGCGGCTCGCGTCAGGCGACCTGGATGGGGGCGCACGGGCCGGTGACCGAGCCGGACGGCTCGCTGCGGCTGAACGAGCGCGGCAGCCCGCAAATCCTCTCCTGGCTGTTTCCGGTGGCGGAGGCGAACCGGCTTGACAACTGGAACCCGGTGGGCCTGCGCGGCACCGCCAGCGAGTCCTACACCGTGGACGAGGTGTTCGTGCCGGAGGCCTTCACCTCCACCCGCGAATACCCGGAAAAGCGGCGCGAGCCGGGGCCGCTCTACGCCTTCACCCAGCACGGCCTCTATGCCGTCGGCGTCGCCGGGGTGGCCAGCGGCATCGCCCGGGCCATGCTGGCGGCGTTTGCGGCCTTGGCGCGCCAGAAGGCGCCGCGCGGCCGGCCGCGCATGGCCGACGATCCGCTGGTGCAGGCCGACTATGCCAAGGCCGAGGCCAAGCTGGGCGCCGGCGAGGCCTATCTGCTGGCCGTGCTGGCCGAGATCTACGGGCGGGCGGACGAGTGGGCGCCGATCGATGTGGACGACCGGGCGCGGGTGCGGCTGGCCTGCACCAATGCCATCCAGTCGGCGATCGAGGTCGGCAACTGGGTGCATCACGCCGCGGGCGTCAGCGCCATTTTCCCCGGCGCGCCGTTCGAGCGGCGCTTCCGCGACCTGCACACGGTCAGCCAGCAAATCCAGTCGCGCAGCGCCCACTGGGCCGCGGTCGGCGAGGTGATGCTCGGCAATCCGCCGCCGGTGTTCTACTGAGGGGAGGGGCGGCATGCCGCGCCGACTGCACCTGAACCTGTTCATCCACTCCCGCGGCCATCACGAGGCGAGCTGGCGCCATCCGGATGCCTCGCCGCTGCCGCTGACGGATGTGCGCTACTACACCGATCTGGCCGCGCGGGCCGAGGCGGGCCTGTTCGACTCCCTGTTCCTGGCCGACAGCCTGGAGTTGGGCGAGGATGCCGGCCGGGCGGCGCGAAGCTGGCTGGAGCCGGTGACGACGCTCACCGCCATGGCCATGGCGACCGAGCGCATCGGCCTGATCGGCACCTGCTCCACCACCTATACCGAGCCCTTCAACCTGGCGCGGCAGTTCGGCTCGCTCGACCATATCTCGAACGGACGGGCGGCCTGGAACATCGTCACCTCGTGGAGCGTGCCGGCGGCGAAGAATTATGGCGACGACCAGCAGGTGAGCCATGCCGAGCGCTATGCCCGCGCCGACGAGTTCCTGGCCGTGGTCAAGGCGCTCTGGGATAGCTGGGGCGACGGCGCCGTGCTCGACGACCGGGAAGGCGGCCGGTATGCCGACATGCGTCTGGTCCATCCGATCGGCCATCGTGGCCGCTATTACAGCGTGCAGGGGCCGCTGAACCTGCCGCGCCCGCCGCAGGGGCGGCCGGTGCTGGTGCAGGCCGGCTCGTCCGAGACCGGCCGCGACTTCGCCGCCCGCCACGCCGAAGCGGTGTTCACCGCCCATCTGGAGCAGGCCACGGCCCGCGACTTCTACCGCGACCTGAAGGCCCGCGTCCGCCGGGCCGGGCGGCGCGAGGATCAGGCGCTGATCCTGCCGGGCTTCTCGCCGGCGATTGCCTCGACGGAGGCGGACGCGATCCGCTATCGCGACGAGTTGAACGCGCTCACCGATGTGGAGGTGGGGCGCAAGCGGCTGTCCGGGCGGTTCGGTGGCCATGATTTCTCGCACCTGCCGCTGGACACGCCGCTGTCGCCGGACGATTTCCCGGACCCATCCACGGTGGAGGCGGCGCGCAGCCGGACGGAGGTCATCCTGGGACTGGTGCGGCGCGAGCGGCCGACCCTCCGGGCGCTGCTGGCGACGCTGGCGGGTGCGCGCGGCCACTACATCTTCGCCGGCACGCCGGAGCAGGTGGCGGATTTCATGGAAGCCTGGCTCGCCGAGGGTTGCGCCGACGGCTTCAACCTGATGCCGCCGGTGCTGCCCGCCATGCTGGACGTGTTCACGGCGGAGGTGGTGCCGATCCTGCAAAAACGCGGCCTGTTCCGCACGGAATATGCCGGCGCCACCCTGCGCGACCACTATGGCTTGGAGCGCCCGGCCGCCTGAATCCCGGTGTTTCCCGGCCGCCGCGGAGCGGTGGGCCGGGACCGGTGTCTTTCATCGCACACCGCCCCGCCGGTGTTCGCGCGCCGCAACCGGCCCCGGACGGCGGCTCCGCCCCCTCCGGGGAACACAGTGCCCGAGGCTCGGTGTTTCCCGGCCGCTGCGGAGCGAACAGCGGTGGGCCGGGACCGGTGTCCCCGCATCTCCTTCGAACACCGCCCCGCCCGTGTTCGCACGCCGCAACCGGCCCCGGACGGCGGCTCCGCCCCCTCCGGGGAACACAAGGCCTGAGGCTCGGTGTTTCCCGGCCGCTGCGGAGCGGTGGGCCGGGACCGGTGTCGTCCTTCGAACACCGCCCCGTCCGTGTTCGCACGCCGCAACCGGCCCGGACGGCGGCTCCGCCCCCTCCGGGGAACGTCATCGCTGTCTTCGGGCCGGACCCTACCGCGGCGCGGCGGCGCGGATGATCGCCTCGATCCGCTCCCAGGGCAGGCCGGGCGGGATGCCGATGGCGTTGATGTCCACCGCCTCGTCCCAGGCATCCACCATTGCGGCCACGCGCTCGGGCGGGCCATAGGCGGCGAGTTGGTCCAGCAAATGCCCCGCTTCCGCCGGGACCACGCCGGTGGAGGGGCTGGGCTTCGGGTTCGCCGCCCGGATCGCATCCACCTCCGCGCCATAACCCTGGTTGGTGATGGAATTGGCATAGGCGTCGCCCATGGCGCAGACATACCAGGCGAGGTTGCTGGCCACCACCTGCCGCGCCGCCGTTGCATCCGCATTCACCGAGACATTGGGGCCGGCCACCACGGTAAACGGATCGTTGGCGCGGCCGGCGCGGCGGCGGATGCGCAGAATGTCCGGGACCCAGGTCTGAAAGCGGTCGCGGGCCACCAGATAGGGGAACCAGCCCTCGGCCAGTTGCGCGGCGGCGCGCACGCTCTGCGGTCCGAGGCCGGCCAGATAGATCGGCAGGTCCGGGTGCGGCGGCTGGCCGAGTTTCAGGGGGCGGGCCTCCACCTCATCCGGCACCGGCGCGCGGTCGCCGTTCAGGATCTGGCGCACCGCCCGCACGGTCTGGCGGAAGCGGCGGGTCGGCTTGTCGAACGGGATGCCGTGGAAGCCTTCCACCAGCGCCTTGGTGCTGGCGCCGAGCCCCAGAATGTAGCGGCCGCCGCTGATATCGGCGAGTGTCGCGGCGTTCATGGCGATGGTGCCGGCGGTCCGCCCCCAGACCGAGAGAATGCCCGACATGACGGTGATGCGCTCGGTCTTCAGCGCGATTTCGGTCAGCACCAGGGTGGAATCGAAGCCCCAGCCCTCGGGCACGCTGAACAGTTCGTAACCGAGGCGGTCGGCCAGAACGGCCATGTCGACAATGACCTCGCGGCGGGTTTCCATGGGGGTCAGGGCAATCCCCCGGCGTTGATCGGCCATGCCGGCTCCTTCGGGCTGTTTCGGATGGCGGGACCATAGCCGCCGGCAGCGGTTTCACCAAATTCAGCGGTTTGCGGGCATGGCCGATCCGGCCTATAGGAAGACGACCTGCCCGCTCCCCGCCTGAGGACCCGCATGACCAAGACCGTCGCGCTCTACGCCCCCGCCTATGACGACATTCGCCCGCGTCTGGAGGCGCTGGACCTCGACATCGCCATCCTGACCTACGACAAGGAGGGGCGGCTGTTCCGCGACGGCGCGGAGGTCGCGCCGGAGGAAACCGCCATCGACTATGTCTGGCTCTCCAACTTCATCTCGCGCGACAAGGCGCAGCGGCCGGTGTTCGGCCTGATGGAGCGGGTGCAGCGGATCGGCGTGCTCCAGACCTTCAACGCCGGCCTGGACGATCCGGTCTATGGCCGGATCAAGGCCAAGGGCACGCGTATCTGCAACAGCAGCGCCCAGGCCATGGCGATTTCCGAATATCTGGTCGGGCAGGTGCTGAACATCTTCCAGCCCTTCGCCGAACAGCGGCAGATCCAGGCGGACAAGACCTGGCGGATCACGCCGTTCCGCGAGATCTGGCGCACCAACTGGCTCATTGTCGGCTTCGGCCCGATCGGCCGCGAGACCGCGCGCAAGGTGAAGGCGTTCGGCGCCTCGACCACCGTCATTCGCCGCTCGCCCGAGACCAACGCGTTGGTGGACCGGGCCGGGACGCTGGACCGGATCGGCGACTTTGTCGGCGATGCCGACGTGATCGTGCTCGCCTGTCCGCTCACCGACCAGACCCGCGGCTTTGCCGATGCCGAGTTTTTCGGCAAGGTGAAGAAGGGCGCGATCCTGCTCAATATCGGCCGCGGCCTGCTGATCGACGACGCCGCGCTGATGGCCGCATTGGACGAAGGGCGACTGGAAACGGCGGTGCTGGACGTGTTTCACACGGAGCCGTTGCCGGCAGACGATCCGCTCTGGTCGCATCCGAAGGTGCGGATGACCTGTCACACCTCGTTTGCGGGCAGCGGCGGCGTGCTGCGGTGGAAGGAATTGTTCCTGGACAACCTGCCCCGCTATGTGCGCGGCGAGCCGCTGGTGAACGAGGTCAACCCGAACGATATTCCCTGACGGCGCCGCATCCGCCCGGCGCCGGCACAGCCGCCAGAAAGGGCAGAGTCCCATGCGCATCGAAGCCATCGCCATCGGCCACAACCCGCCGGAAGACGTCAACGTCATCGTCGAAGTGCCGGTCGGCGGCCAGCCGATCAAGTACGAGATGGACAAGGAGGCCGGCACGCTGGTGGTCGACCGCTTCCTGCACACGCCGATGACCTATCCCGGCAATTACGGTTTCGTGCCGCACACGCTGTCGGAGGACGGCGACCCGATCGACGTGCTGGTCTGCAACACCCGCCAGCTGGTGCCGGGCTGCGTCATCAACGTGCAGCCCATCGGCGCCCTGCTGATGGAGGACGATGGCGGCCAGGACGAGAAGATCATCGCCGTGCCGTCGCCGCGCCTGACCAAGCGCTATCTGGGCGTCCACAATTACGACGACCTGCCGGAGATCACGTTGCAGCAGATCGCGCACTTTTTCGAGCACTACAAGGATCTGGAGCCGGGCAAATGGGTCCGCATCGGCGGCTGGCAGAACGCCGACGTCGCCCGCCGGCTGATCCGCGAAAGCATCGAGCGGGCGAAGGCCAAGGGCTGAGGCCTCCCCCGTGCGCGATGTGCGAGGCGGGTGGCATTCGGCGTGCGACCTTGTAAAAGACTAGCCAAACAACGGCCTGCACAGGATCCCCCGCCATGCCCTTTTTCGACGAGCGCGGTCTGCCGACCAGCGAAACCATCCAGCTGCTGCAAAACCGCGTCAGCGTGCGCAGCTACACCGACCGGCCGGTCGACGACGCCCATGTGGAGGCGATCCTGCGCGCCGCCTTCCGCGCGCCGACCTCGTCCAACATCCAGGCCTACAGCGTCGTCGTCGTGCGCGACCCGGACACGCTGGCGCGGCTGGCGCCGGTGACCGGCAACCAGAAGCACGTGGCCAATGCGCCGGTGTTCCTGGCCTTCTGCGCCGACATGCGCCGGATGGAGCACGCGGTGCACGCCTTCGATGCCCGCATGGACGACAACAATCTGGAAATGGGTCTGGTTTCGTCCATCGACGCGGCGCTGGTCGGCATGTCGGCCTCGCTGGCGGCGGAGTCGCTGGGGCTGATGGGCGTGATGATCGGCGCCATCCGCAACAACGCCGCGGAAACCGCCAGGATTCTGGGCTTGCCCAACCGGGTCTATGCGGTGTTCGGCATGGTGCTGGGCTGGCCGGCGGACGTGCCGCAGCAGAAGCCGCGCATGCCCTACGAGTCCATGGTGCATCTGGAGCGCTTCGGCAATCATCCGGGCGGTGTCGCCATGGCGGAGGCCATTCGCCGGTACGACCAGGACCTGGCGCAGCATTATCGCGGCCAGGGCCGCACGACCAACGACGATTCCTGGACCGCGGAAACCGGCAGCAAGTTCGCGAAGCCGCCGCGCCAGCGCCTGCGCGAGGAATTGGAAGGCCAGGGCTTCGACTTCCGCTGAACCGTCGCCACCCGCCCGCCTGAGTTCGCACGCCGCAATCGGCCCCGGACGGCAGCTCCGCCTCCTCCGGGGAACACCTGTTTCCCGGAGGAGGCGGAGCGGTGGGCCGGGATCGGTCTCATCCTTCGAACACCGTTTGCGTCGGTGTTCGCGCGTCGCTGACCGGCCCCGGATCGGCGCTCCGCACCGTCCGGGGTACAGCGGCTTCTAAAATGCCAATGGTCGGAAATGCCAATGGTCAGAAATGATGATAGCCGCCATCCGGGATGGCGAGTGGCGTGCCATCGCCCCGGCGGACGCTGACGCCCTCGCCGGCGGTCATGCTGCCGATGCGCGTGACGGCGAGGCCGCTCGCGGCTCCGGCCGTGCGGATGGCGGCCTCGGCCGCCGGCGGCGCGGTGAAGACGATTTCATAGTCGTCGCCGCCACTCAGCAGCCGCGCGAGCCAGGCCGGGTCGTGCGCCACCGCCGCGCGCCCGGCGGCGGAGAGTGGCACGGCGTCCGCCTCGATCGCGGCGCCGAGGCCGCTGGCCTCGGCAATGTGGCCCAGATCCGCCACCAGCCCGTCGGAGACGTCGGCGGACGCGGTGGCGACGCCCGCCAGCGCCAGTCCGAAGGCGACGCGCGGTTGCGGCAGGCGGAACTTGGCCTCGGCCGCGCCGGCCAGGTGGGGGGGCAGGAAGCCGGCCTCCCCCTTGGCCACCGCCAGCCCCAGGGCGCCGTCGCCGATCCAGCCGGTGACCCAGACCGCGTCGCCCGCCTTGGCGCCGCCGCGCCGCGGCGCCCGCGTCCCGGCCGCAAGCTCGCCGAGCGCGGTCAGGCTGAGCGTGAGCGGGCCGGGCGTGCGCACCGTGTCTCCCCCCAGCAGCGACCAGTCGAATGCCGTCTGGTTGGCCCGCAGGCCGGTGGTGAACGCCTCCAGCCACGCCGCATCCTCTGCCACGGTCAGCGCCAGCGTGAGCTGGTAGCCGATGGGCCGGGCGCCCTTCGCCGCCAGGTCGGAGAGGTTGGCGCGCAGCAGCCGCTCGGCCACCAGGCGCGGGTCCTCGTCTTCCAGGAAATGCACGCCGGCCACGATGGCGTCCGTGGTCAGGACCAGGTCGCCCGCCAGGCTCGCGCGCGCCAGCACGGCCACGTCGTCGTGCAGGCCGTCCGCACCGGGATGGGTGGCGAGCGGCGCCAGATAGCGGGCGATCAGCCCGAATTCATCCAGTGGCGGGGAAGTCATCCGGGCGCATCCGGTGGGCCAGCCGGTCGAGCACGGCATTGACCAGCGAGCGCTCGCCTTCGTCGAAAAAGGCGGCGGCGATCTCGGTGTACTCGTCGATGGTCGCCCGCGGCGGCACGTCGGTCAGCGCCTGCAATTCATAGGCGCCGGCCAGCAGGATCGCCTGCAACACGTATTCGAGCCGGCCGAACTGGCGTTTCTGCAAGGCTTCCTGCACCAGCAGGGTCAGGGCCGCGGCGTCGGTGGCGATGCCGCGGGTCAGGCGGCGGAAAAAGCCCAGGTCGACATCCAGAGCCAGGCCGTCGATTTCCTCGCCGAGGCGGTGTTCCTCGAACTGTTTGGCGACGGCCGGCACGCGGGTGCGGGTCATGGCGGATTGATAGAGCACCTGGATCGCCGCCACGCGCGCCAGTCGGCGGCGCCCGTGCAGCGGGCGCGCATCGGTCGCTTCGCCCTCCGGCTCGGCGCCGGGGGCGAAGGCTTGGATCAGGTCACGGTCGCGCATGATCGGTGGTGTGCCAGTCCTTCAGGACTCAAGAAAACGGCGGGCGAGTTTCAGGTTCATGATGCACGCCTTGGCCGCCTCACCGCCCTTGTCCTTGCCATTGGGGTCGGCCCGAACCAGCGCCTGCGCCTCGTTCTCGACCGTCAGCAGGCCGAAGCCGAGCACGAGGCCGCCGTCCGTCGCCAGGTTCTGGCAGGCGCGGGCGGTCTCGTTGCAGATCAGGTCGTAATGGCTGGTTTCGCCACGGATGACGCAGCCGAGCACGATATAGCCGTCATAGCCGCCGGCCTCGTAGGCGGTGGCGACGGCGAAGGGCAGTTCGAACGCGCCGGCGACTTCCACCAGTTCGTGCTCCCAGCCTTCCTTGTCCAGCGCACGGCGCGCGCCTTCGATCATCGGGTCGGTGATGTGCTTGTAGTACGGGGCAACCGCAATCAGGATGCGGGCGGAATCGCTCATGGTCTCAGGCGTCCTCGCGCGGAACGGGGCGGGTTTCGACCACCTTTAGCCCGTAACCTTCCAAGCCCACAATATGCCGTTCGGTGTTGGAGAGCAGCACCATTTCGCGCACCCCCAGATCCAGTAGGATCTGGGCGCCGATGCCATAGTCGCGCAGGAAGGTGCCGCCGCGGTCCTTCTTCTCCATCAGCTCGGCCTTGAGCCGTTCCGAGAGCCCGGTGGAGCGGGTCTCGCGGATGACGACGACGACGCCGCGGCCGGCCTCGCCGATCAGGCGCATGGCCCGGTGCAGGCCGCCGCCGCGGCTGCGGTGATGATCGCCGAGGAAATCCTCCAGCAGGTTCTGCGCGTGCATGCGCACCAGCACCGGTTCCGCCGTGGTGATATCGCCCTTCACCAGGGCGATATGCTCGCCATACTCCACCGTCGTGCCGAAAACGATCATCTGGAACTCGCCGCCATAGCGCGAGTTCAACTCGGTCTCGATCAGGCGCTGCACCGTGCGGTCGTGGCGGCGGCGATAGGCGATCAGGTCGGCAATCGCGCCGATCTTGAGATTGTGATACTGCGCGAACGGGATCAGGTCCGTCAGCCGGGCCATGGAGCCGTCGTCGTTCATGATCTCGCAGATCACGCCGGACGGGTTCAGCCCGGCCAGGCGCGAGATATCGACCGCGGCTTCCGTATGGCCCGCCCGCACCAGCACGCCGCCCTCGCGGGCTTCCAGCGGGAAGACGTGACCGGGCGTGGAGAGGTCGTTCTTGCCCTTGGTCGGGTCGATGGCGACCGAAATCGTGCGGGCGCGGTCGCCGGCGGAAATGCCGGTGGTCACGCCTTCCGAGGCCTCGATCGAGACGGTGAAGGCCGTCGACTGGCGCTGGCGGTTGTCGCGCGGCATCAGCGGCAGGTCCAGTTCCTGCACCCGCTGCTTGGTCAGCGACAGGCAGATCAGGCCGCGGCCGTGCTTGGCCATGAAGTTGATGGCGTCCGGGGTCGCCATCTGCGCCGGGATCACCAGGTCGCCTTCGTTCTCCCGGTCCTCGTCGTCGACCAGGATGAACATGCGGCCATTGCGGGCGTCCTCGATGATTTCCTCGATGGGCGAGAGGAAGGAGAGGTCCGCCTGGGTGCGGGGCTTCTCCGCCGCGTCGGCGGCTTCGGCGGCTTCAGCCAGGGCCTGGGGAGAAACCCGCTTGATATTGTCTGTGTTCTTGCTCACGAGACGCCTCGCGTTTCGGTTAGGCGGGCAACGTAGCGCGCCAGCATGTCGATTTCCACGTTCACGCGATCCCCGGCTTGGGCGGCGCCGAACGTGGTGTGGCTCAATGTGTGGGCGATCAGGTTGACGCCGAACCGGTTGCCGTCCACCGCGTTCACGGTCAGCGAAACGCCATTCAGCGCCACCGAGCCCTTTTCGGCGATAAAGCGCGACAGGCCCGCCGGCACTTCGAACACGAAGCGGACGCTGTCGCCCTCCGGCGTGCGCGACACCACCCGGCCCACCCCGTCCACATGGCCGGAGACGATGTGGCCGCCCAGTTCGTCGCCCACCTTCATCGCCCGTTCCAGGTTAATCGCCGAGCCTTCGCGCCAGTCGCCGAGCGTGGTGCAGGCCAGCGTCTCGGCCGAGGCTTCGACCGCGAACCAGCCGGGCCCCTTGTCGACCACGGTCAGGCAGGCGCCGGAATGGGCGATGGAGGCGCCGAGATCCACGCCGCCGGTCTCGTAGGCGGTTTCGATGATCAGCCGCGTATCGCCGCGTTGCTCGATGGAGCGGACACGGCCGATGTCGGTAACAATGCCGGTAAACATGAAACAGTCAGCTTCTGACGGATAATGGGGAGCGTTCGTAGACCTCTAGCACATCGTTGCCGACTTGTCGCAAGTCTCTCCGGACCAAGCCGCGCCGGGGATGTCCGTGCGCCACCCCGGACTTGGCGTTCCGGCGATGTCCGCTGCAAAGCAGCCTGCGATTCAACAGGTTACGGTCTCGCCATCCTCGGGTATATGCGTTCGGGGCGCGATGCCGTTGGCAATTGCGAAGTCCCGCAATTCGCGCCGCGAGAGCAGCGCATGATTGACCGCCTCCATATGCGTGGCGACGATGTCTGCGTTCGGGGCCGCATTCGCGACTTCCAGAACATCGGCCGCCCCCATGATGATGGAGCCGTAGCCGTTGATTTGTGCGTCGCCGCAATTGAGGATCACGACGTCCGGTGTGTGCTGGGCCAGGCTGTTGGCGACATCACCATTCCAAATCGTGTCGCCGGCGAGATAGAGCGTTTTCTCATCCCGATGGCGGAAGACAATGCCGCAGACCTGGCCGAGGCGCTCGCCAAGGTGGAGCATGGTGTTGTCGCTGCCGTGCTGGCCCGGCGTCTTGACGAGCGCGATGCCGTTGAAGGCGCTCGTTTCGCCGAGCAGGCGCACATCGGCAAAGCCTTCGGTCCGAAACTGCGCGGCGTCTTGCTCATTCTGCGCAAACAGAGGCAGCGTTTTGGGCAATGCCTCTGCGGCCGCGTCGTCCCAGTGGTCTTTGTGCGTGTGCGTCACGATGACGGCATCGACCTGCGCGATCCGGTCGAGGCCGAACGGCAATTCCACCAGCGGATTGCACATGGCGGCGTTGGGAGTGCCGGCGAACGGCGGCAATGCGCCCTTGGCCGAAAGCATCGGGTCGATGAGGAAGCGGACACCGGCGTATTCGAGGATGAGGGTGGCGTTTCGGACTTGCGTGATCTTCATGCGGCGGCCTTGTGGCTCCGGGATCCGTTGGCCCCATCGGATTGGCAGACGGGGATGAGTCTGTTACAGCGCCCGCTTGCGCTCGTAGAACTCCAGCGTGTCATCGCCCAAGCGGTGCGATTCCTGCAAGGCAAAGCGCTGCATTGCAACTATGCGCCCAATGCCAAGATCGCCGACGCCGGCGAGCCCGTCCGCGCCGATCAGGGCCGGCGCCCGGAACCAGGCGATGCGGTCGACCAGGCCCGCGCGCAGCAGCGAGGCCGCGGTCTCCGCTCCGCCTTCCACCAGCACCCGGCCGATGCCGCGGTCCGCCAGGGCGGCCAGCGCCGCCCGCGGGTCCAGGCTGCCGTCGGCGGCGAGAGGGACGGTCACGCTTTCGGCGGTGCCGGGCGCTGGCGGCGCCTCCGGCCCGGCCAGGCGCCAGGTGGGCGCGGCGCCGTCGCTGAACAGGCCGAGCGCGGCGGGCAGCCGGCCCTGACTGTCCAGCACGATCCGCACCGGCGAGCGGTCCTCCAGCCCGGCCAGGCGGCAGGTCAGGCTCGGATTGTCCGCCGCCGCGGTGCCGCGGCCCACCAGGATGGCGTCGTGCGTCGCGCGCAGATAATGGCCGTGGCGGCGAGCCTCCGGCCCGGTGATCCACTGGCTTTCGCCGGTGGCGGTGGCGATGCGCCCGTCCAGCGTCGTCGCCAGCTTCAGGGTGACGAGCGGCAGGCCCTCGCGCACGCGCTTCAAAAAGCCGGCGTTCAGGTGCTCGGCCTCCGCGGTCAGCACGCCCTCGGTGACGGCGATGCCGGCGGCGCGCAGCAGGGCGAGGCCGCGGCCGGAGACGCGCGGGTCCGGGTCGCCGCAGGCCACGACGACGCGTGCCACCCCGGCCGCGATCAGCGCTTCGGCGCAGGGCGGGGTCTTGCCGTGATGGCTGCACGGCTCCAGCGTGACATAGGCGGTGGCGCCGGCGGCGGCGTGGCCGGCCATGGCCAGCGCTTCGGTCTCGGCATGCGGGCGGCCGCCCGGCTGGGTCCAGCCCTGGCCCAGCACGCGCCCGGCGGGCGAGACCAGCACGCAACCGACGGCGGGGTTGGGCCAGGTCCGGCCCAGGCCGCGGGCCGCCAGGCCCAGGGCCACGCGCATCCAGCGCCCGTCGTCCGCCGACGGCAGCCCGGACCCGCGGGCGGCGTCAGTCGCCGCGGCGGCCATGATTGCGGGTCTTGTCCGCCAGGCTGCCGATGAAATCCTCGAAGTCCTTGGCCTCGCGGAAATTGCGGTAGACGCTGGCGAAGCGGACATAGGCGACCTTGTCCAGCCCTTCCAGCGCCTCCATCACATAGCTGCCGACCAGTTCGGACGAGACCTCCGCCTCGCCCGACTGTTCGATGCGCCGGACGATGCCGTTGACCGCGGCCTCCACCTTGCGCTCCTCCACCGGCCGCTTGCGCAGCGCCACCGACATGGAGCGTTCGATCTTGTCGCGGTCGAACAGTTCGCGCCGCCCGTTCGATTTCACCACGGTGATTTCGCGCAGATAGACCCGTTCGAACGTGGTGAACCGCGCGCCGCAGGCGGGGCACTGCCGCCGCCGGCGGATCGCGGTGTTGTCGTCCGTGGGGCGGGAGTCCTTGACCTGCGTATCGCCGTGGTTGCAGTGGGGGCAGCGCATCGGCCGGCCTCGCCGATCAGGCGCCGTAGACCGGGAAGCGCGCGCAGAGCGCCTTGACCCGTTCCGCGGCCGCGGCTTCCGCTTCGCGGTTGCCGTCGGCGTGCTTGGCCAGTTCCGACAGCACGTCGCCGATCAGGTCGCCCACCTGCTCGAACTCGGCCACGCCGAAACCGCGCGTCGTCGCCGCCGGCGAGCCGAGGCGCAGGCCGGAGGTGACCGCCGGCGGCGCCGGGTCGAACGGGATGGCGTTCTTGTTGCAGGTGATGCCGGCGCGCTCCAGCGCCGCTTCGGCCGCCTTGCCGGTCAGGCCCATCGGGCGCAGGTCGACCAGCATCAGATGCGTGTCCGTGCCGCCGGAAACGATGGCGAGGCCGCGGTCGACCAGCCGGGCGGCCAGCGCCTTCGCATTGGCCACCACCGCTTCGGAATAGACGCGGAAGCTGGGCTGCAACGCCTCGCCGAAGGCGACGGCCTTGGCGGCGATCACGTGCATCAGCGGCCCGCCCTGAAGCCCCGGGAACATGGCCGAGTTGATCTTCTTGCCGATGGCCTCGTCGTTGGAGAGGATCATGCCGCCGCGGGGCCCGCGCAGCGTCTTGTGCGTCGTCGTCGTGACCACATGGGCGTGGGGCAGGGGGCTCGGCACCACGCCGGCGGCCACCAGGCCGGCGAAATGGGCCATGTCGACCATGAAATAGGCGTCGACCCGGTCGGCGATGGCGCGGAAGCGCGGGAAGTCGATCTCGCGCGGATAGGCGCTGCCGCCGGCGATGATCAGCCGGGGCTTGTGCTCCAGCGCCAGCCGTTCGACCTCGTCATAGTCGATGCGGCCGTCGTCTTCGCGCACGCCGTACTGCACGGCGTTGAACCATTTGCCGGAGACGTTGGGCTTGGCGCCGTGGGTCAGGTGGCCGCCGGCAGCCAGCGACATGCCCATAATCGTCTCGCCCGGCTTCATCAGCGCCAGATACACGCCTTCGTTGGCGCTGGCGCCGCAGTGCGGCTGGACGTTGGCGAAGGCGCAGCCGAACAATTGCTTGGCACGGTCGATGGCAATGCGCTCGGCCACGTCCACATACTCGCAGCCGCCGTAATAGCGCCGGCCCGGATAGCCCTCGGCATATTTGTTGGTCAGGACGCTGCCCTGGGCCTCCAGCACCGCCTTGGAGACGATGTTCTCGCTGGCGATCAGCTCGATCTGGTCCTGTTGGCGTCCCAGTTCGCCGGTGAGCGCGGCGTTGAGGTCCGGATCGGCCTCGGCCACGGACGCGGTGAAAAACCCGGCAGAGCGCAAAGCGGTTTCGCTCATGGCGCATTCATCCTTGCAGGTTGGGGTATCAAGCGCCCTCTATGACACAAGGTGCGGCCGGGGACAACGGCGGGGCCACAAGATGTCGCGGTTGCCCGCCGCCGCCTTCGCTCAACCCACCGGATCGCCCAGTTTCAGCCGCCCACCCTGGCGGACGCGCAGATAGACGCCGCAATCGGCATGGCCGAAAGCCTTCATCAGGGTCTGCGGCGTCGGATGGTCCTTGCGGCCGGTGCCGTAATTCACCTCGGTCGCCACGCAGCGTTTGATGCGGCTGTCGACCTCGAACACCACGTCGCCGATGCGCAATTCCTGGCCGACCATGTCCAGCTCGCTCCAGGCGGGCATGTCCACATAGAGATTGCCGCGCATGCGCATCGGCTCGATGGTCTGGCCGGCCCGTTCGGAGAGGTCGGCGACGGAGTTCAGGTTGATCAGCGACAGGGTCTTGTCGCCGATATCGGTGAAACCCTGGCCGCCGATGGATTCGAGCAGGGTCGGGGTCGGGATGCCCAGATAGGCGCCGATCCACTCCGCGAGTGCCGCCTTGCCGGCCTCGGTCTCCAGGTCGACGCTGAGGTCCGAGCCGTCCGGCGCCCGCACGGCGATCCGGGCCGGCGCGCTGCTGGTGGCGCGGAGGGCGGCCAGCGCGTTGTCGTCGGCCACCTGGCGGAAATTGAACCGGCGCTGGTGCGGCGAGCGCCCGCCCGCCGGCGGGTCGTCGCCGCGCCAGAAGGCAAAGCGGCGGTCGCCCGGCAGTTGCTCGCCGGCGGCCAACTCCACCACGTCGAGCGGAATGGCCGGCAGGCCCTTGACCGGATAGCGAACGATCTGGCGGAGCGTCATGGTCGAATCCTTCCGTGGTTGACGCGCGGCCGACGCGGCCGACGCGGCCGGCGCGGCCGGCGCGGCCGGCGCGGCTCAGCCGTGCGCGCCGGGGATGTAGCCGATGGCGTCGATTTCCAGCCCGCAGTCGAACGGGGTGCCGCCCGCCTGCATGCGGGTGCGGGTCGGCAGGCATTCGGCGTCGGGGAAATAGCGGCGATAGACCTTGTCGAACCGCGCCTGCTCCGACTGGTCGCGCAACCAGACCACCACTTTCAACAGGTGCTCCAGACCGCTGCCGGCGGACTCCAGCAGCCATTTCAGATGGTTCATGACGATCTCGGCTTCTTCCTCGATCGACTTTCGCTCGTATTTCGGCAGCGGCAGCCCCTGCTCGCGGGCGGCACGCAGCCCTTCGCAGAAATCCTCCTGGAAGGGCGGCAGGCCGCTGACATAGACATAGCCGTTATAGGTCACGCAGAGGTTGAACGGACCGCCCGTCTCCGGCACGCGCGGGTCGCGGATCACGGTCTTTTCCGCCGCCATGGCCCTCAGTCCTTCTTCTTCAGGCCGGCCAGCACGGCGCCGGCGTATTCGGCCGGCTCGTTCGACAGGCGATAGGTGCGTTCGGCGACGCGGATGCCTTCCAGGATGGCGGCTTCCGTGCCCATGCCCTCCCAGGCGCGCACCAGGTCCTTTTGCAGGCGCATGGTGGTCGGCGCGGCGTGCACGATCATGGAGACGACGCGCTCCACCTCCGCATCCAGTTCCGCCTGCGGCACCAGGGATTCGAGCAGCCCCCAGGCCATGGCCTTGTCCGCGTCGATGGTCTCGGCCGTGTAGACCAGATGCTTGGTCTTGCCCCAGCCGATCAACTGCGGCAGCAGGCAGGCTTCGACCACGGACGGCAGGCCGACATTCACCTCCGGCATGCCGAAGGCGGCGTTGTCGCTGGCGATGCGCAGGTCGCAGGCGGCGACCAGCTCCAGCGCCGCGCCGAAGCAGGCGCCGTTGATGCGGGCGATGACGGGCACCGGGCATTCGCGCACCGACTGGCAGAACAAATGCACGCGGGTCAGGAACAGCTTGGCGCCGTCGGCATCCTGGCCGGCGATGACATTCAGGTCGGCGCCGGCCATGAAGGCGCGCTCGCCCGCGCCGGTGACGACCATGGCCCGCAGGTCCGGCGACTTGCTTTCCTCGTTCACCGCGTCGGTGAAGGCGATGAGGGTTTCGTGGTCGAGGCAGTTGGCGCGCCGGGCCTTGTTGACCGTGACCCAGGCGACATGGCCGCGGGCGCCATAGGATTTGCGCTCGACGAGAACGAGAGGGGAGGACATGGAATCGTGACCCTTAGAACAACGTGTAGGCGCCGTCGATGACGAGGACGTCGCCGGTGTGATAGCGGCTGGCGTCGCTGACCAGATAGACCGCGATGCCGGCAAAGTCTTCTTTCGTGCCCCAGCGGCCGGCCGGGATGCGCGGCAGCACCGCGTCGCGGAACTTGTCCCAGTTGAAGGCGGGCGCGGTCATCTCGGTCTCGATCCAGCCGGGCAGCACCGCGTTGGCGCGGATGCCGTGGCGGCCGTATTCCACCGCCAGCGCCTTGATGATGGCGTTCATGGCGCCCTTGGAGGCGGCATAGTGCTCGCCGCGGGCCTGGCCCATGATCGAGGCGGTGGAGGACGTGCCGACCAGCGAGCCACCCTCGCCGCGCTCCTTCATGTGGCGGCCGGCGGCGCGCAGCGTGAAGAACACGCCGTCCAGGTTGATGTCCAGCACCCGGCGCCATTCGGCATAGTCCATGCCGCCGAAGCCGTCCTTCAGCTTGCGCCGGTCGCCGGAAACGCCGGCATTGGCAAAGCAGGCGTCGAGCTTGCCGCCCAGGAAATCCAGCGTCTCGCCGAATCGGTCCTCGACCTCCTGCTCGCTGCCGACATTGCATTTCATCGCCGCGACCCTGGTGCCGAACGGTTGCAGGGCGGCCAGCGCCCTTGCGTTCTTTTCCTCGTTCGTGCCCCAGATGACGACATCGGCCCCGGCGGCCGCCAGCCCCTCGGCCATGCCGAGGCCGATGCCGCCATTGCCGCCGGTAATGAGTGCGGTTTTTCCGGAAAGATCGAAGGGTTGAAAGGCCATGGAGCGAATCCTCGATTCGGCGGGAAGGGGATGCGGTTAGCGTTTTCTCAGGTGTAGGACCATTGCCTTGGCAAGCGCAAGGCACCTTGCGGGGCCCGAACAACCCCTGCGCGACGGTACGTCGCTGCGCGGTTGCGAATTGTTCGCTCGATACCTGCCGCGGGACAGGGGGCAAATATTGAAAATTATGGCACTTTTAAGGGATAACCCGTGGTGTCGTGCGACGGAATGTGATAGAGGCATAACCACCATGGCCTGCGTTCGGTGCGCGCTGGTGTGGCGGGTGATTGGGTTTCGGAAAGAAGGCTGGAACGTCGATGCGTCGGTTGGTCGATATTGTTTGTTTCCTGGGGTTGGTCGCAGGCGTTGCAATGGCGATGCCGGCCTCCGGGCAGAACTTGCTGGGAGGCGGTGACCTGCTGTCCGGCGGACAGAGCGGCGGTGGCGACCTGCTGACGGACAACAAGGAGTCCGCGTCCCAGGGCGGCGGCGATCTCCTGACCGAGGGGCAAGGCGGCGGCACGAATGACGGCGCGCTCGGCGGTGGCCTTCTGGGTGGCGACCAGTCCGGTGCACCGGCAGCGGACAGCGGCCCGGCGCTGGGCGGCGGCCTGCTGGGCGACGAGAAGCCGGCGGAAAAGGGCCTGTTCACCTTCGGCGGCACCGAGGAAAAGCCGAAGGAAGCCGAAACCCAGGTGCAGGCGAACAAGGCGCACGAGGAGTTGTTCTCCGAGGGGCGCTACCCGTCCGCCAATGCCTGCGCGGCCTGTCATCCCGGGCAGTACCGGCAATGGTCGGTGTCGCAGCATGCCTATGCGCAGATCAGCCCGATCTTCCTGTCCATGCAAATGGCGATCAATGCGCTGACCTCGGGCACGAACGGCGATTTCTGCATTCGCTGCCACAACCAGGTCGGCATGAATATCGGCGAGTCGGTCTATTCCTCGAACCTGGACCGTCACCCGACCTCGCGCGAGGGCATCACCTGCGTGGTCTGCCACCGGTTGAACCGGAATTATGGCAAGGTCAGCGGCCGGTTCGGCCTGGTCGAGGGCGACATTTACGACAAGGTCTATGGCCCGACCGGCAACAAAGAGCTGGAGCGGGTGTTGAAAGACCCGAAATACGTGGTCACGGCCGACCGCGACAAGCCGGGCCGTGCGATCCACGGCGAGGTCGAGAAATTCTTCTCGCTGGTGACGCCGGGCTTCTGCGGCGGGTGCCATGACGTGACCCTGCTGAACGGCTTCCGGCTGGAGGAAGCGTTCGCGGAGTTCAAGCGCACCGATGCCGCGCGGGACGGCGTCACCTGCCAGGACTGCCATATGGGCAAGGTCCAGGGCGTGGCCTCTGGCTATGATACCGGCCCGGCGGCGATGGTCGGCGGCGTGCCGACCCACGACCGGCGCCTGACCAACCACTATTTCGCCGGTCCCGACTATCCGATCGTCCATCCCGGCATCTTCCCGCACAATGTCCAGGCGGCGGCGTTGAAGACGCTGCGCGAATGGCTGCAATTCCGCTATGAGGAGGGCTGGGGCACGGATGCGTTCGAGGACAACATTCCGTCAGACTACCAGTTCCCGGACTCGTGGATTTCGATCGACGACCGCTACGATGCGCGCAAGATCATCCGGGAGCAGTTCGACCGGCTGAAATGGGCGCGCGAGCAACGCCAGCAGGTGCTGGAGAACGCATTGCAGTTCGGCGGCTTCACCGCGGCGCGGCAATCGGACGGCGGCCTGGCCTTTACTGTTCAGGTCAACAACGCCACCAACGGTCACGGCGTGCCCACCGGCTTCGACGCCGAGCGGTTGATGTATCTCGAAGTCACGGTGACCGATGCGGACGGCAAGGTGGTGTTCGTCTCCGGCGACCGCGACCCGAACGGCGATATCCGCGACAGCCACTCGCTCTATGTCCATAACAACGAGTTGGAAGAGGACGAATACCTCTTCAACCTGCAGAGCAAATTCCTGGTGCGGTTGAACCGCGGCGGCGAGCGCGAGCAGGTCTTGCCCATCAACCAGTCGCTGGGGCCGTTGCCCTTCGTCCGGCCGGAATCGCGGGCGACCGCGATCTACGGCCGGCCGCGCAGCGCCCGGAAGTTCAAGCAGACCATCGATCCGCTCGGCCATCGCATTGCCGAGTACGAGGTCGCGGCCGACAAGCTGGGCGCCAACTTCCCGCTCAAGGTCGAGGTGCGGTTCATCGCGCAGATGGTGCCGGTCAATCTGATCGCGGCCATCCAGGGCGTGGGTTTCGACTATGGCATGAGTGCGCGCGAGATCGCCGACAATGTCGTCGCCGGCGCGCACACCGTCTTTGCCCACAGCTTCGAAGTCGACAAGGACGGTGGGTTCAAGGAAATCGAAAACACCAACATGGCAAGTACGCATTAACGGGTGGGTGGCCGCTGCGGGCCGGCGCGCTCAGCCCGCTTTTGCGTCGTCTTTCGATGGGTTTTAGGAGATCGGCATGGTGTCGGTAGAGAGAGTTGCCCGGTTCCTGGGGGCGGCACGGGTCAACACAGCGGCCATGGGCGCGTCGGTTCTGGCGATTGCCGCCACGCTGGGCCTGTGGGGCGGCGGCGAGGCGCTGGCCGCCAGCGCGCTTTCGGACAAGCCGCAGCCGCTGATGAAGGAAGAGGACCTGCCGAAGCGCTCCTCGCCCCTCATCGAGATTGGGCCGCACTTTCTCGGCAGGGGCAATCTGCCGAAGGGCTGGGTGCTGCCGACCGGCGCGGTCTGGCAGCCGGCCTTCTGGGTGTTCGGCAGTTCGCGCACCGCCTATGATTTCGTCGAGAGCCGCAATGGCGGCGAGGATCTCTCGGAGGTCACGTCCCGGCTCGACCTGTTCGGCAATCTCCAGCTTTCGGGCACCGAGCGCGTTCTGGTCGGCATTTCGCCGCTGCGCACGGGCGGTGATTTCACGAACTATCAGATCGAGCCCGGCGATGGCGACGGCTTCAACCGCCATTTCAACCTGGAGTTGACAACGGCGTTCTTCGAAGGCGAGCTGGGGGAAATCTTCCCCGGCCTGGATCCGGAGGACAAGGGCGCCTACGACATCAGCTTCGCCATCGGCCGCCAGCCGATCTTCTTCCAGGAAGGCGCGCTGGTGAACGACACGATCGACGCCCTGGCCGTCAACCGCGACACCATCGTCATCCCGAATCTGGTGGTCGACTGGCGCATGACCGGCCTGGTCGGCGTCAACGACATCCACCGTGCGGACCGGCGCCGGCACAGCGGCGACATCATGCTGGGTTGGTTCAACGAGTTGAACTTCCGCGAGCGGACGGTGAATTTCGACACCATCGTCATCGCCACCCAGGATTCGCCGGGCGCCTATCTCGGCGTCAGCACGGTGGAAAGCCTGGGGGTCTGGAACCTGGCCCTGCGCCTGAACGGCTCGCTGGCGCTGAAGGACGAAACGCCGGCGGTACGCGACGGCGTGCTGGGCCTGGTCGAGATTTCGCGCACCCTGCCGCACAGCGACCATATCGTCTATCTGAATGGGTTTGCGGTCGGCGGCAATTTCTCGCCCGCAGCACTCGATCCGTCCGCGGGCAGCGCGCTCGGCCGTGCCGGCATTCTGTTCGCCTCGGCCGAACTCGGGCGCTATGGCGCGGCGCTGTCCGGCGAGACCTCCGACACGCTCGGCGGCTCGCTCGGCATTCAGATGTTCTTCAACAACGGCCGGACCCAGCTCATCTTCGAGGGCGGCGGCCGGTACGAGGCCAACGAGGATGTCGGCAGCGCCGTTGCGGTGGGCGCCCAACTCCGCCAAGCCTTTGGCCGCCGGGTGGAATTCCGCAGCGATGCCTTCTATACTGTGCAAGAAGGTCGCGGTGGGGACGGTGTCGGTGTCCGCGCCGAAATCGCGGTGAACTTCTAACGGCAAGGCCATGGCGGCATGACGGGTTATCTGGACTATTTCGGCTACGGCCTGGCGGCATGCGTCGCCGCATACGCGGTGCTCAGCCTGCTGTTCATGGCGCGCCGCAACCAGTTCGAAGCTGCGTTCGCCCGCGGCCAGGCCGAGGCGTTCCAAAGGCGCGTCGCGCTGGAACTCGACCAGGCGCAGCAGGTGCGCGAGCGGGAATTGCGCACCTGGGACGGCTATCGCAAGTTCGAGGTGGCCGAGGTGGTCGACGAGGCGCTGGATGTGCGCTCGGTCTATATGCGGCCGCGGGACGGCAAGCCGTTGCCGCCGTTCAAGGCCGGCCAGCACCTGGCGTTCCGTTTCAACGTGCCCGGCCAGGACAAGCCGGTGATCCGGTGCTACTCGCTGTCGGACGCGCCGACCGACCGCACGCGCTATCGCATTTCGGTGAAGCGGCAGGGGCCGCCGCCGAACAATCCGGACGTGCCGCCGGGCGTCGGGTCCAACTATGTGCACAGCCTCGAAGTCGGCGACCTGCTGGACGTCCGGGCCCCCGGCGGATCGTTTTTCCTGCCGCCGGAAAGCGACCATCCGATCGTGCTTCTGGCCGGCGGCGTCGGCCTGACGCCCATGCTCTCCATGTTGAATTACGTCACCGACAACAACCAGCAGCGCGAGACCTGGCTGTTCTTCGGCATCCGCAACAAGGCGGAGCACATGTTCGCCGATCATATGCGGGCGGTGGCGGCGCAGCACGAGAACGTCACCATCGTCAACGTCTATGGCCGGCCGACCGACGACTGCGTCGAGGGCCATGACTACCAGGCCAAGGGCTATGTCTCGGCGGACCTGCTGCAAGAGATGCTGCCGTCGCTGAATTACGACTTCTACATGTGCGGGCCGCCGCCGATGATGTCGTCGCTGTTCGAAGGGCTGCGCGAGCGCGGCGTGCCGGAGGCGCGCATCCATTTCGAGGCGTTCGGCCCCGCCAGCGTGAAGAAAACCGCGCCGCCGCCGGCCGCCGCAACCGCCACCCCGGCCGAAGGGGTGGAGGTGATCTTCGCCCGGTCGTCCAAGACGGTCACCTGGAAGGGCGAGAACCAGTCCCTGCTGGAACTGGCAGAGGAAAGCGGCGTCGCCATGAGCTTCGGCTGCCGGGCCGGCAGTTGTGGCGAGTGCGCGACCGCGATCAAGGACGGCAAGGTCCGCTACCTGACCGAGCCCGGCTTCACCCCGGAAACCGGCAGTTGCCTCGCCTGCTGTTCGGTGCCGGACGGCCGGCTGACCATTGATGCTTAATCCCGACATCGCAATTCAAAGGGAGCGCTACATTATGATGAAGATATTCGGTTTGGTGTTTGGGCTGCTGCTGTTGGCGTCCGCGCCTTCGGCCATGGCGCAGACCAACTGGGACCGGTCGAAAATGGTCGGCCCGGACAAGTGCGGCGAATGCCACAAGACCTCGGTCGAGGTGTGGCGCGGCACGCACCATTTCAGCACCTTCACCAACATGCCGCGCTCGAAAGAGGCGCGCGACATCGCCAACGCCATGGGCATCAAGCGGATCAAGGCCGACTCGCTCTGCCTCGATTGCCACTTCACCACGGTGAAGAACCAGCCGGTGGCGGGCATTTCGTGCGAGAGCTGCCATTCGCCCGGGCGGGACTGGATCAAGGTCCACAGCGGCTATAGCGGCAAGAAGAAAGAGACCGAGTCCAAGCAGGAAGCGGCCGACCGGTGGGCCAAGTCGGTGCGGGCCGGCATGATCCGCCCCGGCAACACCTACGCCATCGCCAAGAACTGCTACAACTGCCACGTGGTTCCGCAGGAAAAGCTGGTGAACCAGGGCGGCCATCCGGCCGGCAGCCCGTTCGAACTGGTGAGTTGGTCCCAGGGTGAGGTCCGCCACAATGTCTGGTGGAACAACGGCAACGGCAATCCGGTGGCGAATGCCAACCGCAAGCGCATGCTGTTCATCATCGGCCAGGCCGTGGAACTCGAAACCGCCCTGCGGGCGGTCGGCAAGGCCACGGCCAAGGACAAGTACGCCGTCGCCATGGCCCAGCGGGCGCAGAACGCGGCCAAGCGGTTTGCGGCGATCGCGGGCAAGGTCAGCACGCCGGAAACCAAGGCCATCGTCGCCGCGCTGGGCGGTGTGAAACTGTCCCTGAACAACGGGGCGCAGTTGAACGCGGCCGCCAACAAGGTGGCGACCCAGGCCAAGGCGCTTTCCGCCAAGTATGACGGTTCCAAATTCGCGGCGCTCGACCCCTTCATTCCGGGGCCGAATGCGTACAAGGGCAAGCCGGCGCGCTAAGCGCCGGCGGACCGGGAGGCCGGTGGTAATGCGCTACGGCTCTCCCGGCCATCCCACAAAAGAACGGCACGCAGACCGGCGGGCGAGGCGCTGATGGCATACAGCACGATCCAACGGCCAACCCGGTGGGACCGCGCGTTCGGGGACGAGGCGATGAGCGAGGCGGACATTGCGCTGATCCTCGCCCAGCCGTTTTTCGCGCAGATCGACACCCAGGCCTTCCCGGCGCAGATGCCGCTGGCGGATATTCTCAGTCACGACAGCCGGATCGTGCGCTATGAGCCCGGCGAGGTGATCATCCGTCGCGGCGACTACGGCAACTCCCTGTTTGCGGTGGTGGAGGGCACGGTCCGGGTGCTGCTGCAATCGCCGCGCGGCCTGCAACGGCGGGCGCCGGGGCAATGGCGGCGATGGAGCCGTGCCTTCGCCAGCACGTTCGGCTCGCGCCGGCGGGTCGAGAACCGGGATCTGGCCCGCTACCAGATCCAGACCGGCGGCACGCCCCGCGCCGCCTATACCCGCATTCGCGATCTGGACCGGATCGTGGCCGAAACCCAGACCGTGCCGCTGGGGCAAGGCGAGATTTTCGGCGAGATCGCCGCGCTCACCCGTCAGGCCCGCTCGGCCGACGTGGTGGCGGAAACGCCGGTGACGGCGGTGGAGATCCGCTGGCAGGGCATCCGCGACATTCGCCGCTTCGCCCGCCCGGTTCGCGACCAGTTGAACGACCGCTACCGCGACCGCACCCTTGCCAACACCCTGGCGCGCGAGCCGCTGTTTGCCGGCCTGGATGCCAAGGTGATCGAGGCTATCGCCAGCGAGTCGCTGATCGAAACCTATGGCGAGGAAGACTGGTATCTGCGTCTGCAGAAACTGGATCTGGCGGGCCGGCTGGAGCAGGAACCGGTGATCGTCGCAGAGGGGCACCAGCTCGACGACGTGCTCTTCATCCTTTCCGGCTTCGGCCGGGTGACGGAGACGGTGGAGCGGGGGCAGCGCACCATCGGCTATGTTCGCGCCGGCGAGGCGCACGGCCTGCGCGAATTGCTGGAGGATCTGCAAAGCGGCGGCATCGGCCTGCGCCGCACCAGCCTGCGCGCCATCGGCACCGTCAACGTGCTGCGCATTCCCTCCACCCTGGTCGAACACCACATCCTGCCGACGCTGGCGCCCGGCCAGTTGCGGCCGCAGCAAAAGTCGCGCGCGGGCGAGGACTCGCAGCGGCGCCTCGATTTCATCGTCGACGGCCGCTACATGAACGGCACCGCGACCATGGTGATCGACCTGGCCCGATGCACCGGCTGCGACGACTGCGTGCGCGCCTGTGCCTCCGCCCATGACAACAATCCGCGCTTCGTCCGGCACGGCCACAGCGAAGCCAATCTGATGATCGCCAATGCCTGTATGCATTGCGTCGATCCGGTCTGCCTGATCGGCTGTCCCACCGGCGCCATCCGCCGGATCGAGGAAACCCGCACGGTCGCGATCAACGACGCCGCGTGCATCGGCTGCCAGACCTGCGCCAACAGTTGCCCCTACAGCAATATTCGCATGGTCGAAATCCGCGACACCGCCGGCAAGCCGGTGCTGGACGCGGACACCAACCAGCCGATCATCAAGGCGACCAAGTGCGACCTGTGTTTCGACACGCCCGGCGGGCCGTCGTGCGAGCGGGCCTGTCCGCATGACGCGCTGATCCGCATGGATATGCAGGACCCGTTTTCGCTGTTGAAGTGGATCGAGCGGTGAATTCTGTTCTGACCCGCCGCCGCATGATCGGCCTGTCTGCGGCGGCCGTGCTGATCGCCGTGTTGTTCTACGGTGCCCGGCTGGGGCCGGCGGCGCTGGCCAACAGCCGGGAAATCACCGGCTGGGTGCTGGCCGGCGTGAGCGTCTTCCTGCTGCTGTTCAATGTGCGCAAGCGCATACCGGCCTTTCCGGTCGGGCGCGGCTATTACTGGTTGCAGTTGCATATCTATCTGGGCCTGTTTTCCGGCGCGGCCTTCCTGGCCCATTCCGAATGGCGCCTGCCGACCGGCGTGCTCGACTGGTGCCTGTGGCTGGTGTTCGCCGGCGTCTTTGTCACCGGCGTGTTCGGCATCGTGCTCAGCCGTCTGGTGCCGTCGCGCCTGAACGCCCGCGGCGAGCGGGTGATCTATGAGCGCATTCCCGCCTTCCGCACCCAACTGGCCGGGGAGGTCGAGGCGCTGGTGCTGCGCGCGGTGCAGGAAGCGGCCTCCAGCACGATTGCGGAACTCTATGTCAACCGCCTGCTGCCCTTCCTCAGCCACAGCCGCAATTTCTGGGCGCATATGCTGTCCGCCAGCGATCACCGCCAGGCGTTGCAGAACGAGATCCATGCCGTTCGCCGCTACCTGCCGGCGGAGGGCAATGCCATTCTCGACGAGATCGAGGCGCGCGTGCTGGCCAAGGACGACCTCGACTACCAATACACCTGGCAATCGCTTGTGAAGGGCTGGCTCTTGCTGCACCTGCCGCTCAGTTGCGCGATGATCCCGCTGGTCGTGGTCCACGTGGTCATCAACTACGCCTTCGGCCTGGGGGGCATGTGATGCGCCTGCAGCTATTCGGCCATCGCGAAAGCCGTTACGAGCGCCCGACGCTGGACTGGTGTTGCGGCGGCGTCGAACAGTGTGCGCTCGGTCCCGATGCCGACGGCGGCTGTCGCGCGGGGCCGATGTGCCAGCCGGTCAAGGTCGGCGATCTCTACAAATGCGCCCGGTCTCCGGTGGCCGGCGGCCCGTGCGCGGCCGGGCCGGGACCGAGCGGCCAGTGCGGCTGTATGGTGCCGACCTGCGTGCCGCGCCCGACCCTGCGCGCCCGCCGCAGCCGCATCGCCCGCTGGGCGACGCTGCTGGCGGTGGCCGTGGTCCTGATCGCCGTTTCCCTGGGCGCGCGCGAGCGCTGGCTCGCCGGGCCGCTCACCGCCGGCCACGCCGAAATCGGCGAATGCACCGCCTGCCACCAGGGCGCCGGCGACAGCCCGTCGGTCTGGCTGCACCAGGCCTTTCTGCCCGATGACCCGGTTGCCGCCAGCAAGAGTTGCCTCGGCTGCCACGATCGCGGCGGCGAGGCGCTGGCCTTCTCGCCGCACAATCAGCCGCCCGACGTGCTGCGCGCCTGGGGCGAACAGGGCGGGGCGGCGAAACCGGATGCGGGCGGCACGCCGCTCGCCTTCACCCTGGCATCCGCGGTGTTCGGGCCGGCCGCCAAGGACGAGCCCCTGGCCTGCGCCACCTGTCATCAGGAACACCGCGGCGGGGCCGAATTCACCGCCATGTCGGATTCGGCCTGCCAGTCGTGCCACCAGCGAAAATTCGACAGCTTCCCGGAAGGCCATCCCGCTTTCGGCGGCTTCCCCTACCGGGAGCGCCAGCACATCGTCTTCAACCACGCCAGCCATATCGACCTGCACTTCCCGAAATCCGACCCGGCGCTGCGGCCCGAGAATTGCACCAGCTGCCATGTGGCGGACGGCAACGGCGCCGGTATGCTGCTGACCGGGTATGGGTCCACCTGCGCATCCTGCCACGACGCGGATATCCGCAAGGGCCCGGCGGCGGGCCCGCCCGGCAAGCCCTTCCTGGCCGTGCCGGGCCTCGACCTGGCCACGCTGGTGGAAAAAGGGGTGCCCGTCGGCTTCTGGCCCGACAGTTTCTACGATCGCGGCGTCCCGCCGGTGATGCGGGCGCTGCTGTCGGTCGGCTATATGGACGAGGCCCAGCTCGACAAGCTGCAAGGCGTCGACCTGCTCGACCTGACCCAGGCCGGCCCGGAGGTGCTGGAGGCGGTGAAGGCGTTCGCCTGGGCGACCAAGGCCATGCTGGCGGACATGCTCCAGAACGGCGTCCTGGGCAATGCCAAGGGCATGCAGGATGTGTTCGGCGTCCATCTCGGGCCGACGGCCATGAGCCGCCTGGGCGGATCGGTGCCGCGGGACGTGCTGGCGATGGCTGCGGATGCCTGGTTCGGCTGTTCGCTCTATAGCGAGCTGGCGGCGTATCGCGACGGCCATCCGCCGGCAACCGTGCCGCTGGACGAGCATGTGGACGGCAAGCCGCCCGCCTGTGCGGCCGGCGGGGACAAGACCGCCGCGGCGGAAGCCTCCGGCCACCAGCCGGACGCGTCCGAACCGGCGGCCGCGGGCAGCGACATCGCTCCCTCGGCACTGGATGCCCTGACGGGCGGGGATCAGGCCGCGTCACCGTTCGGCGGTGGCATTCTCGGCGGCGGCGACCAGCCGGCGCCCGCGGACGGCGGTGGCATTCTCGGCGGTGGCGACGGGGGAGGCGGCATTCTCGGTGGCGCCCCCCTGGGCGGCGCGGCCGAGGGAAATGCGGACTCGATCCTGGGCGGGATCGCCCAAGAGGCCCAGGGCGGCAGTGGCGCAGACGCCGCCGCTTCGGATCAGGCCCCGGATCAGGCCTCGTCCCAGCCGGCCATGATCCAGCCGGAGCCCGTGGACCCGGCGGAATGGGCCCGGTACGGCGGTTGGTATCGGACCGCGGAGGCCGTGTACTATCGGCCGGTCGAGCACGCGGACGGCTTCCTGCGGGCATGGCTCGACTTTGCCGGCGCCGCCCATGGCAGCCCGGCGGGCAAGCCACTCGCCAACGCGATTTTCGAGACCATGGGGCAACCCACCTCCGTCGGACGCTGTGTCAAATGCCACGCCGCGGACCAGCAGGCGGATGGCAGCGTCCGGCTGGACTGGCAGGCGCGGATGATGAAAATGGCGGAAAAAACCGTCACCACCTTCCGGCATGCGCCGCATCTCACCATTGGCGGCCAGGAAGCCTGCAACACCTGCCACAAGGTGACGCCCGGCGACGCCGTGCTGGCCAGTTTCAAGAGCTTCGACGCCGGCACGTTCACGCCCGGCTTCCAGGCGATGACGAAAGAGACCTGCGCCACCTGCCATTCCGGCCCCGAGGCCGGTGGCGAATGCCAGCACTGCCACAACTACCATGTGGGCATGTTCTCTCGCACCCATCCGATGGGTCGGTTGACCACGGCGGGGACGGTGGGGAACGCCGGCCCGAGACCAAGGCGGACGCCAAGGCCGGACGAAGGCGGAATAGAGGCGGGAGAGGACCGGGCGCGCTACAGGGCGCGCCGCCAGAGCGTCATGGCTTTCGGCGATGCGCGGGATTCGTCCAGATCGCGCCAGGTGAAGGACGCGGCGAAGCCGGGCACGGGCGCATAGCCGCGCTTGTGCCAGAACGCATCGTGCGGCCGGTAGCCCCGCGGGCAGCGGGGGTGGTCGTCCGGGCGGATCACGGACAGGAAGCAGGCGTCCCGATAGCCCAGCGCCCGCGCGCGGGCCTCGCGGTGGTCGAAAAAGGCGTGGCCGATGCCGCGCCCACGCCAGGCCGGCTCCAGCACGGACTCGGCGCAATAATAGAGACGCTCCACCGGCAGACGGGCCGCCCGGAACGCCGCCAGCAGTTCCGCGTGCTCGGCGGCGAGCGGCAGGGCCGTTGCCGCGCCGACAATGCGTCCGCCCTCTGCCGCATCCCGTGCGGCGACGACCACCGCACCGGGCGTTCGCGCGTACAGCTTCAGATAGTCGGCCTCATAGGCCGCGCTGCCGTCATACAGATACGGAAACTCGCGAAACACGCCGACCCGCAACCGCGCCAGATCGGGAATGACCGTGGCGATCGCGTCCGGCTCGCTCAGGCTTTCGACCGTGACCGATCCGATAACGGTGGCAGGCAGCATGGACGGGCTCGCTGGCAATCCGAAGGGGAGGACGCCCCTCTCTCGCACGCGCCCGCAACCCGTGGCAAGCGCGCCGTGGGGCGATCCCGTCCGTTGCGCTGCGGCGGGTCAGGTGCTTTCGGCGGTGACCGGGTCGATCATCTTGCCGATGGGCGTGACCGTCGTCGCCGGGAAGCCGCTGCGCTCCGCGTGCTCGGCGATCAGGCCTTCGTTATCGGCGATGTAAATGCAGAAGGTCTTGTCGCCGGCCACGTAGGAATGTTCCCACTGGATGTTCTTGCCCTCGGCCTTCATGGCGGCGAGGACGGCATTCGACCCCTTGGCAGCCTCGCGCAACTGCTCGCGCTCGAAAGTTCCGACCTCCGGAATGGCCCGCTCGATGACATATCTTGGCATACCATCACTCCTCTCTTGAGATGTGCCCCTGCCTACAAGAACAAATGCTAGCAGTGGTCCAAGAGCGGAACAAGCGGCCTTTAACCGTTTGCCAGGATGCGGGCATGCCCTTCCGGGTCGGTCGGTCCCTCGCTGCCGAGGATGAACACGCGGCTGTCGGGGCGCAAATCCAGCATGGCCCGCGCGCTCGCGGACCGTCCGGCCGCCAGCAGGGTCGCGAGGCCGGCCACCGCGGACTCGCCGGCGGCCAGGGCCGGGCGGCCCTGGGCCAGGCGGCGCACCGCATCGCCCGCGCGCCGGTCGTCGACCCAGGCCGAGGCCAGGGCGTGGTGGCGCAGCATATCCCAGGCCAGCACCGACGGCTCGCCGCAGTCGAGCCCGGCCTGGATCGTGCCCTGGCTTTCCACCGCCTGCCATTCGCCTTCGGCCAGGCTGCGGAACCAGCAGGCGGCGCCTGCGGCCTCGCACACCACCAGCGTGGTCGTGACGCCCAGTTGCCGGAAGCGCAGCGCCAGCGCCGCGGCCATGCCGCCGACGCCGGCTTGCAGGAACAGGTGGGTGGGCGGCGCGTCCCATTGCGCCACCGCTTCCTCGGCGATCAGGCCATAGCCGGCCATCACGTCCTGCGGGATCGTCTCATAGCCGGGATAGGAGGTGTCGGACACCACGACCCAACCCTTGGCCTCCGCCTGTCGCGCGGCCTCCTTCAGCCCCTCGTCATAGCCGGAGACGGTGACGGTCCGGGCGCCATAGCGCTCGATGGCGGCCCGGCGCGCCGGCGCCATCACCTCAGGCACGAACACCACGGCGCGGCAGCCATAGCGCGCGGCCCCCCAGGCGACGGAGCGGCCGTGATTGCCGTCGGAGGCGCAGCAGACGGTCAGTTCCGCCGGGTCCCGGCCCGCGGCCTGCCATGCCGCCACCTGCCGGCCGACCGCATAGGCGCCGCCCAGCGCCTTGAAGCTTTCCAGGCCGAAGCGCGGGCTTTCGTCCTTGTAGAGCACCGCCGCCACGCCGGCCTCCGCCGCGGCCCAACCGAGCGGGTGCAGGGGGGAGGGGGCATAGCCCTCCCAGCCGCGGATGGCCGCCGCCGCGGCGGCGAAGTCCGCCGGTTGCAAATGGGCCGGGGCCGGGATCGGCGCGGCGGTGGCGAACCGGTTCCGCACCAGACCGAAGCCCTCGCCCGCCAGCGAGAGGGGCGCTGCCTCGCCCATCATCGCATCCGCTTGGCAATGCGCGGGTCGAGGCTGTCGCGCAGTCCGTCGCCCAGAATGTTCACCGCCAGCACCGTCACCGCCAGGAACGCGCCGGGGAAGAAGATGATCCAGGGCGCGATCTGGAAATAGGTCCGGCCCTCGGCCATGATATTGCCCCAGCTCGGGATTTCCGGCGGCGTGCCGGCGCCCAGGAAGGACAGGATGGCCTCGAACACCACGGCGCTGGCGAACACATAGGTGGCCTGCACGATCAGCGGCGCCACCGCGTTCGGCAACAGGTGGCGGGCCATGATGCGGGGCAGGCTGACGCCGGAGACCACCGCGGCCTCGATATAGGGCATTTCGCGAATGGTCAGCACCACCGAGCGCACCAGGCGGACGACCCGCGGCACCTCCGGAATGGTGATGGCGATGATGACATTGGTGATGCTGGCGCCCGCCAGCGCCACCAGGGCGATGGCGACCAGAATGCCGGGAATGGCCATCAGCCCGTCCATGACGCGCATGACCAGGGCGTCCAGCCAGCGGATATAGCCGGCGACCAGGCCGATGGCGAGGCCGACCACCGTGGCCACCGTGGCCACGCTCAGCCCCACCACCAGCGAGATCTGGCCGCCATGGATGACGCGGGCGAACAGGTCGCGACCCAGGAAATCGGTGCCGAACGGCCCGGCATAGCCCAGCGGCCCCTCGAAGCCGGGCGGCTTCAGGCGGACGATCGGGTTGATGCGCAGCGGGTCGGGCGTGATCCAGGGCGCCAGGATCGCCAGCGCGGTCATGACGACCAGGATGACGAAGCCCACCACCGCGGTCGGGTGTTTGCGCGCCAGCCGGCGCAGCCGCTTGCCCAGGCTCGGGCGCGGCGGCAGCGTGGCGACGGCGCTTTCGCTGATAGCCGTCATCAGTAACGGATCCTCGGGTCCAGCACGGTGTAGGACAGGTCGATCAAGAGGTTCACCAGCACGTAAATGCCGCTGAAGATCAGGATCACGCCCTGGATGATGGGGTAGTCGCGCCGCAGCACGGCGTCGATGGTCAACCGGCCGAGGCCCGGAATGTTGAACACGCTTTCGGTCACCACCACGCCGCCGATCAGCAGCGCGACGCCGACGCCGATAATGGTGACGATCGGCACCGAGGCGTTCTTGAGCGCGTGCCGCATCAAGAGAGTGCGGTTGGCGACGCCCTTGGCGCGGGCGGTGCGGATATAGTCCTCGGTCAGCACCTCCATGACGCTGGCCCGGGTCATGCGCGCGATCAGCGCCACATAGACCAGTCCCAGCGCCAGGGTGGGGAGCGCAATGGACGAGAGGAACGGCCCGATGCCCGCGCTCAGCGGCTTGTAGCCCTGCACCGGGAACCAGCCCAGGCTCAGCGAGAACGCCCACATCAGCACATAGCCGATGACGAACACCGGCACGCTGAAGCCCAGGACCGCAAAGATCATCACCACCCGGTCGACCCAGGTGTGCGCCTTCCAGGCTGCCAGCACGCCCAGCGGCACGGCGACGACGATGGCGAAAATGGTGGTGCAGATGGCCAGCGCCAGCGTCGGCTCCAGCCGCTGGCCGATCAGCTTGGAGACCGGCAGGTTGGAGAAAATGGAAATGCCCAGATCACCGGAGAGCACATTGCCCGCCCAGGTGAAGAACTGCACATAGAGGGGCCGGTTCAGCCCCAATTGCTCGCGAATGCGTTCGATATCCTCGGGCCGGGCATAGTCGCCGGCGATGACCACGGCCGGGTCGCCGGGGGTGAGGTAGAGCAGCAAAAACACAAACACCGCGACCACTGCCATGACGGGGATGGTCGCAAGAATGCGGCGGATGATATAGGCGTACATGCGTCCGGCCTTGGACTCGCTCGAAAAACACAGGCGCCCCGGGCGAAGCGAAGCGGAAACCCGGGGGCCGCCGCGGGCCTGGAAGCCAACCACGGGCGGCCCCGGCACAAGAGGCCGGGGCCGCCCGGGTCAGCGGAGCCGCCTTATTGCGGCAGCTCGATGTTCCAGAAGAACGGCACCGGCGACACCAGCACGCCCTTCAGGCCCTTGCGCCAGGCCATCGGCTGGTACCACTGGCCATAGTTGACGTACGGGGTGTTCTTGAAGGCTTCGAGCTGGATGGCGTGCGCGATTTCCTTCTGCTGCGCCAGGTCGGTCGACCGGGCGAAGTCGTCCCGCAATTGCTCCATCTTCGCGTCGGTGGGCCAGCCGAACCAGGCCCGCTCCACGCCACCGCCGGAGATGCCGATATTGCGGATCGGCGACTGCACGTCGGCGCCGGTGGAATAGGTGTGGAACACGTTCCAGCCGCCCTCGGCGACCGGCTTTTTCTCGGCACGGCGGCTGGTCAGGGTCGACCAGTCCATGGCCTGCATGTCGACGTCGAAGCCGATGTCGCGCAGCACCTGGGCCGTCACCAGCGAGGCGTTGTTCAGCAGCGGAATGTCGGTCGGCTGCATCAGCACGACCTTGTGGCCCATCACGCCTTCCTCTTCGAGGATCTTCTTGGCGCCGGCGATATCGCCGTTCAGATAGGGCTCGCCGCCGTCTTCGGATGCGAACTGGGTCCCGCAGATGAGATAGGCCTTGCAGGTCTTGTAGAGCGAGGGATCGCCGACAATGGCCTGAAGGTAGGTTTCCTGGTTCACCGCCATGTCCACGGCCTGGCGCACGCGCGGATTGTCGAAGGGCGGGTACAGGTGGTTCATGCGCAGCCAGCCTTGCGTGCCGAGCGGATCGATCACGTCGATGACGATGTTCGGATTCTCGCGCATCAGCGGCAGCATGTCGGGCGACGGCGTCTCCCACAGATCGACCTCGCCATTGGCGAGCGCGTTCATGGTGGTGGCCGGGTCGGGGATGTAGACCCACTCGACGCGGTCGACCTTCACCACCTTGCCGCCGGCGGCGCCGGATGCCGGCTCGTCACGGGGCACATAGTCCTCGTTCTTGACATAGACGACCTTGGAGCCGGGCACCCATTCGTCCGCCACGAACTTGAACGGGCCGGAGCCGACAATGTCGGTGACCTGGGTGAAGGCGTCGGTTTCGGCATCCTTCTTGCGCATCATGAACGGCACGTTCGAGCTGATCTTGCCCAGCGAGTCGAGCACCAGGCCGTACGGCTCTTTCAGGATCAGCTTGAAGGTCTTGTCATTCACCGCTTCCATGCTGGCGGTGAAGTCCATCAGTTTCTGACCGCTGCCGTCCCGCTTGCCCCAGCGTTGGATCGAGGCGATGCAGTCGGCGGATGTGACCGGCGTCCCGTCATGCCATTTCAGGCCGTCGCGCAGCGTGAAGGTCCAGGTCAGGCCGTCCTCGCTGGTCGAATATTCGCGGACCATCTGCGGCTGGACGTTGCCTTCCTTATCCTTGGCAAACAACGTGTCGTAGACCATGTAGCCATGGTTGCGGGTGATGTAGGCCGTGGTCCAGATCGGGTCCACATTCTTCAAGTCGGCATGCGGTACGATCCGCAGCACCTTTTCGGCACTGGCCGATCCCAGCATGGCCGCGGCAACGGCTGCAATGCCGATCCCCTTGGCCAAGGTCGATAACAGGCGCATCTCTGACCCTCCGTTAAGCGGTTTTGTGTGCCGAAACCGGCCGGCACCCTGTTTTGACAAGCAAGCCTCGTGCCAATATTCGCGAATGAGGCATGCGCCCGCGTTTCCTCCCTTATGCGAAATCAGCAGGCATGGCACTGTAGCGCGCCGGCGCGAGCCACCGCCAGCCCGATTTCCATATATTGCCTAAAATTCAATCAGGATGACCGCCAGCGGGCCAAAGCCGAAGTCTGCGCGCAATCTTACCTCAGGCCCGGGGCGGTTGTGGGATACGGGAATATGGACCGCGATGCCCGACAATGCAGCAGGGCCGACGGCCTTCGCACGCCGGTCGAACACCATGGTCGTCGCCATGTCGAGGGCGTGTTGCTGCCATTCGCCCCGCCCGCGGCAGAGGCGTGGAGACGGGCGGTGCTCGGGCCAGGGTGAGGTTGGGTCAGGCGACGGGGGCGGGGTGGCACAGCCGTCGCATTCTGGCATGCTATAGTCGGGCCGCTCGGGCCTCGTGCCACCCCGTTTTCCCTTCGCCCCATTGAGGAGCCTTTCGCATGCGCGTGTTCATTGCCAGCCTCGGCACCGAAACCAACACCTTCTCACCATTGCCGACCGGCTGGGACACGTTCCGCGACACCATGCTGTTCCGGGACGGCGACAAGGCCACCGATCACGAGCCCATGCTGTTCTCCGAACCCCTCCATGTGTGGCGCCGGCAAGCCGAGGCCCGCGGCTGGGAGGTGGTCGAGAGCATCGCCGCCTTCGCCCAGCCGGCCGGGGTCTGCGTCCGCGCCGTGTATGAAGGCCTGCGGGACGAGATGCTGCGCGATTTGGAGGCGGCCATGCCCGTCGATATCGCGCTCATCAACATGCACGGCGCCATGGTCGCCGACGGCTATCTGGACTGCGAAGGGGATATGCTGAGCCGGGTCCGCGCCATTGTCGGGCCGGACCGGGTCGTCGGCGGCGAGTTGGACCTGCATTGCTCGGTCACCGGCGACATGGTGCGGGCGGCCGACGTGCTCGTCACCTTCAAGGAATACCCGCACATCGACGCGCCGCAGCGCGCCAAGGAGTTGTTCGACATCTGCGCCCGCACTGCCGCGGGCGAGGTGCAGCCGGTGATGGCGCGCTATGACCTGCGCATGATCAACACCTGGCGCACCCCGTTCGAGCCGACCCGCAGCTTCGTCGACAAGCTGCAAGCGCTGGAGGGCAAGGACGGCATCCTGTCCATCAGCTTCGCCCACGGCTTCCCCTGGGGCGACGTGCCGGAGGCGTCGGCCAAAATCCTGGTGGTGAGCGACGGCGACGAGGCCAAGGCCGCGGCCCTGGCCGAGACGCTGGGCCGGGAGGTCTGGGCGATGCGGGAGGCCACCGCCATGCCGCCCCGCGACATGACCGAAATCCTGGACGAGGCCGCCGGCCACAACAAAGGGCCGGTCGTCATTGCCGACACCTCGGACAATGCCGGCGGTGGCGCGCCCTCCGATTCCACCTATCTGCTGGGGGCGGCGCTGGACAAGGGCCTGACCAACATTGCGAGCGGCCTTTACTGGGACCCGGTGGCGGTGCGCTTCTGCGAGGAAGCCGGCGAGGGGGCGACGCTCGACCTGCGCATCGGCGGCAAGGTCGGCAAGGCCAGCGGCCTGCCGCTCGACCTGCGCGTGACGGTGAAAAGGATTGTCCACGATGCCGTGCAGACCTTCGGCACCTCCACCAACCTGCTGGGCACGGCGGTCTGGGTGCAGGCGGAGGGCGATATCGACCTGGTGTTGAACACCAACCGCACCCAGGTCTTTCACCCGGATGCCTTCACCCAGCTGGGCATCGACCTTTCGGCGAAGAAAATGGTGTTCGTCAAAAGCAGCCAGCATTTCTATGCCGGCTTCAACCCGATCGCCGAGGCGGTGCTCTACTGCGCGACGCCCGGCGCGATCGCGCCGCACTATGGCGTGATCCCGTTCAAGGTGTTCACCCAGCCCTATTGGCCCAAGGTGGAGAATCCCTTCGCCTGACCGGCCGGGCGGATCGCCGGCACAAAAAAAAGCGGCCCCGATCCGGGGCCGCTTTCGCATTCAGGCGGAGAGGCTCGCCGCGGTCACGCGGAACCCCAGATATAGACGCAGCTGAACAGGAACAGCCACACCACGTCGACGAAGTGCCAGTACCACGCCGCGGCCTCGAAGCCGAAATGATGGTCCGGCGTGAAATGGCCCTTGATCGTGCGGATCAGGCAGACCGCCAGGAAGATCGTGCCGATGATCACGTGGAAGCCGTGGAAGCCGGTCGCCATGAAGAAGGTCGAGGCATAGATGCCGTCGCGGAAGCCGAACGCCGCGTGGCTGTACTCATAGGCCTGCAACGAAGTGAACAGCACGCCCAGTGCCACGGTGATGGCCAAGCCGCGGATCGTGTCGCGGCGGTTGCCATGCAGCAGGGAATGGTGCGCCCAGGTGACCGTGCAGCCGGACAGCAGCAGGATCATGGTGTTCAGGAAGGGCAGATCCCACGGGTCGAACGGGTGAATGTTCGCCGGCGGCCAGACGAAGTTGATCGCTTCTTTCGGGAACAGCGAGGAGTCGAAGAACGCCCAGAAGAAGGCGGCGAAGAACATCACCTCCGAGGCGATGAACATCGACATGCCATAGCGCAGGCCGATCTGGACGACCCGGTTGTGGTGGCCCTGGCGCTCGGCCTCGTCGGTGACGTCGCGCCACCAGCCGAACATCGTGCCCAGCACCATGGCGATGCCGATAAAGGCCAGCCAGTAGCTGTTATAGTGCATCAGCAGCAGCGCGCCGCTGGCCAGGACCAGACCCGACAGGGCGCCGATCAGCGGCCACGGGCTCGGATCTACCAGATGGTAAGGGTGTTTTTGTTCATGGGCGTGGGCGTCGGCCATCGGTCAAAAGCTCCGGTGGAGTCAATTCCGCGAAGCGGAAGGGGATGATTCGGACAACTGCGCGGTATCGCGTGGCTTCGCCGTAGGCTCGGCCACTTCGTAGAAAGTGTAGGACAATGTGATGGTCTCAACCGTGTCCATACTCGGATCGTCATTCAGGCTCGGATCGACATAGAAGGCAACAGGCATATCGACGCTTTGTCCCGGCCGCAATGTCTGCTCGGTAAAGCAGAAACACTGGGTCTTGGTGAAATACTCGCCGGCCTTTTCCGGGGTGACGTTGAAGACCGCCGTGCCGGTGATGGTGTGGTCGGAGAGATTCTCGGCCTTGAAAAAGGCCAGGGACTGCTCGCCCAATTTGATGCGAACCGCTTTCTGCTCGGGACGGAAATACCAGGGCAGGTTCGGGTTGGTATCCGCGTTGAAACGGATGGTGATCTTGCGGTCCAGCGTGGTCGCGCTGGCGGTCTCGGCCACCTTGGGCGTGCCGGCATAGCCGGTGACCTGGCAGAAGATTCGGTAGAGCGGCACCGCCGCGAACGACAGGCCGACCATGCCGGCGACGAGGCCGGCCAGCACGACGCCTGTTCCCAGATTGCCCCTCTTGCGGGAAGTGCTCATGGGGGACTGCCTCCGCCAAACTGGACGACCGTCATGACGTAAAACAGGACGAAGACCGCCACGAGCACGGCCAGCAGGGCCAGATTGCGGCTGCGCAGGCGACGGCGGCGCTCGGCTTGGTTCGGGTCGCTCATACGCCCCACACTCCGATGGCCCGCTCGCCCAGCATCCAGGCGAACAGCAGGAACAGGTAGAGGATCGAGTAGCCGAACAGGCCCATGGCCCGCTTGTTCGACGGGCGCAGCGCCAAGCGCACCGCCAGCCCCAGGAAGACAGCGCCCAGCCCTGCCGCCACCAGCCCATAGGTGGCGCTGGCAATGCCGAGCCAGGCCGGCAGCACGCCCAGCGGCGCGAGAATGACGCTGTAGAGCAGGATCTGGCGCAGGGTCGCCTTCTCGCCGGCGACCACCGGCAGCATCGGCACGCCGGCGCGGGCGTATTCCTTGGCCTTGACCAGACCCAGCGCCCAGAAATGCGGCGGGGTCCAGAAGAAAATCAGGGCGAACAGCGCGATGCTGCCCGGCGAGACGTCGCCGCTCACCGCGGCCCAGCCGATCATGGGCGGGAACGCCCCGGCGGCACCGCCGATCACGATGTTCTGCGGCGTCCGCCGCTTCAAAAACATGGTGTAGACAAAGACATAAAAGCCAATGGTCAATGCCAACAGCGCCGCCGCGACCCAGTTGGTCGCCAGGCCCATCACCGTCACCGACCCGACCGCCAGGATCACGCCGAAGGTCAGGGCCTGTTCGCGCGACATGCGGCCGGCGGGGATCGGGCGGTTGGCCGTCCGT
Organism: Alphaproteobacteria bacterium; assembly: GCA_020638555.1. Taxonomy (NCBI): domain Bacteria; kingdom Pseudomonadati; phylum Pseudomonadota; class Alphaproteobacteria; species Alphaproteobacteria bacterium. Next base: position 56,289 of record JACKII010000005.1, on the reverse strand, counting down.
TCCATCACGGCGTCGATGTCGGCATCGTACCACATGTTGATGGCGCCGGAGGCTCCGGCGCCAATGGCAATGCAAAGGATCGCCACCAGCGCCAGCACCGGGTGCATATGCCCCGGTGCCATGACCAGGCCGGTCAGCCCGGTGAACACCACCAGCGACATTACCCGCGGTTTCAGCAGCGCGACGAAGTCGGCCGCCGACGGGTTCGGCGCCAATGCGTCGATCCCGGAGCCGGGCCAGTGGTCGGTGGTGGGGGCGCTCATGACGATTGGGGTCTCCTTCGGTTCGGTCTGGTTGCGTCGGCCCGGGGGGCCGTGAGCCCGCCCTTAATGGGCGTGCTCACTCTCCTTGTAGACCGGGATATCCTCGAAGGTGTGGAAGGGCGGCGGCGAGCTGACCGTCCACTCCCAGGTGGTGCCGCCGGTGTTCCAGTAGTCGGCGGTGGCACGCTGGCCGTTGCGCAGGCTCCAGATCAGCAGGCCGAAGAAGAACAGGGTGGAGGCGAAGGTGATATAGGCGCCGATCGACGAGATCATGTTCCAGCCGGCGAACGCGTCCGGATAGTCGATATAGCGCCGCGGCATCCCCTGCAGGCCCAGGAAGTGCTGCGGGAAGAAGATCAGGTTCACGCCGACGAACGTGGTCCAGAAGTGGATCTTGCCCGGGAACTCCGGAATCAGCCGGCCGGTCATCTTGCCGAACCAGTAGTAGATGCCGCAGATGATGCCGAACACCGCGCCCAGCGACAGCACATAGTGGAAGTGGGCGACCACGTAATAGGTGTCGTGCAGCGAGAGGTCCATGCTCGCATTCGCCAGCACCACGCCGGTGACGCCGCCGACCACGAACAGGAAGATGAAGCCCAACGCCCACATCATCGGCGTCTCGAAGGTGATCGAGCCGCCCCACATGGTGGCGATCCAGCTGAAGATTTTCACGCCGGTCGGCACCGCGATCACCATGGTCGCCGCGGTGAAATAGGCCCGCGTGTCGACGCCGATGCCGGCGGTGTACATGTGGTGCGCCCAGACGATGAAGCCGACGAAGCCGATCGCGACCATGGCATAGGCCATGCCGAGATAGCCGAACACCGGCTTGCGGCTGAAGGTCGAGACCACCTGGCTGATGATGCCGAAGGCCGGCAGGATCATGATGTAGACTTCGGGGTGGCCGAAGAACCAGAACAGGTGCTGGAACAGCACCGGGTCGCCGCCGCCGGCCGGGTCAAAGAAGCTGGTGCCGAAATTGCGGTCGGTCAGCAGCATGGTGATCGCGCCGCCCAGCACCGGCACGGCCAGCAGCAGCAGGAAGGCGGTGACCAGCATGGACCAGACGAACAGCGGCATGCGGTGCAGGGTCATGCCCGGCGCGCGCATGTTGAACACGGTGGTGATGAAGTTGATCGCACCCAGGATCGACGAGGCGCCGGCCAGGTGAATGGCAAAAATCGCCATGTCCACCGCCATGCCCGGTTGGAAGATCGCGTTCGAGAGCGGCGGATATATCGTCCAGCCGGTGCCGGCACCGCCGCCGATCAGGGCCGAGGCCAGCAGCAGCAGGAAGGCCGGAACCAGCAGCCAGAAGCTGATATTGTTCATGCGCGGGAACGCCATGTCCGGCGCCCCGATCATGATGGGCAGGAACCAGTTGCCGAACCCGCCGATCAGGGCCGGCATGACCACGAAGAAAATCATGATCAGGCCATGGGCCGTGATCAGCACGTTCCAGAAATGGCCGTCCGGGGCGCCCCCGGCCGCGGTCAGGAACTGCACGCCCGGCTCTTGCAATTCCAGGCGCATCAGCACGCTGAAACTGCCGCCGACCAGCGATGCAATGACACTGAAAATCAGATAGAGGGTGCCAATATCCTTGTGGTTGGTCGAAAAGAACCAGCGCACAAAGAAACTGGGTGTGTGGTCGTGATGACCGTGTTCGTCGTGATGGGCGTGGGCTTCAGCCATGATCCGTCATCCCCGGTACGAAAAATCTCAACGAGCGCTCTATTGCGCGGCGGCGAGTTTGGTCGGCGTCGCGTCCAGCGAGCCGTACTTCGCCTGCGCCTGCTTCACCCAGGCGGCGAAGCGTTCCTTCGAGACCGCCTGCACCTCGATGGGCATATAGGCGTGGCGGACGCCGCACAGTTCCGAGCACTGGCCATAATAGGTGCCTTCCTTGGTGATCCGCACCCAGGTCTCGCGCAGGCGGCCCGGCACGGTGTCGATCTTCACGCCGAAGGCCGGCACCGTCCAGTTGTGGAGCACGTCGGACGAGGTCAGCAGAATGCGGATGTTGGTGTCGACCGGCAGCACCACCTTGTTGTCCACCGTCAGCAGGCGCAGCGCGCCTTGCGGCAGGTCGGCGCCTTCCAGCAGGTTGCTGTCGAAGCTGAAATCGCCATTGTCCGGGTAGCTGTAGCTCCAGTACCACTGGTTGCTGGTCACCTTCAGCGTCATCTCCGGGTCGTCGGTGTGGTCCGCCTTGTAGAGCAGCTTGAACGACGGGATGGCGATGATCACCAGGATCAGCACCGGCACCACCGTCCAGATCACCTCGATCGCGGTATTGTGCGTGAAGCTGGAGGGGACGGGGTTGGCCCGCTTGTTGAAGCGGATCATGACATAGAGCAGGAGCACCGTCACGAAGATGACGATGCCGAAAATGATGGGCAGCAACAAATGGTTGTGCATCGCCCGAATGTCTTCCATCACCGGGCTCGCGGCTTGTTGCAAGCCGAGCCCCCATTCATGTGGCTGGTCAGCCAGCGCCATGTCACCCAGCAGCAGGGTCACTGCCACTATGGTCAATCCCAGAATCAATCCGCCACGCACGTTCCGGATGTCCTTCCGCTTACGGTCAACGCTTCGCCCATCCGAGCCTGCAATTCTGGTCAAAGCAGGTCGCCTACCGGCATAGGGCGAAAGCCAAGTCATAGCAGAGGATACGGCCTGCCGCCACCCGCGCGATGCGACCCGATGTCACCGAAAACGCTAGGGTTTCTGCGGGTTTCGTCCCCATATCGCATAAATGCAAAGGCTCGCGTATACTTGCGCGGCCCGTATTGTCTCGGAAGGACGCTGCCAAGTGAGCCATCTTGCCACAACCGACGCCCTGTTCTTCGGCCAGACCGGCCTCGACCGGAGCGCGGCCGAACGCTGGGTCGCCACGGCCGCCGCCGGCGCCGACGACGGCGAGCTTTTCCTGGAATACCGCGCCAGCGAGGCTCTGGCCTTCGACGACGGCAAGCTGAAGACCGCCAGCTATGACCTGTCCCAGGGCTTCGGCCTGCGTGCCGTCGCCGGCGAGACCACCGCCTATGCCCATGCGAGCGAGCTCTCCGAAGCCGCGCTGAAGCGGGCGAGCGAGACCGTGTCGGCCGTGGCCCGCGGCCATGGCGGGACGCTGTCGCTGGCACCGGCCAACACCAACCGGCTGCTCTATGGCGACGGCAACCCGCTGGACGAGGTCGCCTTTGCCGAAAAGGTGCGGGTGCTGGAGGCGATCGACGCCTATGCCCGCGGCCTGGACCCGCGCGTCGCCCAGGTCTCGGCCTCCATCGCCAACGAGTGGCAGGCGGTGCAGATCATCCGGCCGGACGGCATGCGTGTCGCCGATGTGCGGCCGCTGGTGCGGATCAACGTGGCCGTGACGGTGGCCAGCGGCGACAAGATGGAGAGCGGCTCCAACGGCCGCGGCGGCCGGGCGCTGCTGGCGCCCTTCCTCGCCGAATCGGCCTGGCGCGCCCAGGTGGACGACGCGCTGCGCCAGGCGCTGACCAAGCTGGACGCCGTGCCGGCGCCGGCGGGCGAGATGCCGGTGGTGCTGGGCCCCGGCTGGCCCGGCGTCATGCTGCACGAGGCGGTGGGCCACGGCCTGGAGGGCGACTTCAACCGCAAACAGACCTCGGCCTTTGCCGGCCTGATGGGCCAGATGGTGGCGGCGGAAGGCGTCACCGTCGTCGACGACGGCACCCTGGCCGACCGGCGCGGCTCGCTTTCGGTCGACGACGAGGGCACGCCCTCGCAATACACGGTGCTGATCGAGAACGGCCGCCTGGTCGGCTATATGCAGGATCGGCAGAACGCCCGGCTGATGGGCGTGGCCGCCACCGGCAACGGCCGCCGCCAGTCCTACGCCCACGCGCCGATGCCGCGCATGACCAACACCTACGCGCTCGCCGGCCCCTACGACCCGGCGGAGTTGATCGCCCGGGTGGACCGCGGCCTCTATGCCGTGAATTTCGGCGGCGGCGCGGTGGACATCACCAACGGCAAGTTCACCTTCTCGGCCTCGGAAGCCTATCTGATCGAAAACGGGAAGGTGACGGCGCCGGTGAAGGACGCGACCCTGGTCGGCAATGGCCCCGACGCGCTCACCAAGGTGACGATGGTCGCGAACGACATGGCGCTCGACGACGGCATCGGCACCTGCGGCAAGAGCGGGCAGGGCGTGCCGGTCGGGGTCGGCCAGCCCAGCATGCTGGTCTCGGCCATGACCGTCGGCGGCACCGCCCGCTGAGGCGCGCCTATTCGAACACGCGCTGGCGCCACCAGGGGTAGTAGGGCGGCATGTCGGTCGCGGCGCTGTCGGTGAAGTTGGGCGCCCGCTTCTCCAGGAAGGACGAGACCCCTTCCTTGGCGTCCGGCATGGCGCCCAGCGCCCGCATGCCGCGGGAATCGAGCTTGTGCGCCTCCATCGGATGGTCGGCGCCCGCCATCTTCCAGAGCAGGTTGCGGTTGTAGGCGACGGAGACGGCGGCGGTGTTCGCCGCGATCTCCTGCGCCAGCGCCCGGGCCGCCGGCAGCAGGTCGCCCGGCGCATGCACCGAGCGGACCAGGCCGCCGCGCAAGGCCTCGTCGGCGTCGAACACCCGGCCCGTCAGCACCCATTCCTGCGCCTGGGCCATGCCGACGGCGCGGGAGAGGAACCAGGACGAGCACGCCTCCATCACCACGGCGCGGCGGGTGAACACCATGCCGAAGCGCGCGGTTTCGCTGGCCAGGCGCAGGTCGAAGGCCAGTTGCATGGTCATGCCGAAGCCGACCGCCGGCCCGTTGATCGCGCCGATCCAGGGCTTTTTCGAATCGTAAATGCGCAGCGTCACGCGCCCGCCGCCGTCGCGCCCGGCATGGGGGCCGGTCTCCGGCCGGTCGTTGCGGTCGAAGGTGGAGGCGCCGCGCGACAGGTCCGCCCCGGCGCAGAAGGCGCGGCCGGCGCCGGTGACCAGGACGACGCGCACCGCATCGTCCGCATCGGCGGCGTCCGCCGCGGCGATCAACTCGTCGATCATCTCGGACGTGACCGCGTTCAGCTTGTCCGGCCGGTTCAGCGTGATGGTGGCGACACCGTCGGCCACGGCGTATTGGATGGTCTTGTAGGGCATGAGCGCGTCGGATCCCCAGGGGTTGCGAGGGCATTGGCCGGCGATTATGGCATGGCCGGCCCGAACGGCAACAGCGCGGCTGTCGCCGGGCGGCGGCGATCCCGATGGACGCGGCATCCCCACCGCGGTAGTTTCGGCCGGGGCGGAAGGGGGATGTGTGACAACAACAGGCGCTGCCGGGGCCGCTATCCGTCGGCGGGATAGGGGGACAACGGTCAGGCCTCACCGTCCGAGGCAAGCATGATCCGGTCCGACCCCGTCCTCCGCACCGCTGTCGTCGGCCTGTTCGTCCTGGCCTGCCTGTATTCCCTGTATTTTGCCGCGGAGTTCTTCCTGCCGCTGACGCTGGCGCTGATCCTGCACCTGGTGCTGCGCCCGGTCATGCGGCTGCTGACGCGGCTGCGCCTGCCCAACGCGATGGCCGCGGGCCTGGTGGTGCTGGCCATCGTCGGCACGCTGGTCTCGGGCGCCGTCTATCTGGCGGAGCCGGTGAACCAGTGGGTCGACGACCTGCCCCGGATCGCCCACGACCTGCAACGCAAGGTGCGCGTGCTGCGCGAGCCCGTGGACACGGTCATGCGCGCCACCGAACATGTGGAGAAGATGACCGAGGGCAGCGGGCCGAAAAAGCCCGAAGTGGTGTTGCATCGGGAGTCCGCGGTCGAGCACCTGATCACCCGCATTCCCGGCGCGACCTTCCAGGCGTTTTCCATGCTGTTCCTGCTGTTCTTCCTGCTGGCCTATTCCGGCGAGATCCTGGACCGGGCGGTCGAGCTGGTCCGCACCCGGCGCAACAAGCACGAATTGCGGGTGCTGCTCGGCACGGTCGAGCGGGTGCTGTCGCGCTATCTGGCCACGATCAGCATCATCAATGCCGGCCTGGGCGCGGCCATTGGCGGCTCCATGTATCTGATCGGCATGCCCACCTATTATCTGTGGGGCGTCATGGCGGCGTTGCTGAACTTCATTCCCTATCTGGGGTCGGTGATCGGCACCGTGGTGGTGGCGCTGGTGGCGCTGGTGTCCTTTCCGACGCCGCTGCACGCCATCCTGGCGCCCGTCGCCTATCTGGCCTGCACCACCGTCGAAGGCCAGTTCGTGACCCCGTCCATCCTGGGGCGGAGCCTGTCGCTCAACCCGATCGTCATTTTCGTCGGGGTCGCCTTCTGGGCCTGGATCTGGGGACCGCTGGGGGCGCTGATGGCCGTGCCGATCCTGATCGTGATGAAGGCGGTTTTCAGCCATGTGGGCGCGTTGCGGCCGCTGGGCTATCTCATCGCCAGCGGCGACCTGGAGGAAGACCTGCCGCCCGCCGGTTCTCCCGGCCGCGCGCGTTAGGGCGCGGTCCGAAACCCTCAGTCGCGCCGGCCCCGCCGGGAAAGGCCGAGAATCAGCCCCAGGGCCAGCGCGCCGGCGACCAGGGCGAGGGGGTGGCGACGCACCGCCGACCGTGCGGCGCGATCGGCGGACTCCGCCACGGCGGCGAACTGCTGTGCGACCGCCTCCGACCGCTCGGCCGCCCCGGTGTCCCGGGCCAGGCGGTTCGGCCGGGCGGCCAGGACGCACAGGCCGGCGATGACGAGCAGGAGCAGCGCCACGGCAAACGCGGCCCAGTGCGCCGGCCACACGGTGGCGAGCGCCAGATAGATCGCGATCAGCAGGAAGATCAGCGCCAACCCGCCTGCGAACGCCGCCAGCGCGCACAGCACGGCACGCCGGGCCGCCTCGCGCAGTGCGGCGCGGATCTCCGCCCGCACGAGGCGGAGCGCTTCCATCCGGCGCAACAGGATCAAGGCGCGTAGCAACGGGCGCACCGCCAATCCCTCTCAGCGATTCGCGGCCCTGGGCGGCGTCACGACCGCCGCAACAGCAAGCCGATGATGAGGCCGGCCCCGAGGGCGGCGGCCAGACTGACCAGCGGCTTTTCGGCAATGGTGGAACGGGCGCGGGTGACGGCCTCGTCGAACTCTTCCCCGGCGGCGTCCTTGAGGCGGTCGGCTTCGGCCCTGGCCTGCCGCGCCGCGGCCCTGGCCCGGTTCCGGACCGAGGCGGATTCCGATTCCGCCAGCCCGGCCAGCGTCTCCGTCAGCTTCCGGACGTCGTCCTTCAGGCTCTCGAAATCCTTCTTCAAGTCGTCGTAGGACGCATCCCCATCACTCGCCTTGCCGGTGGGACCAGCCATGCTGTCTCTCCTTGAACGGGATCATGCAATCGATGGACTTTCTCCAAGATAATGTGAGCCGGGTACGATTTCCAGCATGCCCCGCGCGAGGGCGCGGCCGCCGCGCCCTGCAGTGCCGGCTGGGCCTTTGCAATCCGGTATCGCACGCGCCATGATGCAGCCCCCATCGCCCGCGCAGAGGAAATTACCCCCATGGATGTTCGCGCAGCCGTCGCCTTCGAAGCCGGCAAGCCCCTGGAAGTGGTTGAAGTCCAGTTGGAAGGCCCGAAGGCGGGCGAGGTGCTGGTGGAGGTGAAGGCCACCGGTGTCTGCCACACCGACGAATTCACCCTCTCCGGCGCCGATCCGGAAGGCGCTTTCCCGGCCATTCTGGGCCATGAGGGAGCGGGCATCGTGCGCGAGGTCGGGCCGGGCGTGACCAGCGTGCGGCCGGGCGACCATGTCATTCCGCTCTACACGCCGGAATGCCGCGAGTGCAAAAGCTGCCTGCATCCGAAGACCAATCTCTGCACCGCCATCCGCGCCACCCAGGGCCAGGGCCTGATGCCGGACGGCACCAGCCGCTTCTCCTACAAGGGCGAAAAGGTGCTGCACTATATGGGCTGCTCCACCTTCGCCAACTACACCGTGCTGCCGGAGATTGCGGTGGCGAAGGTGCGCGACGACGCGCCCTTCGACAAGATCTGCTATATCGGCTGCGGCGTGACCACCGGCATCGGCGCGGTGATGTTCACGGCCAAGGTGGCGCCGAACACGAATTGCGTGGTGTTCGGGCTGGGCGGCATCGGCCTCAACGTGATCCAGGGGCTGAAAATGGTCGGCGCGCGCCAGATCATCGGCGTCGATACCAACCCGGCCAAGGTGGAGATGGCGCGCAAGTTCGGCATGACCGACTTCGTCAACCCGAAGGAGCATGCGGACGTGGTCGGCCATCTGGTCGAGCTGACCGGCGGCGGCGCCGATTTCACCTTCGAATGCATCGGCAATGTCGCGACCATGCGCCAGGCGCTGGAAGCGTGCCATCGCGGCTGGGGCGAGAGCATCATCATCGGCGTGGCGCCGGCCGGCGCCGAGATTTCCACCCGGCCGTTCCAACTGGTGACCGGGCGGTCCTGGCGCGGCACGGCGTTCGGCGGCGCGCGCGGGCGCACGGACGTGCCGAAAATCGTCGACATGTATATGGAAGGCCGCATCAATATCGACGACCTGATCACCCACACCCTGCCGCTCGACAAGATCAACGACGCCTTCGACCTGATGCACAGGGGCGAATCGATCCGCAGCGTCGTGCTGTACTGATCGACCGGCGGAACGGAGGCGAAGGCCATGTTGATTCATCTGATCGCCCTTGCGGTGGCAACCTTGCCGAGCGCGGCCCTGGCCCATCACCTGATGGACGGGGCGACGCCGGGCTCGATCTGGCAGGGGTTTTCCTCGGGCGTGGGCCATCCGGTGATCGGGCTGGACCATCTGGCCTTTGTCGCCGCCATGGCCTTGCTGGCGCTCCGCACCGCGGCGCCGCGCCTGATGCCGCTGGCATTCGTGGCGATGACGGTTGCGGGAACCGGCCTGCATCTGGCCGGCATTTCCCTGCCCGGAAGCGAGGCGGTGATCGCGCTCAGCGTGGTCGCGGTCGGCGTGCTGGCGATTGCCGGCATGCGCCTGCCGGTGCCGGCGGCGGCGCTGCTGTTCGGTGTCGCCGGGCTGTTCCACGGCTATGCCTATGGGGAATCGATCGTCGGCGCCGAGCCCTCGCCGCTGATCGCCTATCTGATCGGCTTTGCGGCCATGCAGACGGCCATTGCCTGGGGCATCCAGATCGTCGCCGACGGGTCTCCGCGGGTGGCGGACTGGATGCGGGTGGCCGGCGGCATCGCCACCGGCGTCGGCGTGATGGCCCTGGCGGGCTGAAGCCCGTCATGGCGCTGGCGGGCTGAGTCCCGCCGGGGCGCGGCCGGAGGCTTTGCGGCGCCCGATCCGTCAGGCGGCCGGTTTCTCGGCGGTGACGATGTGCGCGGCGATCGGCATGACGATCTCGCCGGACGGCTGCACATAACGGGAAAGCGCCGCCTCGCAGGCGCCGGCCAGCCGCTCCATGGCGGCCTCGTCCATGGTCTCGGCCAGGGGCGAGCCCTTGACTTCGATCCGCACGAGTTCGCCCACCGAGGCAAAGCGGATCTGGCCGCGTTCCAGCGCGATCCGCGCGGGGGCAATGCCGGCGTCCGCCACGCGTTTTTCCATCTTGCCCCGGTCGCCCAGCACGAACGGCGCGGCGAAGACGCTGGCCGCCTCGGCGGTGACATGCTGGATCGCGACATCCACCAGGGTCTGATAGCCCGGCGCCTCGTCGACCGAGGCCCAGACCGCCACGGCGAGACGGCCGCCGGGCGCCAGCACCCGCCACATCTCGGCGAGCGCGCCGATCCGGTCCGGGACATACATCAGGCCGAACTGGCTGACGACCCGGGTGAAGCCCGCGTCGTCGAACGGCAATTCCGTCGCGTTGCCCCGCTGCCAGTCGACCCGCGGCTCCAGTCGGCGGGCGACCGCCAGCATGGCGGGATTGATGTCGAGACCGGTCACGGCCCCTGCCGGGCCGACCCGGTCGACCATATGGCGGGCCAGCGCGCCCGTGCCGCACGCCACGTCCAGCACCCGGTCTCCGGGGCCGACGCCGGCGGCTTTCGCCATCACAGGCGCCCACGCGCCGAAGATCGCGGGCACGAAGCTGCGTTCGTAGACCTCGGCGGCTTCGCTCGACACCTGCCAGGACTCTGTTTCCGTCATACTAACCTCCTAGCATTGGCCCCACGAATCTCTAGCATATTGCCATCGCAAATGCAGCCACAGCGAGGTCGGGCCATGGCCGGTCACCAACTTTCCTCCTCTCCCGCGACCTGTCACTGGGGCTATTTCGCCCCCGACCTGACGCCGGTGCTGGAGGTCGCGTCCGGCGATACGGTGGTGATCGAGACCGTCTCCGGTGCGCCCTCGGTGCTGCCGCAAGGGCCCGAATGGGATGTCCTGCCGGAGCATGCCGCGATCCACGCCCAATGCCCCTTGCCGCTTGGCAATGGCCATATCCTGACCGGGCCGGTGGCGGTCAAGACCGCGCAGCCGGGCGACGTGCTGCAGGTGGATATCGAGCGCATCGACCTGCGCACCAACTGGGGCTGGAACATCATCCGCCCGCTGGCCGGCGCCCTGCCGGAGGATTTCCACGAAACGACGCTGCTGCACATTCCTCTGGACAAGGACAAGCGCATCGCCAACCTGCCCTGGGGCACGGACCTGGCGCTGGCGCCGTTTTTCGGCGTCATGGGCGTCGCGCCGCCCGGCGAATGGGGCATGGTCACCTCGATCGTGCCGCGGGCGATGGGCGGCAACATGGATTGCAAGGAATTGGGCGAGGGCGCGACGCTCTACCTGCCGGTGTTTCAGCCGGGCGCGCTGTTCTCCGCCGGCGACGGCCACGCCTTGCAGGGCGATGGCGAGGTCAACGTCACCGCCATCGAAACCAGCCTGACGGGCCATTTCCGCCTGACCGTGCGCAAGGACATGCACCTGTTCATGCCCATGGCCGAGACCGCGACGCATTTCCTGACCTTCGGCATCGACCCGGACCTGGACCAGGCCGCCAAGCAGGCGCTGCGGGCGATGATCGACTTCATCTGCGAGCGCAAGAACCTGACGCGCGAACAGGCCTACGCCCTGTGCTCGATCACGTGCGACCTGCGCATCAGCCAGATCGTCAACCAGCACAAGGGCGTGCACGCCATGCTGCCGAAAGAGGCGCTGTAGGTGGCGGACACCCTTCGCCTCGCCATTGTCACCGACATTCACCACGGCGCCCCGAAGCTGACCAAGCGGGGCGACCGGGCGCTCGCCCTGCTGGACGAATTCCTGGCCTTCTGCGCCGGTTACGGCCCGGACATGATCGTGGAACTCGGCGACCGCATCAGCGACCGGGACCGCGAGACCGACCGGCGCCTGCTGGCGGAAGTGGCCGCCAAATTCCAGGGCCTGAACACGCCCCGCGCCCATCTGGACGGCAACCATGACAGCGACTTCCTGCTGTCGGAGGACAACGCCGCCGCCCTGGGCACGAGCGGCCATGCCAGCCGCGACCTGAACGGGTACCATCTGGTGTTCTGGAACGCCTGCACCAAAATCCCCCGGCCGGAGCCGTTCCGCGCCAGCGCGGCCGATCTGGACTGGCTGGCGGCGGACCTGGCCGCCACCGATCTGCCCACCGTCGTCTTCAGCCATGTGCCGGTGAGCGGCGCCAGCATGGTCGGCAATTACTGGTTCCAGAACAAGCCGCAGCACGCGACCTATCCGAATGCGGCGGAGGCGCGGGCGATCATCGCGGCCAGCGAGCGCGTTGTGCTCTGCGTCGCCGGGCATGTGCACTGGAACTCGCTGCACCGGGCGGATGGCGTGCCGCACATCACCATCCAGTCCCTGACCGAGAGTTTCACCACCGGCGGCGAGCCGGCGGCCGCCTGGGCGACGCTGGAACTGGGCGGGGGCGAGATCCGCTGGCGGACTTTCGGCCTCGACCCGATCCGCATGGCCCTGCCGCTGCGCCGCTTCGGCGAGCGCTGGGCCGAGCCCCTGCCGCCGCCGTCCTAGGGCGAGATCTTTTTCCCGCTGGCTCACCAGCCCATCCTCCCTGTCCTCGCGGAAGCGGGGACCCATGCCTGAGAAGCCAATACAGAGTCCGTGTCCTGTGAGACGCTCTCAGGCATGGGCTCCCGCTTGCGCGGGAGATGGGGCAGGAGAGTAGCTCAACCAGTGCCGAAAATAATATGGTGGGGGAAGCCGCAATTTTCCGGTCGGCGTGTGAATTCGATCACCATAAAAAGCCATTTTTCTTTGTATTTTCGTGTTGCTCGTCAAGTGGACGGGGATATTGTGGAGGAATGGACATGATCCGGGGAATATTTCTGGCAGTCGCCACCTCTGGTTTTTTGCTTTCGACGACGGCGGTGAGCGCCCGGCCGGATGGCTGGGGGCCGCCGATCCTCAACGGGGTGCGGCTCAACGGCTTTAAATGGAACGGTTGGCGCTACAACGGCACGCAATGGAATGGGTTTCGCTACAACGGCTATCGCTGGAACGCCGTGGCGGCCCATGCGCCGAATGCGGTGCCTCGCGCCGGTGCGGCGACACGGCTCGTCGCAAAAGGTGGCAAGCTGGTCCTGGTCACCGACTGACCGTCCATGACAGGCGGGATGCGGCCCGGACAGCCGCCCCGCTTGGGTTCCAGGCCCGCTTGGGTTCCAGGAAGGAGGCCGCTATGACACGCACCGGCATGCTCGCCATGGCCGTTGTCGGCCTGTTGGCAACCGCCGCCGCACCGGCCCATGCCGGCTGGGGGTGTCGCGATTGCAGCTTCAAAAACGGGGTCCGGTTGAACGGCATTCGCTGGCACGTCCAGACAGTCCAGGGCCAGACGGTCCAGGACCAGGAGTTTAAGGGCCAGGAGTTTAAGGGCCAGGGGGCGAACCGAGCCCGCGAAGCGGGTGCGTCCGCGCCATTGCAGGCCAAGGGCGGCAAGCTCGTCCTGGTGCCGCGCTGAGCTCGGCCGAACGGTGAGGGGCCGCCTGGGCGCCATCGTCTGTACCCTCTCTGCCGCGTCGGCCGCGCTTGCCGCGCCGGTCGGGGCGGGCGCGGGGGCAGGGGAAACGGTGGTCGACCGGAGCATGGTCGGCCTCGTCATCGAAGGCGCCGTGGGGCAGGGGCCGCGCCGGGTGCTGCGCATCGGCGCCGTGCGGCAGGACCCGGACAGCGACGGGCTGCTCTATCAGATCGCCGATGCGGACAGCGGCCGGCCGCTTTGCGGTCGCGGCGCCGATGGGAGCCCGGTCGAAGCCCTGCCGCTCGCCGGGTCCTGGGACGCGCGCATGGACTGGCACGCCGACGGCCTTACCTTCGCCTGCACCGACGGCGTGCTGGCGAAATGCGTGCGCTGGGGCTATCGGCCCTGGGCCGAGCGGCCCGGCGTGGACATGCGCGCGCTCTACCAGACCTGCCTGCGCATGGTGCGGGCCGACTATTGCGGCGACGGCGTCCCGCACACCGAGGAAGGCACGCCGATCAATCTCTGGGACATTGCCGGCATCCAGACCCGCGACCCGGCCCCCGGCATGACGTTCGAAGCCGCCTGGGGACCGGAGGGCGCGCTCGCCATTGCCCGCACCCGCTGGCCGCGGGACCTGGCCTATGTCCGCGCCCACTGTCCGGACCGGCTGGAGCAAGCCGGCGCCTCGGGCGAGGGGGCCCTGATCCGGAACGAGTCCCTCCCCCGGTAACCCGCCCCTTCAACAAATCGGCGAGTTGTGATGTAGGTTACTTCCTCCCGATCGTTAACGATTTATATGCGTATGCAGCAAATGGGTCGTTAAGGGTTATGAGGAGTTCCGCCGATGCAAGGATTGAAGCTCACCAGCGCCATCGCCGCCATCGCCGCCATCGCCCTGGTCGCACTGACGGCCGCCGCCCCGATTGCTGCCAACGCCGCCGACCCGTCCCGGGACGGTGGGCAGAAACTGCGGTGGGACGCCATCGCCGCCGAAGGCCAGCGGTTCCAGGAACAGCGCCAGCATCAGGCGACGCCGGTCCAGGTTGCGAAGGCGCGCAATTTCATGGCCATGGCCGCGGCGGCGCGCGAAGCCCGGTAGGGCCGACCGCGGAGCGATTGACCCAGGGCCGCAAGGATGGCGTAGTGCGGGCTCTCGACCGGAGAGCCCGCTTTCGTTTGGAACCGCTGCCATGCACGACCTTCTCATCCGAAACGCCACGCTGATCGACGGCACCGGCGCCGACCGGCGCACCGCCGACGTGGCTGTCAACGGCGATACCATCACGGCCGTGGGCCGCGATCTGGGCGTCGGCCGGCGCACGGTCGAGGCGGACGGGCTGCTGCTGACACCCGGCTGGGTCGACATCCACACCCATTACGACGGCCAGGCCACCTGGGACCCGTATATGACGCCGTCCTCCTATCACGGCGTGACGACCGCGGTGTTCGGCAATTGCGGCGTCGGCTTCGCGCCGGTGCGCCGCGGCAGCGAGCGCTATCTCATCAACCTGATGGAAGGCGTCGAGGACATTCCGGAATCGGTGCTCTCCGAAGGGCTGGATTTCACCTGGGAAAGCTTTCCCGACTATCTCGACACCCTGGCGGCCATGCCGCGGGTCATGGATGTGGGCGCGCAGATGCCCCATGCCGCGCTCCGCTTCTATGTCATGGGCGAGCGTGGCGCCGACCATGCCGAAACCCCGACCGAGGCGGAAATCGCCGAAATGGGCCGCCTGCTGGAGGAGGCGCTGGCCGCCGGCGCCCTGGGCTTCACCACCTCGCGCACGGTCAAGCACCGGGCCAAGGACGGGCGGGCGACGCCGACGCTTTCCGCCGCCGAGCCGGAACTGGCCGGTCTCGCGCTGGCGATGAAACGGGCCGGCAAGGGCGTGATCGAGGTCAACAGCGATTTCGGCGCCGGCGATTTCGCCATCCTGCGCCAGGCCGCCGAGCTGGCGGGGCGGCCGCTGTCGGTGCTATTGTTGCAGGTGGACAACGCCCCGGACCTCTGGCGCGAGACCCTGGCGGAGATCGAGCAGGCCAACCGCGACGGCCTGCACGTCACGGGCCAGGTCGGCTCGCGCTTCATCGGCATGATGATGGGGCTGGAGACGACGGTGAACCCGTTCGCCAGCCACCCGGCCTGGAAGGCAATGGCAGCGCTGGCGCCGCGGGAGCGTTACGCCCGCCTCGCCGCCGACGCGGACCTGCGCCGCGCCCTGTGGCGGGACCGGCCGGACAATGCGCACATCCGCTGGATCGCCACCGCGCTGGAGCGGACCTTCCCCCTCGGCCCCGACCTGAACTACGAGCCGGCGCCGGCGGACGCGGTGGCGGCCAAGGCGCGGGCGGCCGGGCGCGACCCGTTCGACCTGGCGCTGGAATGCATGCTGGCCCAGGACGGCAAGGGGCTGCTGATCCATCCGTTCGAGAACTACACCGCCGGCAATCTCGACAATGTCCGCACCATGCTCAGCCATCCGAATTGCGTTGCCGGGCTGGCGGATGCCGGGGCGCATGTGGGCGTGATCGCCGACCATTCCTCAGCGACGACGCTGCTGACGCTCTGGGGCCGCGACCGCACCCGCGGCGAGCGCCTGCCGCTGGAATTCCTGGTGCGCAAGCAGACATTGGACACCGCCCGCGCCTATGGCTTCACCGACCGGGGCGTGGTGGCGCCGGGCCTGCGCGCGGACCTGAACCTGATCGATTTCGACCGGCTGCGCGTGCGCCCGCCGGAAGTGCTCTACGACCTGCCCGCCGGCGGCAAGCGGCTGGTGCAGCGGGCCGACGGCTACCGCCACACCTTCTGTGCCGGCGTCGAGACGCTCTGCGACGGCGAGTTCACCGGCGCGCTGCCGGGCGGGCTGATCCGCGCCTGACGGCGACGGACCAGGGCGCGGCGGTGCCGGCGGCTGGAGCGGGTTCTTTTCCCGCTGGCTCACCGCCTCATCTTCCCTGTCCCCGCGGAAGCAGGGACCCATGCCTGAGAGACCAATACAAAGTCCGTGTCCTGTGAGAAGCTCTCAGGCATGGGCTCCCGCTTGCGCGGGAGATGGGGCGGGAGAGGGGGTCAATCCGTGCCGAAAGCACTCTATCGCCGCGTCGCCGTCTGCATCGCGTTGCGGATCGCCGGCGGCATGCCCCAGCTGAAATTCTCCAGGATCTCGGCAAGCAGGCGGCGGTGGATGTCCGGCTCCAGCGAGGCGCCGCCCGGCGGCAGCCGCCGGCTCACCTCCACCAGCAGCCGGTGGATTTCGGCCACGTTGTGGTATTCGGGCCAGGCTTGCTCGGCGGCGGCAAACGCCTCGCGCGCGGCCGGAATGTCGTTGGCGAGCAGCGCCTCGAAGCCCCGGCGTTCCAGGTCGGACGCGTCGGCCTCGCCCGGCACCAGCTTGGCAATGGTCTGCCCGCGCGAGGCGAAATAGGCTTCCTGCTGCGGGTTCGACATCTCCCGAACGGTGGAGACCGGCGGGCGGGCGGCTGGCTCGGTGAGGGGCGGCGCGGTCGTGGGCCTGCCGCCGGTGCCGGAGGCGGGCGGGTGGCCGCCATCGCCGCCGGCCGCCGACAGGGTCTCGGCATAGGCCTGGGCCTCGTTGAACTCGTTGCGCAGCGCCCGGCGGTAGCTGGTCAGATCGACGCCGATCTTGTCGGACACGTCGAGCGATTCCCAGTACTGGACGAAGCGCAACCGCTCGTCCAGCGAGCCGCGGGTGGCGAGGTCCACGTATTTGTCGAGGAATTCCCGCAGGTTGCGCTCGCGCTCGATTTCCAACTGGCCTTGCTGATAGGCGGTGGTCGCCAGGAAGGTCGCCAGCGCTAGCGCACCGCCGCCGAACAGCCAGCGGATCGCTTCTTTCACCAGATCGTTCATCGGCCCATCCCTCCTCTTGAGCGAAACGCGGCCCCCGCCTCAGTCGTCCGGCCCCCAATAGCCGCGATAAATGCCGCGGCTCTGGGTGCTTTTCTCGCCGGCGGTGGCCAGGATGCGGGCGTCGGTGCGGGTGACGCGCAGCTTGCGATGGCGGAACCAGCGGAACAGGCGCTCGCGCATCTCGGCCATCACCGCGGCATGGGCCGGGTCGGCGCCCAGGTCGGTCTGTTCGACGGGATCGGCGTCCAGGTCGAACAATTGCGCCGGAAACCCTTCCCAGAACAGGTATTTGTAGCGCCGGGTCCGCACCATGTAGCCCTTGGCCTCCGCCGGCGCCACGCCGAGAGCGGCGCGGGCGTCGCGCATGGAATAGTCGATCTCCGAGAAGGCCGCGTCCTTCCGCGCCGCCGCGTCGCCGCCGAACAGCAGCGGCTGCAACGAGGCGCCTTCCAGCCAGTGCAGGGCCGGCGCGCCGCCGACCGCCTCGACGAAGGTGGGCACCAGGTCGACCCCCTCGACCGGCGCCGCCAGATGCCGGCCGCGGCTCGCGTCCGCTTCCGGCCGCGGGTCGTAGACGATCAGGGGGATGCGCACGCTTTCCTCGTGCAGCAATTCCTTTTCGCCCAGATAATGGTCGCCCAGATAATCGCCATGGTCGCTGGTGAAGACGATCATGGTCGTCTCGAACAGGCCCCGCTCCTCCAGGAAGGCCCAGAGCCGGCCCAACTGGTCGTCGATCTCCTTCACCAGGCCCATATAGGCCGGGATCACGTGCTCCCGCACTTCCGGCCGGGCGAAGGTTTCGCTGTCGCCGTGCTGCATGAAGGCGGCATGGACCGGGTGCGGGCGCTCGCGCTCGGCTTCGCCCTGGTTCAGCGGCAACAGGTGCTGTTTGCCGTAGAGATTGTGATAGGGCGCCGGCGCCACATAGGGCCAGTGCGGCTTGATGTAGGAGAGGTGAATGCACCAGGGTTGGTCGCCCTGTTCGGCGATGCAGTCCATGGCGCGGCCGGTCATGTAGGCGGTCTCCGAATGCTCCGCCTTCACGCGGGCCGGCAGATGCGCCCATTTCATGTGCCAGCCGGAGAGCACCTCGCCGTCCGGCCCCTCCGCCGCATTGGCGAAGTCGTGCCAGGGGTTGGGGCTGTCATAGCCGTGGCCGCGCAGCCAGACATTGTAGCGAAGATTGGGGTCGAAGGCCTCGTTCGGGTGCAGGCCGTCGTCGCGCTCGAACGGTTCGAAGCCGCATTGGGAGAGCAGAACGCCCAGCTCGCCCTTCGGGTCGATGCCCAGGCGCTGCATGTCCTCGCGGTTGGCGGCCATGTGGGTCTTGCCCACCAGCAGCGTGCGCAGGCCGAGCGGGCGCAGATGGTCGCCCAGAGTCATCTCGTCCACCCGGGGCGGGAAGTTGTTGTAGCCGGAGCCGAGCGTGAACGGATAGCGGCCGGTGTAGAACGACATGCGCGACGGCCCGCAGATCGGCGCCTGGCAATAGGCCCGGTCGAACACCGCGCCGCGGGCGGCCAGGGCGTCGATGTTCGGCGTTTGCAGGTGCGGGTGGCCGGTGCAGGAGAGATAATCCCACCGCAACTGGTCGCACATGATGAACAGGATGTTCTTGACGGCGGACATGGGCGGCTTCCCCGGCTTCGGCTTTTCTTGCTGGCCGTTCAGGCTACTCGCAATTGCCGGCGGCCGGAAGGGCGCGGCCGCGGGTGGCCGGCCAGCAACGCGTTGTCGATCCGTCGCTTAAGGACTAAGCTATTCCCCGTATGGGATGGTGGTCGAACAGGGAGACGGGTAGCAATGGCGTTTCGGGTTCCAACCGGCGGCTTTCGACTGCCCGCCGCGGACATGCACCCGCCGGTGATGGCGATTGGCGACAGTCTCTACAACGGCATGCGGTCCGCCACGATCAATGGCGAGTATGCGGCCCGCAGCATCCCCGCCATGGTGGCCAAGGCGGTTGCGCCGGACCATCCGTTCCGCTGGCCGCGCTATCCGGAATCCCTGCTGATCAATGTCGAGGAGACGCTGCGCCGCGTCAGCCTGCTGAATTTCCGCCGGGCGTTGCAGCGCACGCTGGAATTCGCGCTCTCCAGCGCCAATCGGTATGCTCGTTGTGATTACGCCCTGCGCGAGCCGGTGTTGGCATGGGACAATCTGGCGATTTCGGGCGCCGAAGTGGAGCATCTGACCGACTGGTCCTATGATCGCTGGAACCGGGAGGTGTTGCGCATCATGCCCCGGTTGGATGGGGTCGGCTCGATTGGCGACCTCAGCAGTCTTGGCGACGATCTGCTGCAGTTACATCTGGGTCTGAACGCCCGCTTCCTGCTCAACCCCGGCAACGAACGGGCACTGGACCCGTTGACGCCTATGGATTGGGTGGTGCTGCGCCAGCCGCGGATGTTGCTGATTAGCATCGGCGCCAATCATGGCCTGATTGATATCACCCTGTCCGGCTCGGAAGCGGGGGGCCGGCAGCGGCCACGTCCGGGCGTCTCCGAGCGAAAAAATGGGCTGCGCTCGCTGTGGGACTGGGCCAGGGATATGGGGACTTTTGCCGAAACGCTGACGGCGTTGCCGGCGGCCACGGAGGAAATCTATATCAACACCGTACCTTTGCCTTCCACTGTGCCGAACCTGACCTATCCGACCACTCTGGATACGTTTCTCAAAGTGGATTTGCGTCAGAGCGAGGACGACTATTTCCCGCTCTATGAAAACCGCCTGGGTGGTCTGTCCGACTATGCCCAATTCACCGGTGCCGAGGTGCGAGAACTCGACCAGGAAGTATTGGCGATAAACGAGGCGATGATTGCCAATGTCCGGCGGGTGTTCGACGCCGCTGGTGATTCCAGGGCGCGTTTTTTCCGTGTGGACCAGACGCTGAAGCGATATGACGGCAAGCATGTCGATGCCTTGAAGGTTCGGCAACGGCGCCCGAGGATCGACCTAGAAAAGGACGATCACGCCTATTCCAACGAGGCCTTTGTTATCGCGGACACGTGGCTGGGGAATTGGCTGCGCGACGGCGGCGTCGGCAGCCTCGACAACCACCATCCCTCCGGGCTCGGCTACGCGGTGTTCGCGCGGGAACTGCTGGAATTCATGCAGGCATCCGGCGTGGCGGTCGATCCTGGCCGGCAGGTGATCTCGGAACATGGCGACCGCGTGCTGTTGGATCCGCCGGACGCCTATCAGACGCTGTTCAGCGTTCTCTACAAGGTGCGCCGGCACAAGGCTGGCTTGCCGTTGCAGCCGCGCCGGGACGAGGCTCTCGGACTTCGTGGCACTGCCGCCGCCAGCACCGCGGCGCCCCCACTGCCGCTGGACGCGGAGGAAGAGCAGGCCGCGCCGCTCGCCGCCTATATGAGCGCGGTTCTCGGCAAGGGCCGCTAGTGCGTTTTCGGCACGGGTTGGCCCACTTTCCTGCCCCATCTCCCGCGCAAGCGGGAGCCCATGCCTGAGAGCTTCTCACAGGATACGGACTCCGTATTGGTCTCTCAGGCATGGGTCCCCGCCTCCGCGAGGACAGGGAAGATGGGCTGGTGAGCCGGCTGGAAAAGACTCCGCTCCAGGCGTCAGGGGCGGTTTCCGTTCGCCACGGCTCTTGCAAACCGCCCTTTCTGATTGATTTGGCGCAATGATCTCACTGCGCTTGAAATTGCTCTATCGCCCCCGCCGCACCCGCTCGCGATGGGCGATGTAGAGGCCGGAGGACATGATGACGGCCGCGCCGATCAGGGTCCAGTGGTCCGGGAAGGTGGCGAACAGCACATAGCCGAACGCGGTCGCGCCCACCAATTGGCCATAGCTGAACGGCGCGATCACCGCGGCGGGGCCGCGCTGGAAGGCCATGGTGAAGAAATAATGCCCCAGGGCCGCGAACAGGCCCAGCCCGCACATCAACGCGATGTCCAGCGGCTCGGTCGGGGTTTGCCAGCTGGTATAGGCCAGCGGCGCCGCCGCCACCGTGCCCACCACCGTCGCGACGGTGGCCGACGTCTCGGCGTTTTCCTCGCCGGCGTATTTGCGGGTCAGCAGGGCATAAAAGGTGCTGCATGTGGTGCTGGCGACGAAGAACAGGATATAGGGGTTGGTCTCGCCCATGCCCGGCCGGATCACCACCAGCGCCCCGATAAAGCCGACGCCCACCGCCAGCCAGCGCCTGAGGCCGACGCTCTCGCCCAGGAACGGCACCGACAGCGCCGTGATCCAGAGCGGGCTGGTGATGCTGATGGTCGCCGCCAGCGACAGGTCGGCGTGCGCCAGCCCCTGAAAATACAGGGCGGAGGAGCCGAACAACAGCAGCCCGCGCAGGGTCTGGATGCCCAGATGGCGCGGCCGGAACAGGCGCATGCGGTGGCGCGGGAAAAAGATCAGCACCATCACCACCAGCGAGCCGATATAGCGCGCCCACACCACCTGGCGCATGTCGAAGCCGGCGGCCGACAGCAATTTGGCGGACGCATTCAGTGTCGAAAAACAGAGGACGGCCAGACACATCAACAGGATGCCTTGCAGCACCCTGTCCTTGGGCGGAGCGGCGATGGGCATGGACTAGGTGTCGCCCCGGGTGGTCGGTTCCGGGTCCGGCAGGCGGTGGGTCTCGAACACCTTGATCTGCGTCAGCGCAAAGACGAAGGTCAGGCCCATCAGGCCCCAGACCTTGAACAGCACCCAGGTATCGGTGTCCTGGGTGCGCCAGACGACCTCGTTCAGAACGGCCATGGCGGCAAAGAACAGGCCGAAGCGCAGGCTCAGCTTGCGGAAGCCGTCGTCGTCGATCGGCCAGACCTTGCCCAGCACGTATTTCAGCATCGGCTTGTCGAACAGCAGCCCGCCCAGCAGGATGACCGCAAACAGCGCCTGCACGATGGTGGGTTTCAGCTTGATGAAGGTCTCGTCGTGCAGCCAGAGCGTCAGGCCGCCGAACACGCCGACCACCACCGCCGTCACCACGGCCATGGCCGGAATGGTCCGGCGCACGAGCCACGAGGCGACCAGCGCGATCAGGGTTGCCACCATCAGCGCGCCGGTGGCGGGGATCAGGCCCCAGACGAAATAGGCGATGAAAAACACCAGCAGCGGGCCGTAGTCCGTCGCCGGGCCGATCCATTTCGGGTCTTCGCGCGTCATCGCCAATCTTTCGCTGCGGTAGGAACCGCTCGGATGTAAGGGCTTTGGACCATAAACCCTATGCTGCGGAAAGCCGCGACCGGTTGCAACGGCAGATTGTTGCGGTCCCGGCGGCCTTCGCCCTTGCCCCGGCCGGCGATCTCGCCTTTCATTTCCGGCAACAGCAGACGGAAACATTCCGCGGAGGATACGCCATGGCCCGGTTCGACACCGTCATCAAGGACGGCATGATTTTCGACGGCACCCGCCAGCCCCGCTACAGGGGCGATATCGGCATTCGCGACGGCGTCATCGCCGAGATCGGCCATATCGCCGCCGGCGACGGCGCCCGGGTCATCGACGCCAAGGGCCTGCACGTCGCGCCCGGCTTCATCGACCTGCACACCCATTACGACGCCCAGGTGTTCTGGGACCCGTATTGCACGATTTCCTCCTGGCACGGCATCACCTCGGTCGTGATCGGCAATTGCGGCTTCGGCTTCGCGCCGGTGCAGCCGGAGGCGCGCGACCAGGCGATGCAGTCGATGGTGCGGGTGGAGGCGATCCCGCTCGCCAGCATGCAGGCCGGCATGCCTTGGGACTGGGTGACCTTCCCCGAATTCCTGGATTCGGTCGAGCGCACGCCCAAGGCCATGAACATCCTGCCCTATGTGCCCTTGAGCCCGCTGCTGATCTGGGTCATGGGCTTCGAGCGGGCCAAGGCCGGCGAAATGCCGACCGCGGCCGAGCATGCTGAACTCTGCCGCCTGGTGGGCGAGGCGATGGACGCCGGCGCCTGCGGCTGGTCGGCCCAGCGCATGGTGCCGGACGGGCCGGCGGCGGTGCAGCGCGATTTCGACGGCTCGCCCATGCCGACCGACGTGATGCACGACGAGACCTGCCGCGAACTGGCCAAGGTGCTGCGCGCCCGCAATGACGGCTTCATGCAGATGCTGTTCGTTTCCGGCGACAACGCCCGCGACCGCGCCTTTTTCGAGGAACTGGCCGAGATTTCCGGCCGGCCGATCATCATGAACGTGGTGCAGGCATTCGACGACCGGCCGAACATCCATCGCCGCACGCTGGAATGGCTGAAATCCTGCCGCGAGCGCGGCATCCGCGTGGTGGGGCAGGGGCTGACCACGGATGCGGGCTTCACCTTCACCTTCGTCGACTGGAACCTGTTCGACGACGCGCCGGCCTGGCTCGACGCGACCCTGGGCACGCCGGAGGAACGCAAGGCCAAGCTGGCCGATCCGGCCCGACGCCAGGCGCTGAAGGATCACCTGCCGCGCACGGCGACCGGTCCCTTCAACGACATCGTCATCCTCGGCCCGCAACTGGAGAAGAACAAGCCGTGGGAGGACCACACGCTGGAACTCGCGGCGGAGAAGATGGGCAAGCACCCGGTCGACGTCATGCTCGACATGGCGGTGGAGGAAAACCTGGAGACCGTGTTCTTCGCCGCCCCCCCGAACGGCAAGATCGAGCATCTGCGCGAGATCGTCGACGACCCCTATGTGCTGTTCGGCGTCTCCGACGGCGGCGCCCACACCAAATTCCTGACCGCCGGCCGCTATCCGACCGAGACGCTGTGCAAGATCGTGCGCGAGCACGGCATGATCTCGCTGGAGGAGGCGCACTGGCGTCTCGCGGCGCTGCCGGCGCAGTTCGCGGGCTTCCACGGCCGCGGCGTGCTGCAGGTGGGGGCGCCGGCGGATATCGTCTGCTACGACTACCAGAACCTGAAAGTGCTGCCGGGCGAAATCGCCCACGACCTGCCGGGCGGCGAGTGGCGCCGGGTGCAGAAGGCCAGCGGCTATCGCTATGTGCTGGTGAATGGCGAGGTCACCATCCGGGACGACCAGCAGACCGGCACGCATTCCGGCCAGTTGCTCCGCCATGGCGGCCGGGTCCTGCCACAGGCGATGGCGGCGGAGTAGGCGCGGCGGGAGGTCCCGGATCGCGGCGTTGCCGCGTCCGGGAAAGCTCATGCGGCGTGGCCGCGTCCGGGAAAGCTCAGAGGGGGCGGTTAGCGCACGCGCTCGATCACGGTGGCGATGCCCTGGCCGACGCCGATGCACATGGTGCAAAGGGCATAGCGGCCCTGGCGCTCTTCCAGTTCGTACATGGCCGTGGTGATCAGGCGCGCGCCGGACATGCCCAGCGGATGGCCGAGCGCGATGGCGCCGCCATTCGGGTTGACGCGGCTGTCGTCGTCGGCCACGCCCAACTGGCGCAGCACGGCCAGGCCCTGGGCCGCGAACGCCTCGTTCAGCTCGATCACGTCCATGTCGTTGATGGAGAGGCCGAGCCGCTCCAGCAGCTTCTGCGAGGCCGGGGCCGGGCCGATGCCCATGATCCGCGGCGGCACGCCGGCGGTGGCCATGCCCAGAACGCGCGCGCGCGGCGTCAGGCCGTGCTTCTCCACGCCTTCCGCCGAGGCGAGCAGCGCGGCGCAGGCGCCGTCATTGACGCCGGAGGCGTTGCCCGCGGTCACGGTGCCGGGATTGCGGAACGGCGTCGGCAGCTTGGCCAGGCCCTCCAGGGTGGTGCCGGCGCGCGGGTGCTCGTCGGTGTCGACCACGATCGGGTCGCCCTTGCGCTGCTTGATCGAGACCGGGACGATCTCCTTCGCCAGCCGGCCGTTCTGCTGCGCGGCCACCGCATTCATCTGCGAGCGATAGGCCATGGCGTCCTGGTCCTGGCGCGAGACCTGGAATTCCTCGGCCACGTTCTCGCCGGTCTCGGGCATGCTGTCGATGCCGTACTGGGCCTTCATCATCGGGTTGACGAAGCGCCAGCCGATGGTGGTGTCTTCCATCTTGGCGGCGCGGCTGAAGGCCGAGTCGGCCTTGCCCATGACGAAGGGCGCGCGGCTCATGCTCTCGACGCCACCGCCGATGCAGAGGTCGGCCTCGCCGGTCTTGATCGCGCGGGCGACCGAGCCGATGGCGTCCATGCCGGAGCCGCAGAGGCGGTTGATGGTGTTCGCAGGCGCCGAGTCCGGCAGGCCGGCCAGCAGGGCCGCCATGCGGCCGACATTGCGGTTGTCCTCGCCCGCCTGGTTGGCGCAGCCATAGGCGATGTCGTCGATCTTGGTCCAGTCGACGCTGCCATTGCGCTCCATCAGCGCCTTGATCGGGGCCGCGCCCAGGTCGTCGGTGCGGACGGCGGCCAGCGAGCCGGCATAGCGGCCGATGGGCGTGCGAATGGCGTCGCAGATAAAGGCGTCTTTCATGGGGCGTCTCCCGTCAGTGGGTGCTTGTCAACAGCCCGTCACTATAACGGTATGGCGCCGCCGCGCACGCGCTTTTGCCGGGGAGCGGCAGCAGGGCCCAGGCAGGGATCGCACCGGTTCGGCGGACGCTACGGCCCCCGCTGCATGCGCTGCGCCGTGACGGTCGGCCCCCAGTCGGCAAAGGCCTCGCTTGCCGTGAGCCGGAAGCCGGCCCGGTCGTAGAGCCGGCGCGCCGCGGTCAGCCCCTCGAAGGTCCAGAGATAGAGGCCGGTCTGGCCCGTGGCGGCGGCGAAGGCCAGCAGCGCGTCGAACAGCCGGCCGCCGACGCCGGTGCCTCGGGCGGCCGCGTCCGCCACGAACCAGCGCACCCGGGCGCCGGTCTCGCCATCGACCGGCCGGTGGTCGAGCGTCACCGAGGCCATGATGCGCCCGTCCTGCCAGGCGAGCCAGAACCCGTCCCGGGCCGGGTCGTAGCGGCCGAGGAACTCCGCCAGCTCCGTCGCCACCTCTGCCTCGAACTGCGGGCCGAAGCCCCAGGCGCGGCTGTAATACAGCCCGTGCAACTCCACCACCCGGCCGAGGGCGCCGGGCGCGTAGCCGCGGGTGATGCGGATGGGCGCAGGGGGCCGGGCAGGGGTGTCGGGAATGGCAGGGATGCTCATTGTTCTATTTCTCTAGAAGAATGGTTGCAAGCGGCGCGGGCCTGCAATAGGATGGGCGCATGGATACCATTTCCGCCGCCCAATGTCTGGAAGCCCTCGGCCAGCCGACCCGGCTGGAGGTGTTTCGCCTGCTGGTGAAAGCCGGCGAGGAGGGGCTGCCGTTCGGCGAGGTCCAGGCCCGGACCGGCGTGCCGGCCTCGACCCTTTCGCATCATCTGGCGACGCTGGCCCGGTGCGGGCTGGTCACGCAGACCCGCAAGGGGCGGCAGAATTACAGCGCCGCGGCATTTGCCAGCATGCACGCGCTGCTGGAATTTCTCACCGCCGAATGCTGCACCCTGGCGCCGCACAGTCACGCTCTGCCCGACGCCGACGAGGACGCGGCTTGACGGACTCCCGTTCCACGCGACACGGCCCCAGTGGCCGGACCGGAGGTTCCCCATGACCAGTTTCGCCCCCGCCTTGACCCAGGTCGGAACCCGCCTGAAAGGGATCGGCCATGGTTGGCTCGGCCTGATCGTCGTGCTGGCGGCCCAGGCCGTCGTCGATGCCGGCGCCCTGCCGGCGCGCATCGAAAGCGTCGTCGGATCGTTCGGCGAGACCTTGCCCTTTCTGTTGCTGGCGGTGGCGTTCGCCGCCTACAGCAAGGCCAGCGGCGCCGACACCCTGATCGCCAGGGCGTTCGAGGGCCGGGAAGGGCGGATGGTGCTGGTGGCGGCCCTGTTCGGGGCGCTATCGCCCTTCTGCTCGTGCGGTGTGATCCCGGTGATTGCCGGGCTGCTGGCCATGGGGGTGCCGCTGTCGGCGGTGATGGCGTTCTGGCTGGCCTCGCCGCTGATGGACCCGACCATGTTCGCCATGACCGCCGGCATTCTCGGCTGGAAGTTTGCGGTGATCAAAGCCCTGATCGCGGCCGGGATCGGCGCGGCCGGCGGCTATGCCACCATGGGGCTGGGCCGCACCGGCCTGCTGACCAACCCGTTGCGCGCCCGCGGCGGCGGTTGTTGCGGCTCGACGGCGCCGGCGGCGCACGATCACGCGCCCGACCCGGGCGGCGATAGCTGTTGCGGCAGCGAGCCGAAGCGCGCCGTCGCCTGGACATTCTGGACCGACACCGCCCGCCGCCGCACCTTCGCGGAGAGCGCCCGGGACAATCTGTTGTTCCTCGGCCAGTGGCTGGCCCTGGCCTTCGCGTTGGAGGCGATGATGCTGGCCTACCTGCCGCAGGAGACGGTGGCGAGCGTGCTGGGCAGCGACAGTTGGTATGCGATCCCGCTGGCGGCGGTGGTGGGCATCCCGGCCTATCTGAACGGCTATGCGGCCCTGCCGCTGGTGAGCGGCCTGATGGAGCAGGGCATGAGCGCCGGCGCCGGCATGGCCTTCCTGGTGGCGGGCGGCATCACCTGCATCCCGGCGGGGATTGCGGTGTGGGCGCTGGCACGGCCGTCGGTGTTCGCGCTCTATCTGGGCAGCGCCTTCGGCGGTGCGATCCTGTTCAGCCTGGCGGTGGCGCCGCTGCTGTAGCGGCGGCTCTCCGCACTCCGGCTTTCCCGGCCGCAGGCCGCCGCCAGGCGGTCGGAGGGCCGGGATCTCCGGTCGGTTGGGCGCCGGTCGCTCGGTTGGGGTGCCGGCTCGGTTGAGAGGTCCCGGATCGCGGCCCTGCCGCGTCCGGGAAAGCTGGGGCGGCGTCGTTGTGTCCGGGAAATCCGGCGGCGTGGGGCGTGGTGAGAACCCGCCGGTTCGCCTGTGGCATCGCAGCTTTCCCGGCCGCAGGCCGCCTGCAAGGCGGTTGGAGGGCCGGGATCTCCGATCGGTTGGGCGCCCCGGCGGCGGCGTCAGACGTGGAAGCTCTCGCCGCAGCCGCAGCGGCCCTTTTCGTTCGGGTTGGTGAAGGTGAAGCCGCTGGAGAAGCGGTCTTCCTTGTAGTCCACCTCCGAGCCGAGAATGAACATGACGGCGGTCGGGTCGATGAACAACTTCACGCCCTTCTGCTCCACCACTTCCTCGAACCGTTTCGGCTCGTCGGCGTATTCCACGGAATAGCTGAGGCCGGAGCAGCCGCGGGTCTTGATGCCGATGCGCAGGCCCTGCACGGGCTGGTCGGACTTGGCGACCAGTGCCTTCACGCGGTCGGCGGCGGCATCGGTCAGGGTGACGACGGGGGGACGTTCCATGACAGTCTGTCTCCTCTTGCTCTCTTAAAAGCCTAACGCCAAGCGGGCGTCTTCGCTCATCATTTCCGGTGTCCAGGGCGGCTCGAAGGTGAGCGTCACCTCGATCTCGCCAATGCCGGGCACCTGGTCGAGCGCGTCGGCCACCATTTCCGGCATCTCGCCGGCGACGGGGCAGCCGGGCGCGGTCAGGGTCATCACCACCCGGGCCGAGCCATCCTTGTGGATGTCCAACTCGTAGATCAGGCCCAGGTCGAAAATGTTCACCGGAATTTCCGGGTCGTAGACCGTGCGCAGTGCCTCTATGGCCTCGTCGCCGGTGGCGACCGCCTGGCCCTCTGGCAGCGGCTGGCCGCGGCGGGCGCAAAGCTCTTTCAGCTCCTCCATGGAGGGCTGGCCGAAGCCGAAATCGTCCGGGTATCCGAAAGGGGCGTTCATGGCACTGGGCTCCATGCTGGCGCTCACGCAAAGATGGTGCGGACGTCGTCGAGGGAGCGGACCAGCCGGTCCACCTCGTCGCGGGTGTTGTAGAGGCCGAAGCTGGCCCGCGCGGTCGACGGCACGCCCAGCCGGTCCATCAGCGGCTGGGCGCAATGATGGCCGACGCGGACGGCGACGCCGGCCCGGTCGATAATGGTGCCGACATCGTGGGCGTGCGCCCCCTTCCAGGTGAAGGAGACGATGCTGGCCTTGCCGGGCGCGGTGCCGTGCAGCGTCACCTCCGGCACCTCTGCCAGCCGTTCCATGGCATAGGTCACCAGGTCGTGCTCGTGCGCGGCGATGGCGTCGAGGCCGATGGCTGTCACATAGTCGATGGCCGTCGCCAGCGCGATCGCCTCGACGATCGGCGGCGTGCCGGCCTCGAAACGGTGCGGCGGCTCTTTGTAGGTCGAGGACTCGATGCCGACATGGTCGATCATCTCGCCGCCGCCCTGATAGGGGGGCATGGCCTCCAGCAGGTCCGGCTTGCCGTACAGCACGCCGATGCCGTTCGGGCCATAGACCTTGTGGCCGGAAAAGGCGAAGAAATCGCAGTCCATCGCCGGCAGGTCGAGCGCGATGTGCGGCGTCGCCTGGCAGCCGTCCACCACCACTTTGGCGCCGACCGCATGGGCGGCCGGAATGATTTCGGCCAGCGGCGTCACCGTGCCGAGGGCGTTCGAGACCTGGGTCACGGCGACGATCCTGGTGCGCTCGTTCAGCAGGTTGCGGAACGCCGCCATGTCCAGCTGGCCGTCGTCCAGGATCGGGATGGCGCGGATTCTGGCGCCCTTTTCCTGCGCCACGATCTGCCAGGGCACGATGTTGGAGTGGTGCTCCAGTTCCGAAATCAGGATCTCGTCGCCGGGGCTGAGCACGCTGCGGGCATAGGACTGGGCGACCAGGTTCAGGCCCTCGGTCGCGCCCTTGGTGAAGATCAGGCTGTCCGAGTCCTTCACCTTCAGAAAGCGGGCCACGGTCTCGCGCGCCGCCTCGAACCGGTCGGTGCAGCGTTGCGAGAGATAGTGGATGCCGCGATGGACGTTGGAGTAGTCGTTTTCGTAGACGTCGCGGATCGTGTCCACCACCTGCCGCGGCTTCTGGGCCGACGCGGCGCTGTCCAGATAGACCAGCGGCTTGCCATAGACCTCGCGGCTGAGGATGGGGAAGTCGGCGCGGATGGCGTCGATGTCGAAATTGGGCTTGCTGAGCGTGGCCGTGGTGGCGTTCATCGTGCCAGATGCTCCTGAACGAGGGCGAGCGCCGCCGCACGGGCGGGCGCGAACGGGATGGCGTCAATGGTCTCGGCCAGGAAGGCCTCGACCAGCAGCCGGCGGGCCTGGTCCTGCGGAATGCCGCGGCTTTGCAGGTAGAACAACTGCGTTTCGTCCAGGTCGCCGGCGGTGGCGCCGTGCGAGCATTTCACGTCGTCGGCATAGATTTCCAGCATCGGCTTCGAGTCGATCTCCGCCGTATCCGAGAGCATCAGCGCCCGGTTCAACTGGTGGCCGTCGGTGCGCTGGGCATCCTCTGCCACGACGATATGGCCCTGGAACACGCCGCGCGCCCGGTCGTCCAGCACGCCCTTGTAGACCTGCCGGCTGGTGGTGTCGGCGACGGCGTGGACGATCTTGGACGTGTGGTCCAGGTGCTGCCGGTCGCGGCCGGCATAGGCGCCGTCCAGCGTGCAGTGGCCGCCGGCGCCGACCAGATGCGTCGTCACCCGGTTGCGGGCGAGGCCGCCGCCGACGCTCACCACGAAATTGTCGTAACGGGCATGGGCGGGGATGGTGGCCAGATGGTGCCAGACATGGGTGGCGTTGGCGGCTTCGGCCTGAAGCTTGACGTGCGTGAGCGTCGCGCCTTCGCCGAGTTCGATGGCGGTGGCCCCGTTCGCAAGCGTGGCCTCGCCTGCGCCCAGGGCGATATGGCGCTCGATCACCGTGGCCGAGGCGCCGGCGGCGACGCGAATGCGGTTCTGGCTGTGGGCCATTTGCGGCCCGCTGCCGGGGGCGGTGATGTAGAGCAGTTCGATGGCCGCGCCGTCTTGCAGGTCCAGCACCGCGCCGTCCTGGCCGAGAGCGACGGCCAGGGACAGCATCGGGTCATCGTCCGCCGCCGCGCCGAGCGCCAGCACCAGACCAGCCCGATGCGCGGACTCGAACCCGGCGGTCGGCGGGTCGGAGAGCATGGCGACATGGCGGCCGTTGACGAACACGGCCCGCTCGGCACCGTCGAGCCGCGCGGGCAGGGCGCCGGTCAGCTCGTAATTGGCGGCGGCCGGCTGGAAGCGGGTGCGGGCCAGATGGACGAGGCTGGTGTATTTCCAGGCCTCGATCTTGTGGTGTGGCAGGCCGGTCTCGGCAAAGCGGGCGAAGGCCGCCTGCCGGGCGGAGGCCGCCTCCCGGGCAGGGGCCGCCTCCCGGGCAAAGGCTGCCTCCCGGGCAAGGGTTGCCTGCCTGTCCGGCGCGGCGGCGCTGTCCAGCGCCTCGCGGAACGCCTCGACGCCGTAGGTGCGGGCGGGTGTGGCCATCAGGCGGCCTCCCCGACCACGTCGGCATAGCCTTCGGCCTCCAGGCGATGGGCCAGGGTCTTGTCGCCGGTCTTGACGATGCGGCCGCCGGCCAGCACGTGCACCACGTCGGGCACGATATAGTCGAGCAGGCGCTGGTAGTGGGTGATGACCAGCATGGAGCGATCCGGCGCGCGCAGCCGGTTCACGCCTTCGGCCACGATCTTGAGCGCGTCGATGTCCAGGCCGGAGTCGGTTTCGTCCAGAATGGCGAGCGAGGGCTCCAGCATCGCCATTTGCAGCATCTCGTTGCGCTTTTTCTCGCCACCGGAAAAGCCGACATTGACGGCGCGCTTCAGCACCTCGTCGGTCATGCCCAGTTCCTTGATCTTGGCGCGGGCGGCCTTGACGAACGCCATGGCGTCGTGCTCGTCCAGCCCGCGGGCGCGGCGGACGGCGTTGACGGCGGTGCGAAGGAAGGTGGTGCCGGTGACGCCCGGAATCTCCACCGGGTACTGAAACGCCAGGAACACGCCGGCGGCGGCGCGCTCGTCCGGCGACAGCGCCAGCAGGTCCTGGCCCTTATAGGTGACGGAACCTGCCGTGACCTCATAGCCGTCACGGCCGGCCAGCACATAGGACAGGGTCGACTTGCCGGAGCCGTTCGGCCCCATGATCGCATGCACCTCGCCATCGGGGATGGACAGGTCGATGCCCTTCAGGATGGGCTTGCCGTCGACCGAGGCGTGCAGGTTTTTGATGGTGAGCATGGTGGAGAATTCCGCTGGGTATTGTGCCGTCATTGCGAGGAGCCGAAGGCGACGCGGCAATCCATGCCGACGGTCACCACCGGTTGCTGCGGCGGGCTGGATTGCTTCGTCGCTGCGCTTCTCGCAATGACGCCGATGAAAAGGGTACAGAGAGCGGCCATCACCCCACGCTCCCTTCCAGGGAAATGCCGACCAGTTTTTGCGCCTCGACGGCGAATTCCATCGGCAGTTGTTGCAGCACCTCGCGGCAGAAACCGTTGACGATCAGGGCGATCGCCTCTTCCTCGCCGATGCCGCGCGAGAGGCAGTAGAACAGCTGGTCCTCGGAGATTTTCGAGGTGGTGGCCTCGTGCTCCACCCGCGCGGTGCGGTTCTGGCTTTCGATATAGGGGAAGGTGTGGGCGCCGCAGCGGTCGCCGATCAGCAGCGAGTCGCACTGGGTGTAGTTCCGCGCCTTGTCCGCCTTGGGCGTCACCCGCACCAGGCCGCGATAGGTGTTGTGCGCCTTGCCGGCGGAAATGCCCTTGGAGATGATGCGCGAGCGCGAGCCCTTGCCGCGATGGATCATCTTGGTGCCGGTATCGGCCTGCTGGTAGTTGTTGGTGATGGCGATGGAGTAGAACTCGCCCACCGAATCCTCGCCCTGCAGGATGCAGGAGGGATATTTCCACGTCGCCGCCGAGCCGGTCTCCACCTGGGTCCAGGAGATCTTGGAACGGTCGCCCTTGCAGATGCCGCGCTTGGTGACGAAGTTGAAAATGCCGCCCTTGCCGTTCTCGTCGCCCGGATACCAGTTCTGGACGGTGGAGTATTTGATCTCCGCATCGCCCAGCGCCACCAGTTCGACGACGGCGGCGTGCAACTGGTTCTCGTCGCGCATCGGCGCGGTGCAGCCCTCCAGGTATGAGACATAGGAGCCTTCGTCGGCGACGATCAGCGTGCGCTCGAACTGGCCGGTGTTCATGGCGTTGATGCGGAAATAGGTCGACAATTCCATCGGGCAGCGCACGCCCGGCGGGATGTAGACAAAGCTGCCGTCGGTGAACACGGCGCAGTTCAGCGTCGCGAAGAAGTTATCCGTGTAGGGCACGACCGAGCCCAGATACTTCCGCACCAGGTCCGGATGGTTCCGGATCGCCTCCGAGATCGGGCAGAAGATCACGCCCGCCTCGTTCAGCTTCTTCTTGAACGTGGTCGCGACCGAGACGCTGTCGAACACCGCGTCGACCGCCACATTGGCGACGCCGGCCAGCAATTCCTGCTCTTTCAGCGGAATGCCCAGCTTCTCGTAGGTGCGCAGCAATTCCGGGTCGACCTCGTCCAGGCTTTGCGGCTTGTCGGCCTGGGACTTCGGCGCGGCATAGTAATAGCTGTCCTGGTAGTCGATCTCCGGCAGGTCGAGCTTCTGCCAGTTCGGCATTTCCATGGTCAGCCAGTGGCGATAGGCTTTCAGCCGCCAGTCCAGCATCCACTCCGGCTCGCCCTTCTTGGCCGAGATGAAGCGGATCACGTCCTCGGACAGGCCTTTCGGCGCCGTTTCCATCTCGATATCGGTGACGAAGCCGTATTTGTAGCCTTCGCCGGCCAGCGATTCGACGTGTTCGATGGTTTCGGTGGTGGCGCTCATAGCGGGGCCTCTTGTTCGATCGGGGCTTCGGGCCGGCCGAAATGGGTGATGGGGCGCAGCACGTCCGCCAGCGTGACGCTGTCCAGCGCGGTGCGGATCGCGGCGTTCACCTGCTCCCACCCGCCGGCCAGCAGGCAGAGGGATTCGACCGCGCAATTGTCGGCCGCGCCGTCGACGCAGGCGGTGACGGCCAGCGGGCCTTCGAAGGCCACCACCAGTTCGCGCACGGTCACCGCCTCCGGCGCGCGCGCCAGTTCATAGCCGCCGCGGGCGCCGCGGTGCGAGGCGACGACGCCGGCCGCGGCCAGCGTCTTCAGCACCTGGCTGACCGTGGCGCCGGGCAGGCCCGTGGCCTCGGCGATATCCGGGGCCGACACCAGCCGGCCGCGCTGGCCCGCCAGACAGCCCAGCACGACGACGCCGTAGTCGGTCATTTTGCTCAAGCGGAACATGCCGCCGGTCGATCCATTCCGTAATGTGACACTACGGATTATCTGGAGCAATCGGCTACGGATTGCAACCCCATTGCCCGCACGACTTTGGGGGCAGGGGAGGGGGCGGCGTCAGGGCGTAGCGCGGAAGGCCGGCGCGATCTCGGCCGCGAACACTTCCAGCGAGCGCTGGCGGCCGTTCGGGTCGATCAGCAGCACCTGGTCGATCTCGCCCGCGGCAAGGCGTTGCAGGCGGGCCGTGATCTCCTCCGGCGTGCCGATCAGGGCGGAATCGTCCCCCGCCAGCCCCGCGGATTGGATCGCGTCGGCGCTTTGATAGCGTTCGGCGCCGCGGCCGCGCGCCAGGTCGCCGATATGGGTCAGCACCCGCTGACGCACGGCCAGCGCCTGTTCGCGCTCGTCGGCGGTCTCCACCAGTTGCAGCGCGCGGGCGACGGCGATCTGGCAGGAATGCCGGCCGCGCCCGGCGGCTTCCAGCGCGTCGCGATAGAGCGCGGCCCGCTCCAGCGTCAGGTCGATGGGCGCCAACTGGTCGAGCAGCAGGTTGAAGCCTTCGCGTGCCGCGCGGCGGATCGAGGCGGGGCTGCCGGCGGCCATCCAGAAGGGCGGGTGCGGTTGCTGGATCGGGCGGGGCTCGACCACCACGTCGTCGAAGCGCCAGAACCGACCCCGATGCGAGAAGCGCCCCGGCTCGGTCCAGGCCCGGCGCAGGACATCGACGCATTCGGCAAAGCGCGCCTCGGCCTCGTCCTGCGGGATGGCGAAACCGGCGAATTCGCTCTTGCGATAGCCCTTGCCGATGCCGAAGTCGAAGCGCCCGTCGGACAGCAGGTCGAGGGTCGCGGCCTGCTCCGCCAGCAGCGCAGGATTGTGCCAGGGCAGCACCACCACGGCGGTGCCGAGGCGGATGCGGCGGGTGCGCGCGGCCAGATAGGTCAGCAGGTTCAGCGAGGCGGAGACCTGGCCGACGCCGGTGAAATGGTGTTCGACCATGAACAAGGATTCGAAGCCCAGCGCCTCGGCCCGGATCACATAGTCGATGAACGCGCGATAGCCCTGGCTATCCGCATCCGGGCCGGAGCCGGCGGCTTTCGCACCGCCGAAAAGGCCAAAGCGCATGCGCGGCCTCCCTTATCCTGTGAGTCGGCGTTGCGTGCGCTTCAGCCTATCCGGTTTGCGGTGGCTGCCAACCCCTGGCGGGCACGGGCGCAATCGCCCCGTGCGGCGCCGTGGGGATTGCGCCCGTGCGGCGCGCTGGGGCTTGCGCTGGCGGGGCGCTGCTGGCATATAGCGGCTTCTCGCCTGCCGTCTGCTGGGGCGTAGCCAAGCGGTAAGGCAACGGTTTTTGGTACCGTCATGCGCTGGTTCGAATCCAGCCGCCCCAGCCAAACTTTGCCGGAGTCCCGTTCGATACGCGGTCCGGCGGCAGGTTCGCGCCTATTGCGACACTTCGATGATGTTGCCGAACAGCACCCAGCGGTCGCCTTCGAAGCGCGACAGTTGCTCGGCCTGGATGGTGTGGAAATCGGTCGGGCTGGTGTTGATCAGAATGCCGGGGATGAGCATCGGGATCTGGAGGTCCTTCACGTCTGCGGCGCAGTGCATGATGCCGGGCCGCGAGAGATCGGCGCAGTTGGTCAGCGTGTAGTCGATCAGATAGGCCAGGCTGTACCCGTAAGCATAGCTGATGTCGGTGCGGTCGGCGTTCGGCAGGTATTTGTCCATGAACGCCGCCCATTCCTTGTAGCCGTCGGTGTCGTGCCATTGCGGGTCGGTCGGGTCGCGCATGTATTGCGCCGTGATCAGCCCCTGCGAGCAATCGAGCCCCGCGGGCCTCAGCGTCGCGCCCACCGATGACGAGACATTGTTCAGGATCTGCAGCGGCTTCCAGCCGATCTCACAGGCCTTGCGGATGGCCTGGGCGGCGAATTTTGGCGTCGAGACGTTGAAAAACACGTTCGCGCCGGTCGCGGCCAGTTCCAGCATCTGCGCATCGACCGTCGGATCGGTCACCTCGTAGGGCAACGCCTTGACGATCATGTCCTTGGCCTTGTCCCCCAGTTCGGCGATGAAGCCGTCGCGGTAATCCTTACCGTAATCGTCGTTCTGAAACAGAATGGCGATCTTCGGGTCCTTGACGGTCGCCAGAATATACTTTGCGTAGATCTGCCCCTCGATGTCGTAGCCGGGCTGGAAGCCGATGGTCCACGGGAATTTCTGCGGCTGCGCCCATTTCGAGGCGCCGGTCGCGACGAACAACTGCGGCACCTTCTTGGCGTTCATATAGCGGTGGATGGCCGAGTTCGACGCCGTGCCGGTCTGCCCGGCCGTGAACGCCACGTGTTCCTGCTCCACCAGTTTCCGGGTCTGCTCGACGGTGCGCGGCGGCGTATAGCCGTCGTCGAGCGAGATGAAATCGACCTTCCGGGTTTTGCCGTCCTTGCTGGTGATGCCGCCCCGATCGTTGACCATCTGGAAATAGGCGACATAGGCCTTGCCGATCGCACCATAGGCCGACGCTGGGCCGGAATACGGGCTGGTATTGCCGATTTTGATCGAGGTATCGGTTACGCCCACGGTCTGGGCTTGTGCGCCGATAGAGGTGACAACGGCAATGGCAGCCGTCGCCAAAAGGCCTTTCAACCACATTTTGGGTAACTCCCTAATACAGTTATTCGGTTGTCATGAGGTCGTACCGATGCATCCGATATGACACTAAAGAATAATACTAAAGGCCCAGTTTCAGTCCGTCCACGGGCGAAAAGCGGGAAACACTCAACAGTCGATGAAAGAGTGGGGCAGGGGAGCCCGCCTGTCCGTCGTCGGGAAATTCGGGATAACCGGGCGCCCGGGATGGGCGGGGCCAGCCTCAGTCGCGGAGGGTCGGCCCGGCCACCAGTTGCCGTTCGGCGGCGGTTCGGATCATTTCCGCCAGCGCTGGATCGCGCTTCGACAGCTTCAGGAAGTCCTGGCGCTTCAGCACCAGCAGCCGGCAATAGCCCAGCGATACCACCTTGCTGGTGCGGCGGCGAAAGGGCTGGACCAGGGCAATCCCGCCAAAGAAGTCGCCGCTGCCCAGGCGCTGGTCGCCGTCGGGGAATTCCAGCGCGACCGCGCCCGACGCGATGAAATACATCTCGGTCCCGCGCTGGTCGGCCTGCAGCAGCACCTCGTCCGGCTTGGTGAAGCGGGTGCGCAGAAGCCGCGCGATCAGTTTCAGCTGGCCGTCGGACAGGCCCTGAAAGATCGGCACCCGGTCCAGCAGCGCCCGCGGCCGCAGCGTCAGGTCGAGGCGGGGCGGTGCGGCCACCGCCCGCTCGCGCCGGTCGAGATCGCCGATCAGATTGTCGTGCAATTCCTGGCCGATAATGCCGTCGTTCAACAGCCGCGTGTATTGCTGCCGTTCGCGCCGAATCGCGGCCCGCGCCACCAGGATGCGCTCCACCGCGCTCGCATAGTGCGGATATTGCGCCGCGATCGCGTCGATCTCGGCATTCACCGCATCGTGCCGGTCGGTCATCAGGTGCGACAGGTTGTCGGCCGCGTCCTGGCCGATCATCGGCGCGACGACCTGGCCGATGAACGTCCGCAACTCGCGGACGATCCGCTCGGTTTCCAGCAGCGCGATGAAGTGCATTTCGATGGCCCTGCGCAGCGGCCAGTCCAGCTTGAGAAACCGTCGGGTCAGCACGGCGAGGCGATAGCCGTCCGGCGCGCGGATGGCCGCCGCGGCGGCGGTGTCATAGCCCTCGCGCCCCTGGATGCGCGCCGCGTCCGCGATCCGCTCGGCGTTGAGGCGCAGCGCGACCGCCGAGCGTGGTCCGATTGCCCCTTCGTCGAACGCCCGCCGGATCAGTCGCGCCTCCTGGCCGCCGGTGATGGTCAGGCCGAGGCGCAGCCGCTCGCCGAAGGATATGCGTTCGCCGGCGGCCTGGGCCTCCGCCTGTTCGCGCCGCTCGCCGAGCGCACGGTCGACGGTCGCCAGCGCCTCGGGCTCCAGATCGCGCGCGCGCACGATGTTGGTCACCACCGCGCGCACCCGCTCCAGGGCGCCGGCGATGATCTTCTCGCGCAGGGCCAGGTCCGCCGCCGACAGGCGATCCAATCCCAACCGGTGCGTCACCCAGGCGAGCGAGCCCGCGTTCAGGAAAATCGTGGCAAGGGTGTAGGCGGCCGCAACCGCCCCCAGCAGCCGCGCATCCTCGCCCAGCACGCCCCGGTCGGCGATGGAGAGCGCCAGCACCAGCGTGACCGATCCGCGGACGCCGCCCCAGATCAGCAGGGCGCTCTGCCGTGCGGTGAGGGGCGTGGCCAGGTTCAGGCGCGCCAGCACCGGCAGCACCGCGACGAAGATCACGGCCCGCGCCAGCAAGGCGCAGACATAGACCAGGGCGGTGAGCGGCGCCACGATCCAGCCGACATGGCTGATCACGCTGGGCACCAGGCTGGCGGCGATGATCAGGATCAGGGCATTGGCCCAGAAGCCGATCTGCGACCAGACCACCCGCACCGTCTGCCAGTTCCCGGGCCCCATCCACAGGAAGCCGATGGACCCGGTGGCGAGGCCGGCAAACACCACCGCCACCACGCCGGAGCCGCCGACGAACTGCTCCGCGCCGATGAAGGAGCCATAGGCCACGAACAGGGTGACGGAAGCCTCCGCCGCGCTGGATCCCGCCAGCAGCGGATAGATCCGGCCCGCCACCAGCGCCGCCGCCAGCCCCAATCCGGCGCCTGCCCCGAAACTGTAGAGAAAGCCGCTCACCACCTGCCCGGCCGAGGGCTCGGTCGTGCCGGAGAGCAGGCCGATCATCAGCCCGAAAATGGCGATGGCCGCCGCATCGTTCAGCAGGCTCTCGCCTTCCAGGATCACCAGCAGCCGGCGGGGCGCGCCGATCTCCCGAAAGGTCGAGATCACCGCGGCCGGATCGGTCGTCGCCACGGCCGAGCCCAGCAGCAGGCAGGCCACGAGCGCGGTCGGCGTCGCGACCCAGACCGAAACGCCGATCAGCACGGTTGCGGTGACCACCGCCAGGATGGCCATGACCATCACCACCGCCGTGTCGTCCAGAAGGCGGCGGACATTGACCGCCAGCGTCATCTCGAACAGCAGTGGCGGCAGGAAGACATAGAGCATGGACTGGGAGTCGAGCATCAGTTGCGCGAACACCCAGCGGTCATAGGCGTCCAGCCCCTCGCCGAACAGGGCGCTGCCGCGTTCCAGCGCCACCAGCCCGATGGCGAGTCCCGACGCCGCGAACAGCACGGTTGCCGGCAATCGCAGTTTCCGCGCGAGCGGCACCGCGGCGGCCGCCAGCGCCAGCAGGCCGATCAGCACCAGCAGGCCATAGGCGACAATTGTCATCGTTGCGGGGGTTCCGCCGTCACGGGGCACGGGTCATCAAGTGGCATCAGGATGCCAGCGAACGCCGGCCCCGGCAAAGGGCAATGTGAGCCGGCCGTGGGGCGAGGGCGAGCGGGCCGGCCGGCCCGGGCGCGGTTCCGCGGCGACGCACACCGGGCCTGGTCCCGCCGGCCATGCTCCGCGCCGGTCGAAAATTTCCGCTCTATTTCAAGTTGTTGAGGCAAAGATGCATGGCCGGTTGCCTCGCCCGCCGCATTGTGCAAATAAGCGCCGGTCATACCAACCGTGCGAGGCTTTGACGCTTTCGCCGGCCCGCACCCCTTGTTCGACCCGATGCCCGGTCGAGCCGCGGGGGATGGGCCGCGCGCTCGCCCCCGCGCGCTTGGTATCGGCGGCATTGTCGGCATTTCGGAAGAAGCAGCCATGGCCGGGTTTTCCGCATATTCGCTCCTGCGCCAAGCGTTGACCGGGCATAAGCACTGGCCGCCGCAATGGCCGGACGCCCAGCCGAAGGCGGAGTACGACGTGGTGGTGGTCGGCGCCGGCGGCCACGGGCTGGCCACGGCCTATTACCTGGCCAGGGACCACGGCATCACCAATGTCTGCGTGCTCGACAAGGGCTGGCTCGGCGGCGGCAATACCGGGCGGAACACCACCATCGTCCGCTCGAACTATCTCTATGACGAAAGCGCCAGGCTCTACGACCATGCCATCGACCTGTGGGACGGGCTTTCCCAGGATCTGAACTACAATGTCATGTTCTCGCAGCGCGGCGTGATGATGCTGGCGCACACGGTGCACGACGTCCACAGCTTTCAACGGCACATCCACTCCAATCGCCTGAACGGCGTCGACAACCGCTGGCTGACGCCGCAACAGGCGAAAGACCTCTGTCCGCCGCTGAACATCGCCGCGAGCGCCCGCTATCCGGTGCTGGGCGCGGCCTGGCAGCAGCGCGCCGGCACCGCCCGGCACGACGCGGTCGCCTGGGGCTATGCCCGGGCGGCGGCGGCCCGGGGCGTCGACATCGTCCAGAACTGCCCGGTGACCGCGATCCGCCGCGGGCCGGACGGCGCGGTCGAAGGAGTCGAGACTGGCAAGGGCTTCATCCGAGCGAGGAAGGTGGCAGTCTCCGCCGCCGGCCATACCTCCGTCATCATGGCGAGCGCCGGCGTGCGCCTGCCGCTGGAGAGTTTTCCGTTGCAGGCCCTGGTCAGCGAGCCGGTCAAGCCGGTGTTCCCGTGCGTGGTCATGTCGAACACGGTGCACGCCTATATCAGCCAGTCGGACAAGGGCGAGCTGGTGATCGGCTCCGGCACCGACCAGTACACCTCGTACTCGCAGCGGGGCGGGCTGCCGCTGATCGAGCACACGGTGGCGGCGA
Source organism: Alphaproteobacteria bacterium (assembly GCA_020638555.1). Taxonomy (NCBI): domain Bacteria; kingdom Pseudomonadati; phylum Pseudomonadota; class Alphaproteobacteria; species Alphaproteobacteria bacterium. The sequence goes on along the minus strand of JACKII010000005.1, from coordinate 15,478 downwards.
TCTGCGAGATGTTCCCGATCTTCCGCCGCATGCGCATGCTGCGCAATTGGGGCGGCGTGGTCGACGTGACGCCGGACCGCTCCGCCATTCTGGGCAAGACGCCGGTCCGGGGGCTCTATGTCAACTGCGGCTGGGGCACGGGGGGCTTCAAGGCGACACCGGGCGCCGGGCATGTGCTGGCCCACACCGTCGCCCGCGACGAGCCGCACGCGCTGAACGCCCCGTTCACGCTGGAGCGTTTCACCACCGGCCGGCTGATCGACGAGGCTGCGGCCGCCGCCGTCGCCCACTAGGAGGAAACAGGCATGCTGCTGATCCCGTGCCCCTATTGCGAGGCGGCGCTGCCGGAAGCGGAATTCGCCTATGGCGGCGAGGCGCACATCGCCCGCCCGGCCGATCCTTCGGCGGTGAGCGATGCGGAGTGGCGCGACTTCCTGTTCATCCGCACCAACGCCCGCGGCCCCCATTTCGAGCGCTGGCGGCACGTTCACGGCTGTGGCCGTTTCTTCAACGCCGTGCGCGACACGGTGAGCGACCGCTTCCTCGTCACCTACAAGGCGGGCGAGCCGAAGCCGGACCTCGCGGCACTGCGGGCGGCTGCCGGCAAGGGCGCTGCGGAATGACGGCTTTCCGAATCCCCGGAGCCGGCCGGGTCGATCACGGGCGGCCGGTGCGGTTCTCGTTCGACGGCCGGGCCTATGACGGGCTGGCGGGCGACACGCTGGCCTCCGCCCTGCTGGCGAACGGCGTGCATCTGGTCGGGCGTTCGTTCAAATACCACCGGCCGCGGGGCGTGCTCTCGGCCGGGTCGGAGGAGCCGAACGCCCTCGTCGGCATCCGCGGCGGCGGCGGGCGCGAGGAGCCGAACACGCGCGCGACGGTGCAGGACCTCTATGAGGGCCTGGCCGCGGTGAGCCAGAACCGCTGGCCCTGCCGGCAGTTCGACCTGGGCGCGGCGGCGGATCGGCTGCACCGGCTGCTGCCGGCCGGCTTCTATTACAAGACCTTCCTCTGGCCGAAGAGCTTCTGGGATCGGATCTACGAGCCGCTGATCCGCCGTGCCGCCGGCCTGGGCGTGGCGCCGTCGGCGCCGGACCCGGACCGCTACGCCGCCCGCTATGCCCATTGCGACGTGCTGGTGGTCGGCGCCGGCCCGGCCGGGATCGCGGCGGCGCTGGCGGCGGCGCGGAGCGGCGCACGGGTCATCCTCGCCGACGAGCAGGCGGAAATCGGCGGCGCGCTGCTGTCCGAACCGGGCGTCCGGATCGACGGCCAAACCGGCTGGGACTGGCTCGCCGCCGCACGAGCGGAACTGACGGCTCTCGCCCAAGTCCGGCTGCTGGAGCGGACCACCGCTATCGGCTATTACCACCGGAACATGGTGGGCTTGGCCCAGCGGCTGACCGACCACCTCGCCACCCCGCCGGAGCATGCCCCCCGGGAGCGGTTGTGGCGGGTGCGGGCCGGCCAGGTGGTGCTGGCCCAGGGCGCCATCGAACGGCCCTTGCTGTTCCACGGCAACGACCGGCCGGGCGTGATGCTGGCCGGGGCGGCGCAGACCTATCTGCACCGCTATGGCGTCCGGGTTGGGGAGCGAGCCGTGGTGGCGACCAGCCATGACAGCGCCTGGCACGCGGCCTTCGACCTCGCCGATGCGGGCGTGGCGATTGCGGCCATAGCCGACGTGCGCGCCGCGGTGGACCCAGCCCTGATCGCCGGCGCCCGAGCGCGCGGGATCGAGGCGTTGCCCGGCCACGCGATCACCGACACAAGCGGGCGGCTGCGGGTGCAGGCGGCGACGCTCGCCCCGCTGGCGGCAGCGGCAAGCGGAACCGGGCGGATATTGACCTGCGACTCGGTGCTGATGAGCGGCGGTTGGACGCCCTCGGTCCATCTGTTCTCGCACACCCAGGGCAAGCTGGTCTGGGACGAGGCCGTCCAGGCGTTCCTGCCCGGAGAAAAGACCGAGGACTGCCATATTGCCGGCGCCGGCCGCGGGCTATGGGGTATCGGCGCGGCTCTGGCGGACGGCGCGGCCATGGGTAGGGCTGCGGCAGAAGCAGCCGGCTTTCCCCCGGCGGAAGCACCGGCCCTTGCCGTGGAGAGTGACCGCGCCGGCACGGGCATCGGCCTCCGGGAACTGCCGACGCATCGGGCACCGCACCGGGTGCGGGCGTTCGTCGATTTCCAGAACGACGTGACCGCCAAGGACATCCGCCTCGCCGTCGCCGAGGGCATGCGCTCCATCGAGCACGTGAAGCGCTACACCACCACCGGCATGGCGACGGACCAGGGCAAGCTGGCCGGCATGAACGGGCTGGCGGTCGCCGCCGACGCGGCGGGCGAGCCGGAGCCGGCGCTGGGCCTCACCACCTTCCGCCCGCCCTACACGCCGACCACGTTCGGCGCGCTGGCCGGCTATCACCAGGACGGCCTGTTCGAGCTGACGCGCAAGACGCCCATCGACGGATGGGCGGAGGACAACGGCGCCGTGTTCGAGCCGGTGTCGCTCTGGCGCCGCGCCCGCTATTTCCCACGGGCCGGCGAGGACATGCGCGCCGCCGTGGCCCGCGAGTGCCGCACGACGCGCCAGGCGGTCGGGATGTTCGATGCCTCGACGCTCGGCAAGATCGAGGTGGTGGGGCCGGACGCGGCCGAATTCCTGAACCGCCTCTACACCAACCCCTTTGCCCGCCTGGGCGTCGGCCGCTGCCGCTATGGCCTGTTGCTGGGCGAGGACGGTTTCATTCGCGACGATGGCGTGATCGGGCGCCTCGCCGCCGGCCGTTTCCACGTCACCACCACCACCGGCGGTGCGGCGCGGGTGCTGGGCATGATGGAGGACTATCTCCAGACCGAATGGCCGGACCTGCGGGTGTGGCTGACCTCCACCACCGAGCAATGGGCCACCGTCGCCCTGAACGGCCCGAACGCGCGCCGGCTGTTGCAGCCGCTGGTCGAGGGGCTGGATCTCTCGGACGGGCGCTTCCCGCACATGTCGGTGGCGGAATGCCGGGTGGCGGGCGTCCCGGCCCGGCTGTTCCGGGTCAGCTTCACCGGCGAAATGGGCTTCGAGGTGAATGTGCCCGCCCGCCACGGCCTGGCGCTCTGGCAGCGATTGCAGGCGGAGGGGGAGGCGCACGGCCTTGGCGTCTATGGCACCGAGACCATGCACGTGCTGCGGGCGGAGAAGGGCTTCATCATTGTCGGCCAGGACACGGACGGCACGGTGACGCCGGACGATGCCGGTCTCGGCTGGGCCATCGGCAAGCGCAAGCCGGACTTCGTCGGCAAGCGCTCGCTGACCCGGCCGGATCTGGTGGCGCGGAACCGCAAGCAGTTGGTCGGGCTGCTGACCCACGACCCCCGCGTCGTGCTGGAGGAAGGCGCCCAGATCGTCGAGAACCCGCACCAGCCGCTGCCCATGACCATGATCGGCCATGTCACCTCGGCCTATTGGAGCGAGACGCTCGGCCGTTCCATCGCGCTGGCGCTGGTCGAGGGCGGGCGGATGCGCATGGGCGAGACGCTTCACCTACCGATGCCCGGCGCAACCCACAAGGCGCGGGTTGCCGGCACCGTGTTCTACGACCCCGATGGCCGGAGGCTCTCGGCATGAGGGAAGGTTCCCCGATGGCATCCGAAGGCCCTGTCCGCCTGGCACTGTTGCCGGAGACGGCGCGCTATAGCTTGAGAGTGCGGCCGGCCGAACGCGCTGCTGCGTCCCGTGCCTTCGGCAGCGACCTGCCTGTCCGCATCGGCGCGCGGATCGACGCCGACGGGCCGACCGGCGCGCGCGCCGCCCTCTGCCTGGGGCCGGACGAATGGGTGCTGCACACTGCGGCCGAGGATGCCTTGACCCTGCAACGGGCCTTTGCCGCAATCGAGGCCGAAGCGCCGCACAGCCTGGTGGATATCAGCGACCGGGAATGCGCCATCGCCCTGTCGGGAGACGGGGCGGCGGACCTGCTGGCAACCGGCTGCCCGCGCGACGTCGAGGCCATACCCGTCGGCGGCGGGACGCGGACGGTGTTCGATACCGTGCCCGTGGTCCTGTTCCGCGACGGCGAGACGGACTACCGGATCGAGGTTTGGCGCTCGCACGGGCCCCATGTGTGGCAATGGCTGAACCGCGCCAACCGCGAACTCGGCGCGGGCGCATCCCAGAGCAATTTCAAGCACAATGGGATCACTGTGCGACTCGGATAATTGCGGAAAATCAAATGATTAGAGCTGATGCGGTGAGCCAAGGCGAACGGAAACTGCTCTAGGCGAGCGGACGGAACGGGGGCGACGGGGCGCCCGGTTCCGGCGTCAGTTCTGGCCGTGGCAGTGCTTGTATTTCCGGCCCGAGCCGCAAGGGCAGGGCGCGTTGCGGGCGACCTTGCCCCAGGTCTCCGGCCGGGCGGCGTCGAAGGCCGGGCGGGGCGCCGGAGCGCGGGCCGGCTGCGCGGCCTGGGCCGTTGCGGGTGAGGGGCCGGCGGGCCCCGCCTCCGCGTCCGCCAGTTCCAGCGCCGAGGTTTCGTCGTGCCGTTCCTGCCACTCGTGGCCGTCGGGAGATTGCGGCATGTCAACCTCCTGCTGGCGCAGTTCCAGATGCGACAGGGCCGAGGTCACGCCTTCGCGCAGATGGGCCAGCATGGCCTCGAACAGCTCGAACGCTTCGGACTTGTATTCGTTCAGCGGGTCGCGCTGCGCATAGGCCCGGAGGCCGATGCCCTGGCGCAGATGGTCCAGTTGCAGCAGGTGGTCCTTCCAATACTGGTCCAGCAATTGCAGCAGCACGCTCTTTTCGGCGAGCCGCATCAACTCCGGCCCCCAGTTGGCCGCCTTGCTCGCCATGCGCTCTTCGATGGCCTTGGCGATGCGGTCGTGGATCTCGTCGTCCGCGATGCCCTCTTCCCTGGCCCAGTCGGAAACCGGCAGTTCCAGGGCGAACAGCCGCTGCGCGTCCGTGTGCAGGCCGGCGGTATCCCACTGATCCGGCAGCGCCTTTTCCGGCATGTGCGTGGAGACAATCTCGTCCAGCACGTGTTCGCGCATGTCGAGCACGGTCTCGTGGACATTGTCCGTCGTCATGATCTCGCGGCGCTGTTCGTAGATCACCTTGCGCTGGTCGTTCATGACGTTGTCGAAGCGCAGCAGGTTCTTGCGGATGTCGAAGTTGCGCGCCTCGACCTTTTGCTGCGCCTTTTCCAGGGCCTTGTTGATCCACGGATGGATGATGGCCTCGCCCTCTTTCAGGCCCAGCCGGCGCAGCACGCCGTCCATGCGCTCGGACCCGAAAATGCGCATCAGGTCGTCTTCGAGGCTGACGAAGAATTTCGACGCGCCCGGGTCGCCCTGACGGCCGGAGCGGCCGCGCAACTGGTTGTCGATGCGCCGGCTTTCGTGGCGCTCGGTGCCGATGACATAGAGGCCGCCGGCCTGCTTCACCAGCGCCTTGTCGCGCTCGACCTCGGCCTGGGTTTCGGCGACGATGCGCTCGCGCTCGGCTTCGTCGGCGACCTTTTCGACCCGCTGCAACGCCATCAGCTCGGCATTGCCGCCCAGCTGGATGTCGGTGCCGCGGCCGGCCATGTTGGTGGCGATGGTGACCGCGCCCGGCTGGCCGGCCTGGGCGATGATCAGCGCTTCCTGCTCGTGGTAGCGCGCGTTCAGCACTTGGTGCTTGATGCCCGTCTGCTTCAGCAGCGCCGACAGCGCCTCCGAGCGCTCGATCGAGACCGTGCCGACCAGCACCGGCTGCTGGCGTTTGTTGCACTCCTGGATCTCGGCGATGATGGCGTCGTTTTTCTCCGCCATCGACCGATAGACCTCGTCGTCGTAGTCCTTGCGGAGCACGGGGACATTGGTCGGCATGTCGACGACTTCGAGCTGGTAGATCTCGTCGAATTCGCCGGCCTCGGTCATGGCCGTGCCGGTCATGCCGGCCAGTTTCTCGTAGAGGCGGAAATAGTTCTGGAAGGTGATGGAGGCCAGGGTCTGGTTCTCCAACTGGACCTCGACGCCTTCCTTGGCTTCCAGCGCCTGGTGCAGGCCCTCGGAATAGCGGCGGCCTTCCATGGCGCGGCCGGTGAACTCGTCGATGATGATGACCTGATTGTTGCGGACCATATAGTCCTTGTCGCGCTCGAACAGGGTGTGGGCGCGCAGGGCCTGGTTCATGTGGTGGACCAGCGAGATGTTCGCCGTGTCGTACATGTTGCCTTCGGCCAGCAGTCCGGACTCGCGGAACAGGGTCTCGACGAATTCGCCACCGTCTTCGGTCAGGGTGACCGTGCGGGCCTTTTCGTCTTTCTCGTAATGCTCGGGCTTCAGGCTCGGCATCAGCGCATTGACGCGCACGTAAAGCTCGGTCGAGCTTTCGGTCGGGCCGGAAATGATCAGCGGCGTCCGCGCCTCGTCGATCAGGATCGAGTCGACCTCGTCGACGATGGCGAAATAGAACGGCCGCTGGACCATGTCCTCCAGCCGGAATTTCATATTGTCGCGCAGATAGTCGAAGCCGAACTCGTTGTTGGTGCCATAGGTGATGTCGCAGGCGTATTGCTGGCGGCGCGCATCGTCGTCGAGGCCGTGCACGATGCAGCCGACCGACAGGCCCAGGAACTGGTAGACCTGCCCCATCCAGACCGCGTCGCGGCGGGCCAGATAGTCGTTGACGGTGACGACATGGACGCCGCGCCCGGTCAGTGCGTTCAGATAGACGGGCAGGGTGGCGACCAGCGTCTTGCCTTCGCCGGTCTTCATCTCGGTGATCTTGCCCTGGTGCAGGACGATGCCGCCTTGCAACTGCACATCGTAATGCCGCTGGCCGAGGGTTCGCTTCGCCGCCTCCCGCACGGTGGCGAAGGCTTCGATCATCAGGTCGTCCAGGCTCTCGCCCTGGGCCAGCCGTTCGCGGAACGCGACGGTTCGGGCGGCGAGCGCGGCATCGTCCAGCGCCTCCAGGTCCGGCTCCAGGGCGGTGATGGCCTGGATGTTGGAGCCGAGCTTCTTGATCACACGATCGTTGGCGGAGCCGAACAGGCGTTTCGCGAGCGCGCCGAGCATGGCGGTCCTCGTGGCTGATTGCATGGGTGGCGGCTGCGGGATCAAAGACAACGCCCGGCGGGACGGGCAGAAAGCCCGGCAGCCCCGCTTGCGCGCCAGACAGGCACGACAACGGATGCTCGGGAGATAGGCGGCAGAGGGGCCAAAGTCAATTGCGGCCTAAGGTTCGCAGCCGCCGGCTCGGCCCCGAGGGTCACCCCTGGGGCGGCATCTCGCCGGGGCCGGTGACCGCTCCCTGTTCGCCGGTCTCCAGCCGCGCTTTCAGCGTGGACAGCAGCGGGAACAGCGCCGCCATGATGGCGATCAGCAAGCCGTACGGCCCCTCGCGATAGCCCTTGCGCTGCACATAGCACTTGAAAAACCGGGTGAAGAGGCGGCGCACATCGCCGGGAATCGAGCCCTGCAGGCCCTGCTCGCGCATGTCGCGGGCGCGGTTGGTGGTGTAGCGGTTCAGGCGCTGGATCATGTCGGTGATGTCTTTGTCGACATAATGGATCATCCGCCCCTTCAAGTCCGGCCCGCGCTTGCCGGTGAAGGTGACGCCGGGGTGGGACCGGGCGACGCCCCATTGCTTGGCGCCCTTGCGGAACAGCCGCATCACGCCGCTGGAGCCGAACGAACCGCCCCAGCCATAGCGCACCAGGGTTTTGCCCACATAGTTGTCGAACGGGATCAGCGCATAGTCGAAACCGGCATTCGCATCGACGAGGCGCCGGATCTCGGCTCCCAGTTCCGGCGTGATGCGCTCGTCGGCGTCCAGTTCCAGGATCCAGTCGCTGGCGGCGGCGTCGATGCCGGCATGGCGGCGGGCGCCCTGGTTCGGCCAGGCGCCCTCGACGATGGTGTCGGTATAGTGCCGGGCGAGGGCGACGGTGGCGTCGGTGCAGCGGTCCGCGACCACGACGATTTCATCGGCCCACCGGGCGGCATCCAGGCAGGCTTCGATCTGGTGCGCTTCGTTGTGGGCGCACAGCACAACCGCAACGGTCATGGCGAGGGCTCCAATAGTTTGCGGGCGGCGGCGATCACCGACTCCGGTGGGATTTCGCCCATCAGGCTGCCGGTCGTAAAGCGGTTGTAGCCGGGGGCGTTGACGAATTCGTCGAACGTGGTCCGGGTTTGGACCACGGCGGTGTGCTCGCCCCAGGGCGCGTACAGTTCCGGGCGCGACGGGCCGAACAGGCCGACGGTCGGCGTGCCGACGGCGGCGGCCATGTGCATCAGGCCGGAATCGTTGCCGACATAGAGCCGGGCGCGGGCCAGGGCCGCGGCCAGCACCGGCAGCGGCCAGCCGAATGCCGCCACGCTCGGGTGGTCGTGCAGCGCCGCGAACACCGGCTCGGCCATGGCTTCCTCGCCGGGGGCGCCGGCGACCAGGATGCGGGCGCCGGCCAGCGGCCCGTCGGGGGCGACCAGGGCGCGGGCCACGGCCCCGAACCGCTCCGCCTGCCATTGCTTGCCGGCCCAGTTGGCGGTGGGGCCGATGGCGAGCCAGGGGCCGTTCGCGCCCAGGCGCCGCCCGGCTTCCGCGGCGTCGGCGTCGCTCCAGCAGAGGCGCGGCGCCAGCGGCGCCGAAGCGCCCAGGGTCTCGGTCAGATGCAGCACCCGGTGGCGCAGGGCCCGGTCCGGGCCCATCACCGTGCGCCGGCGGCTCCAGACCGTGTAGGCAAAAGCCGAGCCGCGCAGGTCCACCACATGGGTCCAGCGGCGGCCGACGGCCTGGCGCCACAGCTTCCACCAATGGCCGGCGCGCGGCAGCTTGCGGATCGGCCACACCTCCGCCACTTCGGGCATGGCCGCGAACAGCGGCGCCGGCAGGGCGCCGCAGGCCACGGTCAGGGCCACGCCCGGATAGCGCTCCGCCAGATAGGGCACGGCGCCCGTGGTCAGAACGGCGTCGCCCAGGCGGTTGGCGGTGATGAGGAGGGCGCGGCTTGGCTGAGGCAACGGAACAGGCACGAAAATGGTGGCGATGACGGCGAGGCGCCTCTATAGCAGCAACGAGACGCTGGCCAAGCCCCTATGCGCTGCCTCAAGGACAATTCGCCATGACCAGCCCTTCTGCGTCCCCTTCCGATCCCGCCCTTCTGGCCGCGCTGGCGCCGCTCGGCGCCATCGATCCGGCCGATCGGGCCATCGCGCCGCCGCACCGCCGACCGCTGGACGAGCGGCGCGAATGTCTGGTCATATGGCAGCCCGATTCGGAGGGCGGCGACTGGAGCCTGGTGGTCTATGCCCGGCCGGTCGACCCGACCGATACCGCGACGCCGGTGGCCCGCCTGGCCCTGCACCTGCCCGCGAGCCAGGACCGGGCCTCGGTCCATTGGGAGGACGCGGACCCCGCTTTCCGGGCCTGGGCGGCCGCCGAACTGCCCGCCATCGCCCGCGACCTCGCCGCCGGCCAGCCGGCGGAACTGGCGAGGCTGCGGGCGAGGGCCAGGATCAACACCAATGTCGCCGGCAAGCTCAGCGGGTTGCTGCCGCATGCGGTCGTGCTGGGCGGGCTGGCGGCGTTCGCCTACATGTTCGGCATCGTCAACATTCATTGAGCCCCCGCCCGGCCCGCCGCAGCGCCCGCCCGGAGAAGCGGCCGGGCGCGAGGGCCGGTGGCATGGCGGCTCAGAGCGTGTCCAGTGCCTCGTTCAGCAGGGTCATGGCCTCGACGGCGAAGCGGAACATGTTCGCCTCGCGGTCGCCGTCGGCGGTTTCCAGCGTGCGTGCCACGCTGACCGCGCCGGCGATGGCGACGCAGGTGTGGCCGGCGGCATCGCCATAGCGATTGCCGGTCGGCCCCGCCGCCCCGGTCTCGGCCAGACCCCAGTCGGTGTCGACCTTGGCGCGCACGGTCTTGGCCAGCAGGGCGGCATAGGGCTCGGACGAGGAGCGGATGCCCATTTCCGCCATATCGGCGCGGTCGATGCCCAGCAGGCCCTCGCGGCTCCACTGCGAATAGGGCACGGCGCCGCCGCGCATATAGGCGCTGGCGCCGCCAATGCTGAGCAGCGCGGCCGAGACCAGGCCGCCGGAGGAGGTTTCGGAGACGGCGAGGGTCTCGCCGCGGGTTTTCAACTTGCCGCCGATCTCGGCAGCCAGACGGGTCAGGTCGTTCCAGTCGGCCATGGGGGCATCCTTTCGGGGGAGAGCCGGGTGCTTACGCCGCTTCGGCGTTGCGAAGCTTCAATTTCAGCCCAGCCACCTGGTAGATGTCCAGATCGGTGATGTCGGCGATGTCCTGCAGCGACAATCGCGTCTCCAGGATCAGCGTGCGCGCGAACTCCAGCGGGTTGCGGCGGCGGCGGCTGCGCGGCGCATAGGCGGACGCCCGCGGGCGTGGCGAGCCCGGCTCCGCCTCTTCGTCCAGGCCGCGGGCGCGGGCGTCGCGCCGGGCCTGTTCCCACCGGGCCTTGTCGGCCTTGCGCCGCAGTTCGGCCTCGCGGAAGCGGCTCGCGGCCTCCCGCTGCGAGGCGCGCCAGCGCTGCTCCGCCGGCGTCGGTTCCGGTTCCGGATCGACGGGATCGCCGCGCGCGGCCTCGTCCAGCGTCATGCCGTGCTTGGCCACCAGACGCTCCGCCGCCGCCAAAGCCGCCGCCCGCTCGCCCTCATAGGGGCTGTTGGCCGCCAGCTTCAACAGGTTGTGGAAGCGTTCCTGCTCCTTCGGGGACAGTGGGGTGGAAATGGCCTTTGGCTCCGGCTGGTTTGGCATGGTCACAAAGCCCAAATCCTAACCGATTTGGCCCCGAAAGGCGACAGGACTTCCGGGTGAGGGCTCAGCTTCCCGGCACGATCCCCGCCGGCAGGCTGGCGATATGCCTGGCGATCTCGCCGGGTCGGGTCAGCCAGATTTTGTCCCGGTGCCTGTCGATATGGGCGAAGACGCGCTTCAGCGCGCGCAGCCGGTAGGGGCGGCCGACCACGAACGGGTGCAGGCTGATCGGACAGACGAGCGGGTATTTCGCCGACTGTTCCAGCATCTCGTCGAACTGGTCGATCAGCATCTGCGCGAACTCGTCCGAGGTGTAGCGGAACCAGACAATGCCCCGGTTGTCGTTGCACTCGATCGGATAGGGCATGGACAGGATCCGGCCGCCGCGGGTCGCCATCCAGATCGGCTGGTCGTCCATGGTCCAGTCCATGTGGTAGAGATAGCCTTCCTCTTGCAACAGATCGAGCGTCACCGGCGAGTTGGACAGCCAGGGGCTCATCCAGCCGGTCGGCCGCTGGCCCTCATGCTCGGCGATGATGTCGGTGCAGGAGCGGATGAAGGCGCGTTCGTCGGCTTCCGAGAGCTTGCCCTGTTCGTCGGAATTGGTGTGGCCGTGGCCCAGGAATTCGTCGCCGCGGTCGCGGTGGCGCTTCGGAATGTCCGGGCATTCCTCGTAAATGGCGGTGTTGAGCTGGACCTCCGCCGGCATGTCATAGCGGTCGAGCGCGTCCAGCATGGTCCAGAAGCCGACGCGGTTGCCGTAATCGCGCCAGGAATAGACCGAGTCGCTCACCGCCTGGTCCGGCGGGGCGATGGCCGCTCCCTTGCCCTCGCCATAGCGGAACACTTCCACATTGTTGGCGATATAGACCGCGAGCCGCGTGCCGTTCGGCCACTCGTAGGTCTTGCGGGAATCGATGGAGGAATAGGCGTAGCGGGATTGCCTTTGAACGTCGGACATGAGCGGCCACCTGACGGGGAAGGGGAGACGCCGAAAGCCTAGGCCAGGCATCGCCATCGGCCAAGCGTTCGTCCCGGGCGCGCCCGCTGGGGCCGGTCGCCCTTGGCGAGCGCCCGATGGCTTGGCATAGTTGGCGGCAACAGGGGCCTGCCTGGCAAGGCCTCCGATCCGAAACCGAGGAACGCCCACCATGAGTAGCAGCACCAGCACCGTCGCCAGCCGCGCCGGCGTCAACGAGGAATGGCTCGCCAGGCGGGCCGAGGAGGTGCTGGAGCCGGATCTGCCGATCTGCGACCCGCACCACCATCTCTGGGATTTTCCGGCGCACCGCTATCTGCTCGACCAGTTGCTGGCGGATATCGGCGACGGCCACAATGTGCGCTCGACCGTGTTCATCGAATGCACGGCCTTCTATCGCGCCGACGGGCCGGAAAACCTGCGCCTGGTGGGCGAGACCGAGTTCGTCAACGGCACAGCGGCCATGGCCGCCAGCGGCCGCTATGGCGCGAGCCGGCCCTGCTCGGCCATTGTCGGCTGCGCGCTGCTGAACCAGGGCGCGGCGGTCGAGGAGGTGTTGCAGGCCCATGTCGCCGCCGGCAATGGCCGCTTCCGCGGCGTCCGCCATTCCGCCGCCTGGGACGCGCACGACGAGATTCACAACGGCCACACCAACCCGCCGCGGGGCCTCTACCTGGACGCCAAGTTCCGCGAGGGCTTCGGCGTGTTGCAGCGCATGGGGCTGACCTTCGACGCCTGGCTCTATCACCCGCAATTGCCGGAGGTGGCCGCGCTGGCCGCGGCCTTCCCCGACGCCAAAATCGTGCTGGACCATTGCGGCGGTCCGCTGGGCATCGGCCCCTATGCCGGCAAGCAGGACGCCTATTTCGCCCAGTGGCAGAAGGATATCCGCGCCATCGCCGCGGCCTCCGAGAATGTCTATGTCAAGGTCGGCGGCATCGGCATGAAGGTGAACGGCCACGGCTTCCACGACCTGCCGGAACCGCCCTCGTCCGAGCGGCTGGCCGAGGTCTGGCGGCCGTATATGGAAACCTGCATCGAGGCGTTCGGGCCGAAGCGCAGCATGTTCGAGAGCAATTTCCCGGTGGACAAGGTCTCCGGCAGCTATCGCACCTACTGGAACGCCTTCAAGCGCGTCGCGAGCGGCGCCAGCGCCGAAGAGAAGCGCTGGCTGTTCCACGACGCCGCCGCCACATTCTACGGGCTGGAGACCCTGGGCCGGTGAGCAGCATTCAAGCCTTCGACTGGATTGCCAAGCACGCGACCGCCCAGCCGGACGCGCCGGCGCTGAACGATCTCCTGTCCGGCCGCCGCTACACCTATCGGGACATGCACGAACGGCTCGACCGCTGCGCCCTGTTCCTGCACCGGCACTGCGGCGTCGGCCCGGGCGACCGGGTGGCGCTGCTGATGCACAATTCCTCCGACGTGGTCGAGGTTTTGTTCGCCTGCTGGCGGCTGGGGGCGATCTGCGTGCCGATGAACTGGCGCCTGGCCGTGCCGGAAATCGTCTACATTCTGGGGGACTGCCAGCCCAAGGCCCTGGTGCACACCGCGGAGTTCGCCGAGAACGCCGCCGCGGCCGCGGCCCAGCTTCAGGGGGAGGTGGCGCTGGTCGGCGTCGACGACGGCCGGCCCAGCCCGTATGAAAGCGGCCTGAACGCCGCCGCGGGTTCTCTGCCGGCGGTGGAGCACGGCTTCGACGATCCGTGGGTGCTGCTCTACACCAGCGGCACCACGGGCCGGCCGAAGGGCGCGCAGATCACCTATGGCATGCAATTGTTCAACGCGGTCAACTGCGCCGTCGCGACCGGCATCACCAACCGCAGCCATGGCCTTTGCGTGCTGCCGCTGTTCCATGTGGGCGGCGTCTGCGTCTATCTGAGCCCGATCCTGCATGCCGGCGGCAACAACACCATCATGCACGAGTTCGACGCGGAAAAGATGCTGGGCCTGATGACGGACCGCAGCGCCGACGCCATGACCCACTGCCTGGGCGTGCCGACCAACTTCCTGTTCATCAGCCAGTTGCCGGCCTTCCGCGAGGCGAAGCTGGACCATCTGCAAAGCGTCGGCGTCGGCGGCGCCGCCCCATCCACGGCCCTGCTGGAAACCTACGCCAAGAAGGGCGTGCTGTTCGAGCACGCCTGGGGCATGACCGAGACCTCGTCCATCGGCACGATCATTCCCAAGCACAGGGCGCTGGAGAAAATCGGCTCCTGCGGCCTGCCGGCCCTGCACGTGGACTGCAAGATCGCCGACGAGGACGGCAACGACCTGCCGCCCGGCGCGGTCGGCGAATTGCTGATCCGCGGGCCCACCGTCACCAGCGGCTATTGGCAGATGCCGGAGGCGACGGCCCAGGCCTTCCTGCCCGGCGGCTGGTTCCGCACCGGCGACGCGGCGCGCGTCGACGAGGACGGCTATTACTACATCGTCGATCGCTGGAAGGACATGTACATCTCCGGCGGCGAGAACGTGTACCCGCTGGAGGTGGAGGACGCGCTCTACCGCCTGAACGGCGTCGCCGAATGCGCCGTGGTCGGCGTGCCCGACCCGCGCTGGGGCGAGGTCGGCCGCGCCTTCATCGTGCAGGAGGCCGGCGCCGGCCTGACCGAGGACCGGGTGATCGCCCATTGCCGCGAAAACCTGGCCCATTACAAGGCGCCGAAAAGCGTCCGCTTCATCGACGAACTGCCGCACAACGCCACCGGCAAGATCACCAAACACCTGCTGCCGCGGGAGTAGGCCGCGCGGCCGCTCCGGAGCCCGAAAGGAGTCCTGCCCATGGAAATCGGCGCCTTCATGTTCGCCACCGACTACAATATCGACATCGTCGAACTGGCGACGGCGATGGAAGAGCGGGGCTTCGACGCCCTGTTCGTGCCGGAGCACACCCACATTCCCGCCAGCCGCCAATCGCCCTTTCCGGGCGGCGGCGACCTGCCGCGGAAATACGTCCACACCCACGACCCGCTGGTCTCGCTCGCCTTCGCCGCGGCGGCGACGGAGAACCTCACCATCGGCACCGGCATCTGCCTGGTGCCGCAGCACGATCCGATCGTGCTGGCCAAGGGCATCGCCTCGCTCGACATGCTTTCGGGCGGCCGGTTCGTCTTCGGCATCGGCGGCGGCTGGAATGTGGAGGAGATGGAGAATCACGGCGCCACCCACAAAACCCGCTTCGCCATGCTGCGCGAGAAAGTCCTGGCGATGAAGGAACTCTGGACCCGGGAGGAGGCGAGTTTTGCCGGCGACTTTGTGAATTTCGAGAACATCTGGAGCTATCCGAAGCCGGTGCAGGCGCCGCACCCGCCGATCCTGCTGGGCGGCGAGACCGACTACACGCTGCGCCGGGTGGTGGAGTTCTGCGACGGCTGGTTCCCGCGCGCGGGTGCGAATTTCGACCCGCACGACGCCATGCAACGCCTGCGCCGCCACGCCGACGCCGCCGGGCGGGACATGAGCACGCTCTCGGTCACCGTGTTCCGTGCGCCGGCGGAGCAGGCCGCGTTGGACAGCTATCGCCAGCACGG
Source organism: Alphaproteobacteria bacterium (assembly GCA_020638555.1). NCBI lineage: Bacteria > Pseudomonadati > Pseudomonadota > Alphaproteobacteria > Alphaproteobacteria bacterium. Next base: position 204 of record JACKII010000005.1, on the reverse strand, counting down.
CGTTCACCGCGCGCTGCTGGAAATCCCCGACACGTCCCGCGACGAGGTGCTGAAGCTCTTGGACCGGTACGCGAAACTGCTGACCTAGCCCGGCGCCGGTTAGAGCGTCGCGGCGGTTGCATCCGCCATTGACCCCGCGGCCATTCTGAGTATGGTCGCGGCTCCCCTGGACACGGGCCCGTAGCTCAGTCGGTAGAGCAACTG